>RZYP01000049.1 GCA_009930275.1 Negativicutes bacterium
AACTGGCATAATTTTCGTCTGCGTCTTTTTGGCGAAGGCATCATTGTTGGTCTTTTATCCGGCATTGTTGTAGGTTTTTTCCGTTTCGCTCTGAACTTCGTAGAGGCCCAGCGTGTTAATATTTATAGTTATCTGACTACTCATGACTGGACAATTAGCGCAATTTGGTTCTGTACTTTGCTTCTGACAGCTGCCGTCCTGCATTTTCTGGTTGCGTACGAACCGCTTTCGGCAGGCAGCGGCATTCCACAGGTCAAAGGCGCTATTCTCGGTTTTTTCAAAATGCACTGGTTTCGGGTTCTTTGGACTAAACTGGTGGGTGGTATCCTTGGTATTGGTGCTGGCCTCTCGCTCGGGCGGGAAGGTCCTTCAATTCAACTGGGAGCAATGATGGCACAAGGCCTCAGCCGTCTTTTTGGCCGTTCAAGAATGGAAGAAAGGTATTTGTTGACCAGTGGTGCCAGTGCTGGTCTTGCGGCAGCCTTTAATGCCCCTTTAGCCGGCGTTATTTTTTCTTTGGAAGAATTGCACCATAATTTTTCTGCGGTCGTCCTACTTCCTGCCATGGCTGCTGCTCTGACTGCGACAGCCATTTCTCAGTTAATTTTTGGGAGTGCTACTATTTTTAACTTTTTAGATTTGCCGGTACTGCCACTCCAATATTTCGGACTAATTATTATATTGGGTCTTGTTCTGGGTATCTTTGGGACTGTCTTCAATTATGCTCTCATCAATATCTCTAAATTCTACCAGCTGCCATTTTTTAAAAACACTTTTTCGCGCGTTGCCTTTGTCCTGATTTTTGCAGGCATCCTCGGTTTTTATCTGCCGGAAGTTCTTGGTGGCGGCAGCGAGTTAATTGACACCATTTCCAAAAACCACTTCTCTCTTGCAGTTATTGCTATACTTCTTTGCTGCAAATTCATTTTTACCATGTTAAGTTACGGTTCCGGCGTGCCCGGCGGCTTTTTCCTGCCCATGCTGGTTATTGGCGCCTTAGCTGGAAATCTTGTCGGCACTTTCATGGTTGATTGGGGGTTTTTAAATCCTTTTTTCCATCAAAATATGGTCGTTTTTGCCATGGCTGCTTTTTTTGCCGCCTCTGTGCGTGCGCCAATAACGGGCACTATCCTTGTTATGGAAATGACTGGTTCTTTCGAGCATCTCTTTCCTTTGGTAATAGCCTCTATCAGTGCTTATCTTGCTGCCGAGGTTTGTAATAATGAGCCAATTTACGACCGCCTTCTGCAACGATCCCTAGATAGCATCAATAAACAAAACGATGATGTCGTCCCTGACAAAACCAGAAACGTAATTGAAATTTCGGTTTGCAGCGGCTGCTCGCTCGATGGCAAACTGGTTAAAAATATTGACTGGCCGGAGCACACGCTCCTTGTCGACGTCAAGCGAGGCGAGAAGGATATTGTTCCTAATGGTGACACGCTGCTGTTCGCGGGTGATTATCTTTACGTGTTAACCGATAATGCCACTGCCGAAGCTGTCCGCAAACTGGCAGAAGAAAAATAAATTACAACGACCTCTAATCGAAGTAAAAATAGCCCGGCTATTCTTTTAAACAGAATAGCCGGGCTACAATTTTAAATATTGTTTTTAGAAGTGAGTGAAGCCTTTTTTGAACGTTGCGCTAAAATCGAAGGTAGCGAAATAGTCTGCCGCTGTTTCGGCACGGCGGATCATTTCCACGCTGCCATCTTCTTTCAGTAGTAACTCTGCACTTCTCAGTTTGCCGTTATAATTATAACCCATGGCATAACCATGAGCACCTGCATCATGAATGAAGAGCAAGTCGCCGATATCTATTTTCGGCAATTTACGATCGATAGCAAATTTGTCATTGTTTTCACACAAACCGCCCGTAACATCGTAAACATTGTCGCAAGGCTCATTTTCCTTGCCCATGACAGTAATATGATGATAAGAGCCATAAATAGCAGGGCGCATCAGATTTGCCGCGCAAGCATCAAGGCCAATATATTCTTTGTAGGTATGTTTCTCATGAATAGCTTCGGCCACAAGAGCACCATACGGTCCCATCATAAAACGGCCCATCTCTGCGAAAATCGCTACGTTGCCCATACCTGCCGGCACGAGTACCTCTTCAAAAGCCTGGCGGACGCCTTCACCGATAGCAATTATATCGTTTGCTTTCTGGGAAGGTCTATAAGGAATGCCTACACCGCCGGAAAGATTGATGAACTCGATGCTGGCGCCGGTTTCATTTTTCAAGTCAACTGCAAGCTGGAAAAGAATTTTTGCAAGGCTTGGGTAATATTCATTGGTTACGGTATTGCTGGCAAGGAAGGCATGAATGCCAAAATGTTTGACGCCTTTGGCCATCAGTTTTTTATAGCCTTCGACCATTTGTTCACGGGTAAACCCGTACTTGGCATCGCCAGGATTGTCCATTATATTATTCTCGATAGCAAAATGACCGCCAGGATTAAAGCGGCAGCTAATAGTGGTAGGAATGTCAGCAACTTTCTCCAAAAAATCGATGTGAGTAATATCATCAAGATTAATTGTGACATTCAGCTTGCGTGCCAGCCTGAAATCCTCTGCCGGTGTAACATTAGACGAAAACATTATTTCACTTTCCTTAAAACCAACAGCGTCAGCCATCAAAAGTTCTGTATAGGAGGAGCAGTCAGCGCCGCAGCCTTCTTCGCGCAGAATTTGCAGCAAGCGCGGATTTGGAGTTGCCTTAACGGCAAAATATTCCTTGAACCCTTTATTCCAGGCAAAAGCTTTCATTACTTTGCGGGCATTTTCGCGTATGCCCTTTTCATCATAAAGATAAAATGGCGTTGCGTATTCCGACGTAATTTTCTCTAACTGTTCTTTGGTTACAAATGGTTTTTTCACTAGTTTGTGCACCCCTCTTATTCAATATTTGTTAATTCAATCAGCTTAATTTCATTTTTTAGTGCGTCTTTAAATAAATCAACTAAATTCTGCTTGCCCGAATATAAGCAGGTAGAGCTGTCACCGTCTGCCAGGTCACCGGTCAGGACTTTGCAGGAATCGGCAATCAACCTGATCTGGCTGTTTGGTTTTTCCGCGTAGTAAGTCGTTGCTCCCGGTAATACAAAGGACCGTTCGGTTATAATTACTATCTTTAAGCCCCGCTTCACAGCCTCAGCCAGTGGTTCCCGCAGGTCTTCAATAAGCGAGCCTGTCGCAGAGACATAAATTCTGGCTTCCGCCTTAGCAATCATGTTTTTCAACTTATTCATGATTGCCTGCGCGCCTTTTATGGTAATGTAACCTTCAACCTCGTTTTTGGCAACAGGCATCTTCTCTATTAAATAGGCCTTGTATTCCTGCATTTGGCGAATTTTGTTCTCACAAAACTCTTCAAATGAGACCGGTGTATATCTGGTAGCCGTATCCTCGGTAACATGTGCCGCGCCTTTATCCACCAAACCTGCTAACGCAGTGTATGTGTTGGAACGGGAAATGCCTGTAAGTTTGGCTGCTTCATAACCGGTCAGACTGCCTTCAGCAAGGAGTGCCATGTACAGTGTCGCCTCATGCCGTGTCAGATTAAAATACACCAAGCGCTCAATTACGTCCATTTTGCCTCCTTGGGTTTTATTGTTCCTATGTAGGACTACTATAAGGCTTTTTTTATTTTTTGTCAACAAAAATACTTAAAGCCTGGATTTCTTTTACTGAAATCCAGGCTCTATTATTTATTATTATCAAATAACAAGAAACAAACAATTAGTAGAATCGGCTGGTGCGCAAGATAGATAAATAAACTGTGACGGCCCATTGCAGAAAATATCGGCAGCCCCTCTGATAAATATTTCTTCTTGAAATCTTCACCCAACCGCTGCCAAAAATAATATCCTAGCCAATAAGGAAAAAGCCAAGGCAACAGGGGGAAGTAATCTGCAGAAACAAAACTTGCATGGGGTAAACCCAGCGGAAATAAAACTCTGCTTTCATACCATGATGAAGGCAAATCATATAAGTGAATTCCTAAAAAGCCCAAGCTGCCGTCAGCCAGCTCATGTGTAAGCAAAAACAGAAGTAAACTGAGAGCAATCCCAAGTTTTCCAGGTATTTTTTTCAGCAGAGGAGAAAAAAAGACAGTTAAAACCGCCGCCCATCCCAGTAGGCTTAAGATGCCGAAAACAATAATGCTGCCAGGCGAATAAATATAAGTTGCCAAGGTAATAAACAAGCCGCAGGCAACTAAAAACAGTCCATTACGCAAAGGTTTTTTCGCACAAAGAGACATGGCGCCGGATATCAAAATGAAGAGACAGACGCCTCCTTGTTGCACCATATACGTCCCCCAACCCTCAAACCAAGGAAAGTCCATCGAATAAAAGTGAACCAAATCATAAATGAAATGGTACACTATCACACAAAAAATTGCTAAGCCTCGCAGAGTATCAATTAGTTCATAACGCGGTCTTTCCATAAACACCTCAAATATAGTTTATTAAATTCCCAGCATGGTCGAGAATTATATCCGGCTTGATATGTCCTCTTTCAACATCGTCAAGAGTTGCTTCACCTGTCAAAACCAATATTGATAGAATATCGTTGTTCAAGCCGAAAGCGATATCCGTGCTAAGACGGTCACCTACCATGGCAATCTCGCTTTTATTAAACCCTGTTCTTTCCATTAACAGATCTATCATGTAATGGTAAGGCTTGCCCAAAACATCTAATGGACCAACGCCCGTGGCTGTTTTAATAAGTTCGATCATGGCGCCGCAGTCAGGAATAAATTCTCCGTCCTCAATAGGACAGCGGACGTCCGGATGCGTCGCGATATAAGGCACACTCTTGTCAATGAGCCGGCAAGCCGTTGCCAGATTGTCATAGGCCAGCGTCATGTCAAAACCAAGAATAACGAAATCCGGGTCAACAACTGCCGGGTCGACGATTGCAAAACCTGCCTTAGTAATAGTTGCCTTTAATTCCGGCGTTCCCAAAACGAATAGTTTGGCCTGGGGACTGACCTTGCCCAGGTAGTACGTCAGCGCATCCGAAGAAATCAGGACGTCATCACAAGTGACTTCGATGCCCATTCGAGTCATTTTGTTGACATAATGCGCGTGATCCTTGGAGGAATTATTTGTTACCAAATAAAACTTCTTTTCTTTTGCCCGCAGTCGGGCGAAAAACTCATCCATCCCCGGAATAAGCGTATTACCTAAATTAATCGTACCATCCATATCAAACAAAAAGCATTTTATGCCTTTTAACCGCTCCGCATTCTGCATCAGCACTGCTCCCCTGCAATAAAATTTTATCAACACATATCTATTATACGGCATCGGCAGGCAACGGTAAAATTTTCCCCGTTGTTTTTTCGCCGCAAATAGTCGATAATAAAATAACAGTAGTGTTACTCAAGGAGGAGATTAGATGGGGACAACCACCCTAGGCCATATTGCAGCACTTTTTACGGTCATCGTCTGGGGGACGACCTTTATTTCAACAAAGATTCTTTTACTGGACTTCACTCCTTTAGAGATTCTTTTCTTTCGTTTTATTCTCGGTTTTTTGGTTTTATGTCTGGCAAGACCAAAAAGACTGAAAACCAAAGGACTGGAGGAAGAGAAATATTTCATTGCTGCCGGCTTGTGCGGCATTACGCTCTATTTCCTGCTCGAAAATGTCGCTTTGCTTTATACTTATGCTTCCAACGTCTGCCTTATTTTAGCTTTTGTCCCTTTTATGACGGCTTTGGCAACAAAGTATCTTTTCGGCGAAGACTCGCTTAATCCTGGTTTTTTTGTTGGTTTTATTTGTGCACTTTTCGGCGTGGCATTGATAGTATTTAACGGCAGCGTTATTTTAAAGCTTAATCCGATCGGCGACATCCTCGCTTTTCTGGCTGGCGTGGTTTGGGCATTGTATTCGGTTCTTCTGCGGAAAATCAGCACTTTTCATTATAATACAGTCCTTTGCACGCGCAATATTTTCGGCTATGGCTTAATTCTGATGCTGCCCGCTTTGCTTTTCATGGACTTCCAGTGGGGTTTCTATCGTCTTGACGACCATGCCAACCTGTTCAATCTGCTTTACCTGGGGATAGGTGCTTCTGCTATTTGCTTTGGCACCTGGAGTTGGTCCGTTAACATCCTCGGTCCGGTCAAAACCAGCATGTATATCTACATCAGTCCCATCGTGACAATCATTACCTCCGCTCTTATTTTAGGAGAAAAAATTACCTGGCTGGCCTGTGTTGGCACCTTCTTTATCTTACTCGGACTCATTATCTCCGGCAGAAGAAACTAACTGTTTCAATTTGCTCCTTATTTTTAAAAACAATGAAACGAGGTGTTTTCATGAACAAACTCTTTATGCTGCTTCTTCTTGGCATTGCGGTGATTGCCGTTGTCTTATTTACCACCGGCTGTTCTTCACAACCAACAGCAAAATCGGTGACGCCCTCTGCTGCTGCCACCGAAGGCTCCTACCAAAAAATCGCCCCGGCTACTGTTAAAGCTCGTCTGGACAAAGGCGAGAAACTTATTATTGTCGATGTACGTACCAAGGAAGAATATGATGGCGGGCACATTCCTGACAGTCTCCTCATACCTTACGATGAAATCGAAAAAAAGGCGCCTGCCTTATTGAAGGACAAAAACGCAGCAATAATCGTCTACTGCCGCACAGGGCGGCGCAGCGAAATTGCCGCTAAAGCGCTTATAGGAATGGGTTATACCAATGTTGCCGATATGGGCGGCATCAATACCTGGACTTACGGCTTGGTAAAATAGAAAAAACACAAAAAAAGAGATGTAGAAATAGGGATAAACCTATTGCTACATCTCTAATTTTTTATCCTAAAAGCATTCTGTCATTATCTAGTTCATTGCCGCTGGCCTGTTCGAACATTGCCAGCAAATCAGGAATAGTCAAATTCTCTTTTTCTCTGCCCTCAAGGTCAATCAAAATACGCCCGTTATGCATCATGATCAAACGATTACCAAAGCGCAAAGCATCACGCATATTATGTGTAATCATCAATGTTGTCAGATGATAGCGGCTGACTATTTTCTGGGTAAGACCGAGAACTTTTTCCGCCGTCTTAGGATCAAGTGCCGCCGTGTGCTCATCCAGAAGAAGCAGTTTCGGCTGGTTAAGCGTAGCCATCAGAAGTGTCAGCGCCTGACGCTGTCCGCCTGAAAGCAACCCTACCCGGTCAGTCATCCTGTCTTCGAGACCAAGATCAAGCTCCTTGAGCAGCATTTTAAAGCGGTCACGGTCTTCCTCTTGGGAACTCCAGGCAAAAGTCGGAATCTTGCCGCGTCTCGACGCTATGGCTAAGTTCTCTTCTATCATCATGCCTGCAGCCGTTCCCATCATTGGATCCTGAAAAACACGGCCGATATATTTCGCCCTTTTGTGTTCCGGCTGTTTAGTAATGTCATCGCCGTCAATGATTATCCTACCTTTATCTACGGGGAATACTCCGGCAATGGAATTCATAAGGGTCGATTTGCCAGCGCCGTTACCACCTATAACCGTAACAAAATCACCTGACTTCAAATGCAAAGACAATTCCTGCAAAGCTTTTTTCTCGTTTATCGTGCCCGGGTGAAAGGTTTTCGAAATATTTTCTACTATTAGCATTATTTCGCCACCTTTCTGCCATCCATGCTCTTTTTGAAAAGCGGCATTGACAAAGCAAAGGCTACCAAGACCGAAGTGAACAACTTCAGGTCATTCGGCGGCATGCCCAGCTGCAAGACCAACGCTATAACGAAACGATAGACAACCGAGCCCAGAACAACGGAAAGCAGGCAGTTCTTAAAACTTTTTGTTCCAAAAAGAACTTCACCGATAATAACCGAGGCCAGGCCGATAACTATCGTGCCCGTACCCATGCCAACATCAGCGAACCCATTGCTCTGACCAATCAATGCACCTGAAATGGCTACCAAGGCATTGCTTATCAAAAGACCAACGATAATGGTCCCGTTTGTGTCAATGCCCTGCGCCCTGATCATTTGCTGATTGAATCCGGTAGCACGAATAGCAGCGCCAATCTCGGTTCCAAAGAACCAGTACATCAACGCACCGAAGAAAATCGTACTGATTAACCCAACAAGAAAAATGGCCTGCGCATTGTTGAGACCCATATCCCTGATGAAGGTAAAAACAGTATCTACACGCAGCAGGGAAATGTTAGCCTTGCCCATGACACGAAGATTTACTGAATAGAGCGCAATCATCGTCAATATTCCGGCCAAAAGTGCCGGTATTTTCAGTTTAGTGTGCAATATGCCGGTTACAACACCGGCCAAAGCTCCGGCAACCCCAGCCATAAAGACAGAAGTCAAGGGATCAAACCCTTTGACTAGTAATGCCGCCGCTACTGCCGCTCCTAAAGGAAAGCTGCCCTCAACAGTCAAGTCGGCGATATCCAGAACTCTATATGTCAGGTAAACACCCAAGGCCATAAGAGCCCAAAGCAATCCCTGAGATAACGTAGGTAGTAACAAATCAAACATAACTATTTGGATACCTTTGCCGCTTTCAAAATATCAGCAGGAATAGTGATACCAAGTTTTTTTGCTGCTTCTTCGTTGACTATTGTCTGCATCTCTTTTTGAGATTCAATGGCCATCGTAGCTGGTTTTTCTTTACCGGAAAGAATGCGGGCAGCCATAGCGCCGGTCTGGAAACCAAGTTTATAATAATCGATACCGACAGTTGCAAGGCCACCGGCTTTTACCATGCCGCCTTCACCACAGAATACAGGTATCTTTGCTTCATCAGTAATAGCCACTAATGTAGGCATTGCGGACGCGATAACGTTATCAGTCGGAGCATAAACGGCGTCTACCTTACCAACCAAGCTTTGTGCGGCTTGTTGAATATCGTTGACATTGGAAACAGTTGCCTCAACTACTTTTATATTTTTCGCTGCCAATACTTCTTTCAAAATTTTGATTTGCAGCTGTGAATTCACTTCACTGGAAGAATAAACAGTGCCGACTGTCTTAGTCTGCGGCACAATTTTCAGCATCAAATCAACCTGTTCTTTAATCGGATTCATGTCGGTAGTGCCGGTAACGTTGCCTTTCGGCTCCTTGTTGGACGCTACAAGCTTAGCTTCCGCATAATCTGTTATAGCTGTCCCGACAATAGGGATATCCTTAGTCGCGTTAGCCATTGTTTGTGCCGCAGGCGTCGCAATAGCGCAGATAAGGTCTACCTTGCCGCTGACAAAGCGCTGGGCGATATTTTGCAGGTTGGATTGGTCAGCTTGCGCGTTCTGCCTGTCATAAGTAACATTTTCTTTTTCTTTGTAGCCATTAGCTGCCATGCCGTCAACAAAACCCTTATTAGCAGCATCCAAAGCCGCATGTTCTACCAGCTGCACAATACCTACCTTCACCATTTTCTTCTGTTCTGCTTTTTTCTCGCCCCCACAACCAGCGAGCAAGCCAAGCGACAAAGTTAAAGATACCGCAAAGGCCACACTTTTCAAACTTTTTTTCATCATTTCTTCCGTCCTCCCATTCTACAATTGCAACAATAATATAAAAACATGGTTAATGTTTTTCGACAAAAAACAACAAAATCCTTCTTCCTAGACTGTACCTTCTTCCAGAATGCCAAGTTTTCTTCGCCAATAGCGGGAATAAACAACCCCCGCCGGATTATGAGCAAGCACTCTGTCTTTAGTAATAATGCTGGAAACAGGCGCTTCGCAGGCTTTAGTGAAAATCATGTCATGCCCTACACATAGCCCTACAATAAAATTAAGCTCGGTTTTTGCTTCATTCAAAATTTTAGCCTGCGTTTTCGGATTACACATAGCCTCGATGCTGCCCTTCTTTATTTTTTCCAGTTCCAGCAGATCCTTATCGACGGAACAAACCTTGCAGCATACCGATTCTACGGCAAAACCTTGATTTTTAAAATATTGAGCAACAAAGCGAGCTTCGTTTCTTAGCCCGATGCAAAAAGCTATGCCAACCTTTTTGACACCCATTTCCTTGGCAAAATAAACGCTTTCCTCCAAACGCGTCATTTGCATGTAGTTACGGCTTTCCGTAGCCGAAGAGGCTTTCATCATCTGTTTTTCCTCTTCACTGTACGATTCACAGACTTCCTCGTGCGTCATTTTTGTACAATTCTGGCCACTCGTATAACACTTATTATGTGAGCAAAAAGCACAATTCATTTACTATTCCCCCTAATCATCATCTATTGCTTCTATTATAAGCTTTTGCCCCTTATACTACCAACCATTTAACTTTTTTACAGGTTTCAGTTTGTCGATGATTTCTTCACTATTCAAAACACACCAGCGCAAGTCATCGTGTATCAAAAATATATCGCTGTACTGTTTGCCCCAGGTGTAATCCCTGGTATTATCCATCAAGGACCAGACATAATATTCCGAGCTGTCCAATACAGCCTTAGCACTATCAGAAACAAGGTAGTCAATAAAAGCACGACTGGTTGCTTCCTGCTTAGTTCCAGCCATAATAGCCACGCCGTTTATTTTGCGTGAGGTTCCTTCTTCCGGCACACTTATAACAAGAATATTATTTCTTACTGCTGATGCCATCGCTAAATCAAGCGGCACCACAGTCAGAGCTTTCCGGCCTTTACGAACCTCTTCGATTGCAGCTTCATCACTTTCGGCATATTCTGTCTCCTGTTTCTTGAAAAGCAATATATATTCGTCAAATTTCTTTTCACCAAACAACTGCCACAAGGTCGTCAGTAAGCGATAGCCTCCTTGTTTTAAGGAGGGGTCTGAGATTACCAGTTCATGCCGGAAATTTTCTTGCAGTAAATCTTCCCAGGAACCAGGTTTATCATAACCTAAGGAAATTAAAGAGTTCCTATTAGCAACAAACACGAGATTTGTTGTAAAAAGGCCCGTCCATGCTCCGTGCTTATCACGTAAACCTGTTGGTATGTTGCTTAAATCTTTGGCTTGGTAAGGTTGAAGCATTTTCTTGTTATCCGCCAAAAAATAATCTTCGGCGGTACCGCCAAGCCAAATGTCACACTCCAGCGCCTTCAAAGAATTTGCCAGATTTTGGTCCTTTTTTAAGGGTCCTTTCACCAGTTCAACTTTAAATTTACCCTTGTTGATTTTCTCAAAATCCTGGATAAAACCGCTGGTTATTTCCTCCGATAATTCGCTATAGACTTTCAGGATATCGGCCTTTTCAGAAAATTTGATACTGCTGCAGCCAAACATTGCCAGCGCTATTAATATAATAAATATTAGAATGCTTCTTTTTTTCATATTATCTTCCCGCTTAATATTTTTGCTTACATTATAACATACCGCGGCCGCTTAAGAATATTTCTTAAGTAATGTAACGAATACTGTCTCAAACGTAGGCATAAAAACAGCCAGCTGTTAGAACACAGCTGGCTGCCTGCAAACACGATAAATTTACTCTTTTTCAAAAACCATGATTCTTTCGAAATCAAGATGAACTGTTTCGCCGTCTTTGAATTGCTTCAGATCAGCGCCCTTCACAATAACGCGTACCATTTCATCTCCGACCTGGACACGATAGTCAACGGCGTCACCCAAATAGAAGCGATGGGTCAAAACACCCTTCATCGTACCATTTTCGGAGGACAAGGTAATATTCTCCGGTCTGACGGCAATCGTCACGCTGCCGGTCAAATTGGATGGGTTGGGCAAGGATGTCGCCATACCTGCAATGTGCACCCTGCCGTCCGTAATTTCGCCCGGCAGGAAGTTAACCAAGCCAATAAAGTCGGCAACCATCTTGTTGGCAGGATTGGCATAGATTTCGTGCGGAGCACCAATCTGCTGCACAAAGCCCTTGCTCATAACCACGATACGGTCACTCATAGCCATTGCTTCTCCCTGGTCATGTGTAACATAAACAACCGTTATACCAAGTTCTTTTTGCAAGGAGAGGATTTCAAAGCGCATGCTTTCGCGCAGTTTTGCATCAAGATTGGAGAGCGGCTCGTCAAGAAGCAGTAGACCTGGGCGCGCAACCAAAGCTCGAGCCAAAGCTACACGTTGTTGTTGTCCGCCTGACAACTGATGCGGATAACGCTCGGCATACTCTTCCAAGTGTACCAAAGCCAGCATTTCTTTGACTCTCTTAACGCGTTCTTCCTTAGCAACTTTCTGGATTTTCAAAGGATAGCCGACATTATCCAGAACGGTCATATGCGGCCATACGGCATAGGATTGGAAAACCATCCCAATATCACGTTTTTCGGGCGGAACAAAGGTATTCTTGAGCGAAGAACTTACACATTTGTCCCCGATATAAATTTCGCCCTCAGTGGCTCTTTCAAATCCTGCCACCATTCTCAGCGTTGTCGTCTTTCCGCAACCCGAAGGTCCAAGAATAGAGACAAACTCGCCATCTTCAACCACTAGGTCGAAATCATTGACAGCAGTCACTCCGCCAAATCGCTTAAAAATATGTTCAATGCGTACTTGTGCCAATTTTCCCACTCCTTAATTAAATTCCGACATTTCCCTTACTGACTTTGTTCAGGATAATGTTACCAAGCAATACAATGCTCAAAATTATAACAGATAAAACCGACGCATTCTGTGTATCAGCATAAGTCTGCAGTTCGTATAACAAAACACCGATTGTTTTCGTGTCACCGCTATAGAGAAGCAAAGACATCGTTAATTCATAGAATGAAGGCATAAAGATCAAAAACCAACCCGCAATAACTGAAGGGGCTATTAACGGCAAAATAATATCTTTACAGGTCCTCAGCCAGCTTGCTCCTGAATTAAGGGCTGCTTCTTCCAAAGAAGTATGTACCTGACTCAAAGAAGCCGCAATAGTTCTGACGGACATCGTCATGTATTTGACGAGGTAGCTGACAATCAGTATCCACATTGTTGAGTAAAGATTCAAACCATAATTTCCGGAGAAGGTGATTACCAAGGCCAGCGCGATAACGATACTTGGTGTAGAACCGCCGATGATAGTCAACAAATCAGGCAATGATCTGCCTTTTACCCTGGTCTTAACAGAAAGATAGGCAATAAATACGGAGAGGATAGTTCCGACTGTAGCAGCTATGACCGCATACAAAACGGAGTTCCAGATGCTTTCCATGTACTGAGCACTGGTAATAACCGGCAGCCAGCTTTCCAAGCTGAGATTATCAAAACCAATCGGTTTGGACATGCTTTTCAGCAATGAGGTAAGCAGGATGGAAAAAAGCGGTATTATTACAGCAATCGTAGC
>RZYP01000221.1 GCA_009930275.1 Negativicutes bacterium
ACGCGCACCAAGCCCTCTGCGTCGGACGAGACCGAGTTAGCCGGTTTATTGGTACAAAATGTCGTGAAAGACAACGAAGGCAAATTCATCGAAACGGGCGGGCAAGAAATCATTCCTTGCGACTTTGTCATTCTGGCGGTCGGTCAGCGACCAGCTGCACGTATTGTTTCAACAACCAAAGGTATCCAGGTGGATGAGCGCGGTTTCGTCATAACCAAGGAACGTCCTTATGGCATGACGACCAGGGCTGGAGTTTTCAGCAGCGGCGATGTTGTGCATGGTCCGAAAACGGTTGTTCTGGCAATGAAGGAGTCTAAAAAGGTTGCTGCCGGCATTGCGCAATACATCGATGCCAAAAAACTTTTGGCTGAGTGTGAATGATTTCTTCTTAAAACTTAAAGGGCACTGTAAATGCTTTACGCATTTACAGTGCCTTTTTTGCTGTTAACAAGTTGTTTGATTAATAAAAACCGCCGTCAGATAGTATCTTGCCAAATCTCCAGTTCCTCACAGAAGTCTTCCCATAAATAGGGCAAACCAGCGGCCGCATCAGCAATTTTCGCGCTTTCCCACCCTTTGAAAAGGGCTACTTCATATTGGAGTTTCTCGCCACTTTTTTCTACGATTTTATTGACAATCTGATTATTAACAAATTCATCATGCAAGAAGCCTAATGTATCCTGCAGTTTTTTTAGCCTACGCAGCATATTGCCTGTATTCTTGTTTATTTCCGGTAAAGTCATCATGACATAGCGGAAACGTTTAACCTTGATCCTTATTTGATGCATCTCCAACATATTGGAAAAATCAGGATACTTCTTAGTCAAAACCGCAATACTCTTGCTCCACTGCTTAATTCTATCCCACAAAAACTGTTCTAATTCCTTGCCGCCATAGGCAGGTGCCAATGGTTGCCCCTCGAGCCATATCACAAAGTTGGCCAACTCCATGGTAATGTCTTGCAAATGAAGTTTTTTCTTCAGACGCAAGACCTCCTCATGGCGGGCCTGCGCCAATAACCCTGCAAGCTCTTCAGGATAAAACTGTTCTTTTTTGCCTAAAGGCGCCTTGATTTTTTCAATCGCCATCAATGCAACATCCAGTTCCCGCAGCAGCGATAATTCTTCGCCCTGTTTTCTCAATTTATTTTGCCAGAAAGATGCGTCCTCCTGCTTCAATGCCGGCTTGAAAAAGGTCAAACAGGATCGTAATCTTCTGACCTTTACCCTTAACTGCCTTAAAGTTATTCTCTCCAGCGGCTTATGCAAAAAATCTGCCCAGCCTTGGTTGACGATGTAAATCTGCCAGAATAAGTGGCTGCACAAGCCAGCCTGGATAGTTTTGGCCTTATATTGTTCTGCCGAAGTAGGGTCGAACGAACCCTGGTTCTGTTTAACCCTTTCATAGACATCCGGCTCAACCAAAATCATAGGTAAGTTGTCTAGAATTTGTTTCAAAAGAATGAGTAATTGTTCCCGGCTTTTAGGACTATAGCCCAGATATAGGTCATATTGACGGGTAATAGTATCATTCGTTATAATTACACCCTCTTCGAGTCGCACCATAACCTTCATTTCTTTTTGTTTTGCTTGCAGTTCCAAACGTTGAAACCGCCTGACAACGGTCTGCTCTTCGCCGCGCAGAATTATTTCTTTCTTTTCTTCAAAATCCTCTAGCGGCATAACCCGAAAAATATCTTTTGTATTAATTTTTTTCAGCAAATCCTCCAAGCCAAGCTTTTCCACACTCTGCAGGCACAGCTCTTTTTTCATATTATCTCCTCAACATATTTAATCAGTTGCTAACTTCTGCCGGCATCGGTTCATCCGCTAAAGCCGCCAGAATGTTTTTCGCCGTCAACAAAGCCATGGCATCCCTCGTTTCCACGGTGGAAGCACCTATATGCGGAGTAATAGTAACGTTCGGCAGACAAAGCAGCGGATGGTCTATCGGCAAAGGCTCCGGATCGACCACGTCAAGCGCTGCCGCAGCAATCTTGCCATCCCTTAGTGCTTCGTACAAAGCCATTGTATCAACAACCTTACCACGAGACGTATTGATAAAACGTACCGAAGGCTTCATTTTGGCAAATTCGGCTGCGCCGAACAAACCCCTGGTTTTGTCCGTCAGTGGTACCATTACCATGATAAAGTCCGCTGAAGACAGCAATGTATCAAAATCAACATACTTTATGCCTAATTCATCCTCATCGTTCCGCCTGTGAGTATTATGATAAATTATATTCATCTTGCTTGCTTTAGCTCTAGGCACTACAGCTCTGCCGATGGCTCCCAAGCCGACGATTCCCAAAGTCTTGCCAGCCAGGTCAACTCCAAAACCCAAACCTTTATGTTCTCCCCAAGCCCCGGTTTTGACGTGTTCATGTCCGCGAACAATCATCCGTGCACTATCAAGAAGTAGACCGTATGCTAAATCCGCGACGGCGTCAACTAATACTCCCGGGGTATTGCCTACACGCACGCCTCGAGCTTTACAGGCCTCGATATCAATATTGTCATAACCTACAGAAGCTTGTGCGATAACTTTTAATTTAGGTGCTTTAGCCAACAGTCTGTCGTCAACTTTAATGTTTCCTGCTGAATAAAGGCCTTCCGCCTGTGCCAGCAATTCATCAAAAGTTTCCTGCGGCATCCTGCCGCCTTTCTGCCAAGGATACAGCGTTGTCTCAGCATCCAGCAAGTCAAAAGCTGCCTGCCTCATCCTGCCGCTGGCGACAACCTTCATTGTTTTCAGCATCGTTATCCCTCCCGTCTGCCGTTTATCTTTTAGCCGGTACTATTTC
>RZYP01000050.1 GCA_009930275.1 Negativicutes bacterium
CGCACCGAAAATAACGCGAAGAGCTTTAGCTTCAGCTTCCCTGCCCATCAAATAGCCAATGATAGGGCCAAGCGTAAACATATCCCATTTAACCGACTTCAAGACATTCATCAACGCCGTTTCCATTCTTTTCTTCAAAATCGGCGTATTGCCTGTTGCTACGTATTCCTCTATGGTCTGAGAAATAAGTTTGCCATGGGGCCCGCGATTAAACTTTGCACCGAGCTGTTCCAAAGGCGTGTCCATGCCTTCAATAAAAATTGAATGGTCGATCTCACCGCAATCCAAGAGAAGCGGTCTTAATTTGTCGCTGCTCCAATTCATCAAACGGCTCCTTATGACACTGCGCGCATTTTGAAAATCGGCAAACAAGGTGAAATAATGACGCACAAAGCCTTGCTCTTCCATTCTATCCAAAACAGTCTTGATGTGCCTGAACATTGCGCAGTCTATTTGTGCACTGAAGAGCAAGGGATCAATGTTGCGCTGCAAATCAATTTCAATCTTATTCATCGCTATGCGGTAAGCATCCGGCAACTTATCATATTTTTTGTTGTAAACACACTCTTTCAAGAAGTCCAGAGAAAAAACTCCTCCTTCGATCAGAACATCCGGGGCATCTATGCCCATCAGACGAGCCTTGAGCAGTGTTTTAATATTATGCGTATCAACTTCCAACAGAAATAAACTTGTCAACTCAGGCTCCGGTGTCAGATCACGAATCATTTTGCGCGACATTTGAAGCTGTGCACGTATAACGTAGTCAATCTCCAAATGTTGGTATTGTTCCGGAGTCAGGTTGCCACCGTACCCTGTTTCTAACAACAAAACCAGGGCTTCTCTGGCATCGGCCGCTTCAGAAATACGCCGAAGCTGAGCAGCAGTCAGCATTCTTTTGGCAAAAACGCTGATGCGCCCCATTGCATATTCATAACTTGGATGCGGAATGGTCATGCTAATTCACCTCCGAGCCAAACAATAAGGCTGCTACCTCACGCTCCGATTTTCTGCGAACTTCGTGTAAAATCGTTTTAAAAGAACCGTCAAAATCGCTGTTTTCCCCGATAATAAGCACGCCACCGACAAATTTTGCAGGTTCGTCTGCCAAAGTAAGTTCGCCCTTTTTACCGCTTGCAACTAGCGCCGCATTGAGTTTTGTAAGCAAGCCGCCTTTATATTTTTCTACATCAGCCAAAGGGACGCAGAGTTTTTCCGTTCCTTTTTCGCTCGCTTGCAACACGGTCTTGATGATTAATTTTTCCCATCTGTCCTGCGGCAGTTGTGCCAGTTCTTTTTCCGCCTGTGCAAAAACTTCTTCAATAACCTTGCGTTTTCTGTCGAGCGTATTCTTGCGCGCTTCCAGCTCGCCTATCAACAACTGGCGTCTGACAGCTTCGGCCGCATCCATTTCCGACTGGGCCTTAATTTCTTCAACCTTTGTCATCGCCGCTTTGTTAATTTTATCTACAGAAGCAGCTGCTTTATTTTTGGCAGCTGTAAGCAACTCACCCGCTTCTTGAGAAGCTTCCTCCTGTATTTTTAAAATTATTTTATTTATTGCCACCGTTCTTCCCCTCCTTAGATCAGAGTTTTACGCCATTAACCATAATGAAGGAAATCAGCAGTGCCAATACTGCATAGGTTTCAACCATAGCGGCCATGATAATGCCTTTACCGGTCTCTTCAGGACGTTTTGCACAAAGGTAAATACCTGCGGCACAAACCTTGCCTTGATAAATACCTGAGAAAAAGCCGGCAATGCCCATAGGCAGGCCTGCAAAAAAGAGCGCCAAACCTTGAGCCGTAGTTAAATCTTTAATATTTCCATCAACAACACCGATGTTCAAGACAATAATGAAAGCAATCAAAAGCCCGTAAATACCTTGCGTACCAGGCAATGCCTGCAGTACAAGAACATTACCGAATTTGTCCGGATCCTCAGAAATAACTCCGGCACCAGCCTGACCAGCTATACCAACTCCCAGTGCGGAACCGCTTCCGGCAAAACCAGCAGCAATTGCTGCACCGGCAAAAGCAAGAGACGTACCTAAACTTAACATAATTACATTCCTCCCCAGAACTCTTTTATAAATAAATTTTATTTTGTAACATCCATATATTTTGTGCGAATCGCCAATGGCACGAATGCCTTGCCTCCGGCCTCGTAGAATTTACCGAAGAACTCGATATATTGCAGACGGCAGGTATGCACAAAGGAACCAAGAACATTGATCAGAATATTGAAGATGTGACCGCCAATCAGGACAACAACAGCGGCGGCAACACCAATAGGTCCTGCCTCGCTCAGCATTTGCGCGATAGTGTTGATGACGACAGCGATAACTCCCGTTGCCAGCCCCAAGGCGAACAACCTGGAATAACTCAAAAGATCACTGACGTAACTACTGATATTATACAGGGAAAGCAAGCCTGCAATCAGTTTGGAAATATAGCCTTCCTTTTCTCGGCCGCCAGTCAAAACAATAAGAGCCGCACTTGCCATAGCCGTATATTTGCCGATTGAAGAGTTCGGCAGATAAACCATAAGGAACAAGCCGGTGAACAAAATAAGCCAGGATAGCTGATCAAAAACCGCATTCCAGACTTGTCCGCGTTTAATTTCCAGGTACATCTTCATGACCATGCCGGAAACCAAGTGCAACGCCCCCAATGCAAAACATAAGGCCAGCATCTTCAGCGGCTCCTTCATCGGCACGAATAAAAGCGGCTGCCATTCCAAACCAAACCAGCCACCAAACAGGGCGCCCCAAATAACGGTGGAGATACTGCCGAAGAAAACTACCGTCATCAATTTACCCGCTGTTTCCTGCGGCTTAAAAACCTTAAGCATGATAAAGAGCAAGCACGTCAGAATTAAGCCGTAACCTGCATCAGAAAGCATCATGCCGAAAAAAATAAAATGGAAGGGAGCCATCATAAAGTTCGGATCAATAGACCCGATCCTAGGGCGGGAATACAACTCAGTCACAGCTTCGTAAGGCGTCGAGAATTTGCCGTTCTGCATGACCGTCGGCGGTATCTCGCCTTCTTCCGGCTCAGAAAAATTCAAGTCATAAGCGTTCGTTGCCTCTGCTACTGCCCTGGATACCTCATCTTCTTTATCAGACCGGACCCAGCCCTGCAAACAAAAGGTTTTCTCAGTTTCTTCCCCGGCATATTTCACGCGCTCCTGCTTTGCAGCAAGTTGGTCATAATAAAGGAAAAGCTCCGATTTTCTTTTCGCTACTTCCAATGCTTCAATTTCCAACTCGTGCGCAAGGGTTTCTTTCATAGCTGCCGCTTTCTTTGACTCGGCAATAATTTCACGCACAAAGCCTGTACGCTTCGGGAAGATTACGTCAATAAACTCTGTTGTTTTCAGGATATGCTTCACCTGCGCAGCCGCCGACTTATGTGCAAAGACTACCATTGCCCTTCCTTCAGGCGCTTCCGCCAGCAAGAGAATCTCCGCGGTCAAATCCTTCAGTTCTTCCCTAAGCTTATCAAGTTCGGTATCAGGTAAATAGCCCGCAAAAAAAGTGCTTGTGCCAGTCTCTTTCAAATCCTCAAGACGAACATCCAAACCCAGCCATGGGTGCAAATGTTCTGCCTGGGCTAGCAAGGTTGATGCTTCATTACGCAGAGAGGCTATTTTTTCCGAAAGGGAATCAACCTGCTCTGAAAGAGCGACGCCCTCTCCCGTTTCCCTCAAAAATTCATCATAAGTAACAGGGGTTTTAGCCGCCATTAGTAATGGCTTGCCTACGTGCATTGAAACAAATTTTATTGCACTTTTGGCTGTTTCTACTCTTGAACCCAAGTCATCCGTTCCCGGTATGGAAGTGCCTTCGGCTTGTGCCAGCAGCATGACGTTGCCGTCTCGCTGCAAATTCAAAAGAATTGCTGCGCGGTCTTCTTTCAGGGCATACAGAGTAACTTTTTTCATTGAAACCAGCATGCTAGACCACAACCTTTTCTATAACATACTCTACTGCTTCAGGTAGCTTTGCATGAGCTGCCTCTGCTAAGGCACGATCCTCCAGCATACGTTCGGCGATAATGGCCTTAGCCTTGATTTTCGCTTCTGCTTCCGCAGCGGCAATGGCTTTTTTGGCCGTCCTCTGAGCGTTGGCTATCATGCCCTCTGCTTCTTTGGTTGCATTCTCATCTGCTTCACGCATTAAATTGCCGGCCAGAACTTTTGCTTCTCGTTTAGCTTCTTCGGCTGCATGTTCCGCGGCCTTGATTTCTTCTAAGATTGACATTTTCTCACCACCTGTATATAAAAATCATATTATAACTGTCTAAATACACAAAATACCGCTTCCACCTGGAAAGTGGAACCGGTACCAGCATTTAACTTTGATTTGAGACCCATTCTGCGTAGACTATCATACTTCCAGCCTTCCCTTCAAAAGGACTATTACGAATTAAATTCAAAATAGCTTAGATTAAAGTGACGAAACAGAAACTACTAGCGAGCTATCATATCAATTATGTTTTTAAAATAAAAAGAATAAGCAAAAAACTATCCAAGTATTAGTTATTAGACATAAATCCTGTAATTCCTGCTGAAATAGTGATGTTCTCTAAAAAATACATAAAAAACAAAACGCATTCTGGCTGCAATTGCAGCCGGAATGCTATTTATCTTATTTTTCCCTCAGACTTACTGTCTTGAATTCACAGGAAGCCACTTCAAACATGCGTGAGGTAATGCGCCTGCCTCTTGCCAAATCTGCAGTAAAACAAATTGTAGTTTTACCTGCAGCGCCTTCCTGCAAAAGATTATTTTCACGCAAAACTGTTTGTGCGTCTAAGGCCGTCTGCTCCGCAGGATCTATGACCTTAACCTTTGTGCCCATTTCCTGCTCAATATCTTCCTTAATAAAGGGATAATGGGTACAGGACAAAATTACAGTATCGACTCCTGCCGCTTTCAAAGGCAAAGCATATTCAGCAACAGCATCCGTAATTTCCACCGAGCAAAACTTTTCGCCCTCAATCAATGGCACGAATTTTGGACAAGCCTTTGGCACAACCGTCGCCGCAGGCTCTGCAGACAGAATAGCCGCCTTATGCGCTCCTGAGTTAATCGTAAATTCTGTGGCAAAAACGCCGATAGTCTTGTTCTTGCTGGCATTTACGACAAGATCCGCACCTTTAGACATGCCGACGATATCATATTCATGATTGCCCTTCAAAGTATCAATGCCTAATACAGTAAGTGTGTTACAGGCAATAACTACTAGTTTTGTACCCTGCATTTCAAAATAGTCAAGCATCTCGTCTACAAACTGCCTGACTTCCCTTTCGCTGCGCGGCCCGTATGGAGTCCGTGCAGTATCACCCAAATATATAAAGTCTTCCTGGGGCATGAGCTTCCTCAGACATTTCAAAACGCTGAGACCTCCAACCCCTGAATCCAAAACGCCAATTGGCGCCTTCTTCTTCAACAATCCGCTCATCTCCTGACCTGTAAGCCTTCGTTGTAAATTCAACTACTAATTATTATACACCAATTTGCTGAGACCGGCGCGAATAATTGCCGTCTTATTTTTAATGGACAAAGGAGAAATGGACCAAAGGGGGACAGTCCCCCTTTGGTCCACCCTTTGGTCCATTAAAAAAATTGTTTTTTAATTTTTATAAATACTTAATCCAGAATTTATAAGTGCTCAGTACCAAAACAACCCCTAGCACAAGGTAGTCACCGATGCCAAGTTCCTGCTTCTTCATATTTTTATAGGTATTTGCTCCGAAACCTTTTAGTTCCATGCTCAAAGCCAGGGTGTCTGATTTAGCAACCGCACGCATTACTAAAGGTTTAATCACGCCTAAATAGGCAAGCAAACGCTTAACAACATTTCCTCGGTTAGAGTAACCGCGACAAGACTGAGCGTCCAGGGTAGCCGTACTGTCCGTCAGAAAATCCGGCACGAAGCGCAAAGCCGTAGTCAACATAAAGGCGTACTCACAAGGCATGCGGAAACGCTCAACCAAAGCTTGGGCAATGTCCTGGATTTTAGTCGCCGCCAGCAGGCACAAAAACGCCATGGTCATGACAAGCATTCTCAAACCACCGGTCAAAGCCACTTCCAGCGAAGACTGAAAAAGAAGCTGCAGAAGAATCATCATGCCGGTAAACACAGCAAGAGCACCTATAGCAGCCATTGTCATCCGATCGTGTTTAATATAAAGAAGAAGCACCAGTTCCAAAACCAAAATAAAGGAAACTAACTTCACCGGCAAGATGAAAACCAGGGCAGTTATAGCCAGCACCGTTACTAATTGTGTAAATGCAGTAACCTTCATTCTTTTTCACCTGCTTTCGGAGCGAGTTGCGCGCAAAAATCATCCGGTGACAGGGCATAAACTCCAAAGGCTAAAGACAAGGACGCCAGAGTCGGCTGCTGTAAGCCCCAGTCAGTCAAATCCCTTGTACCGTTAAATAGCTCCTCGGGAACATCATCAAATACAAGATTGCCATTGTGCAGCACTATCGCCCTGCGCGCATACCGGCGGGCAATATTCATATCATGAGTGATCAGTATGATTGTAATCCCTTTATCTTCATTAATAGTGCGCAGATAATTCATCATCTGCTCTTTTTCCAAACTGTCCTGTCCGTTCGTGATTTCATCAAGAATCAGCGTGCGGGGATTAAGAGCAAGCGCCGCTGCAACGCCCAGGCGCCGTTTTTGGCCAAAGGACAAGGTACGAGGATAAACCTCGGCAAACTCAGTTAACCCTGTTGCTGCCAACGCTTCTTCAACCTGTTCCCGCACTTTTTCCTCCGACAGGTCCTTATTGCGCGGTCCATAGGCAACTTCATCCCAAACTGTGTCCTCAAGAATCTGCAAATCGGGATTTTGAAAAACATACCCTACCCTGTCAGCCAAGTCAGCCGGTTCTTTTTTCGCAATATCTTCGCCATCTACGTAAACCTCGCCGGAGCGCGGATGGGTAAGTGCCATGAAAAGCCTGCTGAGTGTCGTTTTGCCGCTGCCGTTGTGACCTAATAATGCGACGAATTCGCCGTCTTCTATTTTACAGTCGATATCATTGAGGACAGGCTCACCGCGCCTGTAAGCAAAATTTACTTCCTTTGTTTCAATCACAGGCCAACCCTCCCAAATTTCTCTTTCAGCTCGCTAATAGCCTCGTCGGTATTTCTCCACAGGCCTAAACGAACATCCTCGCGCTCTTCCAGGTTAAGTTTGACCTGCCACAAAGCAGGCAGAATGTGTCTGAGCTCTCTTTCCTGATAGGCTGCAGCCGCGGCTTCCTCAAGCGGACCTGCTGCTACAATGCTGCCTTCTTTCAGCACAATCATATCTGTCAAATAAGGCAGGACGAAATCCAGGTTGTGCTCTACCACTACCACCGTCATATTGTATTTTTTGTAAATCTTATAAAGAAGTTTATATAAAGAAACTGATCCATCCGGGTCCATAGCAGAAACCGGTTCATCCAGAACAAGTATTTTGGGGCGTACTGCCAAAACAGATGCCAGCAGCAATCGCTGCCTTTGGCCGCCGGAAAGTTCGTCCAATTGATAATTTTCCCTTCCGGGAAGCCCTACATCCTCCAGCGCCTTCTTGGTCCTTGCCTCAACTTCTTCCGGAGGGAAGCCATGATTCAAAAGCGCGAAAGCGACCTCTTCGCCGGCAGTCAGGGAAACAAGCTGACTTTCATAATCTTCCAGCATAATACCTAGGTTCATCGCAATATCAGAAACCCGCTTGCCCTTTGTATTTTCTCCCAAAACCTCGACTTTGCCAGCATAGCGTCCGCCGTAATAATACGGTATAATCCCTGCCATCGCCTTGCACATGGTCGTCTTGCCTGCTCCGCTCGGTCCTAGCAGTACCGTGAAAGAGCCTTCTTTAACGCCCACATTTATATCTTTCAAAATAATTTCTCCGCCGTTGTAGGCATAATGGAAATTTTCAAATTTAACTGCGTAGTTATTCATTTTTTACGCGCCCCCTGGATAAAGAACAATTTTTGGGCGGGTGCGAACAAGACCTGGGTGATGAAGCCGTTCAGCACTGCCACTGTTGCCACAACCGGTAACATGGCATATATATAAACATGCATAGGTAAATTAAGGACAAGTTTCAAGATAAAAGTGAAGACTGAGCCGCTCGCCATAGTCGCGAGAAAACCTGTAAGATACGGACGGAATCTGAAGTTGGACAAACCCATTTGCAGCATTGATTTAACAACAAGTGCCGCAACAAAGGCTCCCGTTAACTCGCTGGCGATATTGCCCAAGGGGAAAGCTGACTTGGATGAAGGAACCAATGTTAAGCCAGCCACGAAGCCTATGCCTAATGACTGGGAAAAAGTTGGATTCGTCAGACTGATAGTAATCGAATACATCGCAATCGTCCAGTTCGGAGTTACTCCTCCTATGTTCGGACTAATCGTATGCAAAATAACGCCTATGGCCAAAAGAAGGGCCGTGATAGCAACCCAGCGATGCGTGTCCTGTGCCGGTGGGATTTCGATTAATTCTACTTCTGGTCGCAATAATTGTTCCTCTTTCATCTTTTTCCTCCTTGGTTTATATTTTCTGCAATAAAAAAAGCCCCTCATCCCTGTAGGGACGAGAAACTCTCGCGGTGCCACCCTGCTTGATTACGCTGTAATCCTGCTCAGTAAGAATACGGGCCTGGGCCGATATCCCCTTCTTTGATAACGGGCGAAGCTTCCCGATGGCGTCTACCCCGGCCGTGCCGGCTCAAACCATATCTCTTGGGTCCATTCAAAATGCTGCCTTGCGCCGGACTCCCACTGTCACCGGCTCGCTGAAGCCTGCCTTGCAAATCTACTCTTCCCAATCATGGACTTTGTCATATAGATTAACACAAAGTTTAACAAACTCATCCCTTAATGTCAATATTTTTTTGCATTTATTATATATTATCCTTATAATTATAGTGGGTGATGAAGATGAAAAAAGGACTGTTGTATAAATTTTTGATTGCTCCCCTTATTTTTCTTCTTCTCTACATCGGCACACTAGTTCCGTTTGTTAGTGAAGGGCTGCGAACAATTCTGCAGTTTTTGCCACAAATAGTAAGTGCTGCAATATCGTCAATAATCACATTCTTAGGGGGAATAGCGGCAGGGATCAGCAATATTATTGCTTTTTTCTCACCTGGTCTGGCAAAGGCGTTCTCTTCTGTCAGCAACGCTTTTATACATTTGCTGGCAAGCATTTTTACGGCTTTTTCTCAACTTTTCAATTTTATAGTCGATCTTGCCGGCAGATTAGTCGGCGGGACTTTTTATTTGTTTGGCAAGTTCTGGGGCATTATTGCGTCAACTTTTATCCAGCTTTTCTCAATTCTTGTTTTTTTGTTGGAAATGCTGCTCGCCTTATTGATACTGGTCGCTCAGCTTTTTCTCTATGTTTTACAGATAATGTTTTCCAGCTTTTTTACCATAATCAATAAAATACTCAGTTTCTTCCCTATTCTGCGTGATATTGTCGACTATCTTATGAATACCTCGGCAGGCAGACTCATCCGTGAGTTTTTCGGGCTTTTTTTTAATAAATCGCATCGTCTCGGAGCCAGATACGCCTGGCAAAATTTTCTCAAAAAATTAAAAAGTAAAGGAACGTGAAATTATGAAAATTTCAACGAAAGGGCGCTATGCTCTTCGTTTGATGTTGGATTTAGCCGTTAACTATACCGGCGAATATATTACAATTAAGAATATTGCCAAAAGGCAGGGAATATCAGAAAAGTATCTGGAGCAGATCATCACACAACTAAGTAAGGCTGGTTTTGTCAAAAGCGCTCGCGGTGCTCAAGGAGGATACATGCTGGCACGCAATCCTGCCGAATATACGGTAGGAGAAATTTTGCGACTCCTGGAAGGCAGCTTGGCACCTGTCGCCTGCCTGGAAGAAAATCATGAAATGTGTACCCGCGCCAATGAATGCGTGACCCTCGAAGTCTACGAGCAATTAGGTCAAGCCATCAACAACGTTGTCGATAATATAACCCTTGCCGATTTAGTGGTACGCCAAAAGCAAAAGACCCCTCTTAATTACGTAATCTGACTTTAACTGTCAAGTAAAAAATGCTTGACAGTGTTTTTTTTTGAGTATACAATTTTGTTAAAAGCCAATTCATATTATTACTATATGAATTAAGGAGAATGGTAATTATGGATTACCAACTGTATTTGAAACGCTGTTGAACGTGCGCTCTTTACTATAAGACTACTATACGAAAAGAGGAAAAAATATGTCTAAAATAGTTAAAAGCTTAACCGAGTTAATTGGCAACACACCGCTTCTCTCCCTTACCAACTACAACAAAAAATATTCTCCGGATGCGGAAATTATCGCCAAGCTGGAATATTTCAACCCTGCCGGCAGTGTTAAAGACCGTATC
Source organism: Negativicutes bacterium (assembly GCA_009930275.1). The sequence goes on from RZYP01000050.1 coordinate 10,419, forward strand.
GGTAAAGCACTGATTGAAGACGCCGAGCAAAAGGGTCTTCTGAAGCCTGGCTCTGTAATTATTGAGCCGACCAGCGGCAACACCGGCATCGGCCTTGCTTCCGTGGCTGCAGCGAAAGGCTATCGCGCTATTCTTACAATGCCTGAAACCATGAGTGTAGAACGCCGCAACCTGCTGAAAGCCTACGGTGCGGAACTGGTATTGACCGAGGGGGTCAAAGGCATGATGGGTGCTATAGAAAAAGCTGAAGAACTTGCCAAGGAAATACCGAATTCTTTTCTACCGGGGCAATTCGTAAACCCGGCTAATCCTGCAACTCACAGGGCCACTACCGGCCCGGAAATATGGAGAGATACCGACGGCAAAGTTGATATTTTTGTCGCCGGTGTTGGCACAGGCGGTACCCTCACCGGTGTCGGCGAATACTTGAAATCTCAAAACCCAGATGTTAAAATTGTTGCTGTAGAGCCTGCAGATTCGCCTGTTTTGTCCAAAGGCGTCGCCGGCCCACACAGGATACAAGGTATTGGTGCAGGCTTTGTGCCTGATACCCTGAACACGAAGATCTATGATGAAGTCCTGACAGTAGAAATTGAGAGCGCTTTAAACACCGTCAAGGAATTGGCAAAGCAGGAAGGCCTTCTGGTTGGCATCTCCAGCGGCGCTGCTGTTTATGCAGCTACCCAGCTTGCCAACCGCCCTGAAAACAAAGGCAAGGTTATTGTAGCTCTGCTGCCGGATACCGGCGAGCGTTACCTCTCTGCACCCGGCTTCATTGATTAACCGCAACCGAAAGGAATTGATTTCATGACTGCTTTGACCCGCCAACAGGCTTGGGAACTATTGACCCAATACAACAAGGATCCTTTTCATCTGCGTCATGCGCTGACAGTTGAAGGCATTATGCGCTATTTCGCCCGCACGCTTGGCTATGCCGACCAGGAAGATTTCTGGGGAAACGTCGGTATCCTGCATGATCTTGACTTCGAAGAATATCCGAACGAACACTGCATAAAAGGGCAAGAATTGATGCGTGCGGCAGGGTTGAGCGAAGACATTATCCGTGCAACCGCCAGCCACGGCTATATGCTTGCCGCCGATATCAAGCCGGAACACGAGATGGAAAAAATTCTCTACGCCTGTGACGAATTATCCGGACTTATCGGCGCCTGCGCTTTGATGCGTCCCTCAAAAAGCGTACAGGATATGGAACTCAAATCCGTGAAAAAGAAATATAAAGCCCTGAATTTTGCTGCCGGCTGCTCCCGGACCGTTATCGAACGCGGCGCAGACATGCTGGGCTGGAGCTTAGACGACCTGATCAGCAAAACCATTTTGGCCATGCGCGAAGATGAGGCTGCTATCAATGATTTTTGCTCAGCCCTGACAACTCCCGTGCAGGATAATCAAGCCTGATGCCAAATATTAATATATGACCGAACTTTCGTAAATATTAAATTAACCGAGGTGATCAGCAGTGAATAAACATAGAGGAATTCTCATAGTCTTCTTGTGTTTGCTTGCAGCTGTCATTCTCGGTTTATTTGTTTTCAGGGATAATATCCCCAAAGTCCAAAATGTTTTTTCTTATACAGACATTGTCATTGCTCCCGGGCAAAATGTTAAAACCCTTATGGTAGCGGGTGGAGACGTTGTTGTCTACAGCAGTATCAGAGAGAACATCTTCGTGGTTGACGGCGATTTAGCCCTAAAAGAGGGAGCCAGCGTATCAGGCCAAACCATTGTTCTTGGCGGCAGCATTACGATCTCTCCCCAAGCAGATATCAAGCATCGCCCTGTCTCGCTTCTCATTCACGGCCACGCCTTTGTCCCGCTAATCGTTGCTCTTCTTTTAGTACTCGCAGCCATGAGCCTTATTCTGCTGCCCATAATCTTTTTGCTTATTGGTTACTATTTCAAAAAATCACCATTGTACCTGCCCGCAAAAATACAGTTGTTGAAAATCCAGGAACGCTGGCCGGGCCTCTACGTTGTAACAGGTTTCGTGCTCAGCGCCTCCATGCTTTTCGCTTTTTTGACCCTCTCCTGGAAAACCTTCTTAAGGACCAGCACCGAACTTTTTGATGATGCCTTCATCTGGCTGGTACGTTATTACGCAAACCCAGCGCTCGACCAAGCCATGCTTGTCATAACCGATATAGGCTTTGGCACCGGCTATATCGTCATCATCGGCTTCACCCTCATAATTCTGGCCTATAAAAGGCGCTGGTCCCAGATATCAGCCTTGGCGATTTGCCTTGCCGGCGGGGGCCTGCTTAGTTTCCTTCTCAAGAATACTTTTCAAAGACTCCGGCCTGATTCCTTTTTTCTTGTAACGGAAACGAGTTTTAGTTTTCCGAGCGGTCACGCCTTGGCTGCCATGTGTTTTTACGGAATGCTCGCTTTCTTTATTATGCGCGAGACCCCTTCCTGGCCGCTGCGGCTCTTGATCGTCACTTTGACGCTAATTTTGAGTCTGGCAATAGGCATCAGCCGCATTTATCTTGGCGTACATTATCCGACAGATGTAGTTGCCGGCTATGCCGTTGGCTTTATGTGGCTTACTTTTTGCATCTCTTTGTTGCTGCGATACGAAAAACAAAATAGAAACAAATAAAAAGATAAACACCCCGCTCGTTCCGGTATTTTGCCAGGACCGGATTTCGCTGGGGTGTTTATCTTCTTCATCATGAATTTATATTTATTTAAGGAAGGCCAAA
>RZYP01000222.1 GCA_009930275.1 Negativicutes bacterium
TTCCGGTATCTCAATAATGTCCTGGTCGTTTTCAAGAGAAATAATCATTTTCCTTCCTCCTGCTCCGGTAACTTTTTATTCTTACGGCTGTCAAATAGTTCATAGGCATGGACTATTGCCGCAACCAATTCGTGTCTTACCACATCGCTTTCAGCGAAACGAACTATGCCAATACCCTTTATATCGTTCAATACAGTAGCCGCCTGGTCCAGTCCCGACATGCGGCCGGTCGGCAAGTCAATCTGAGTAATATCGCCAGTGACTACCATTTTGGAGCCAAACCCAAGCCTCGTCAAAACCATCTTCATTTGCTCATGCGTCGTATTTTGGGCTTCGTCAAGAATAATGAAAGAATCATTCAGATTCCTCCCCCGCATGTATGCGAGAGGAGCTACTTCAATCGTTCCCTTTGCCAAATACTTCTGGAAAGTTTCCATGCCCAGCATATCGCCAAGGGCATCATACAGCGGCCGAAGATACGGGTCAACCTTTTCTTGCAAGTCACCTGGGAGAAAACCTAATTTTTCCCCAGCCTCAACTGCCGGCCTTGCTAGTATCAGGCGTTCTACTTCCTTTGTTTTCAGCGCTTTTACAGCCATAGCAACGGCCAAATAAGTTTTACCTGTTCCTGCTGGCCCGATTCCTATTGTAATTGTATTTTTGCGAATAGTTTCCAAATAATTCCATTGACCGAGAGTTTTTGCCTTGATTTGCCGTCCACGGTTAGTGACCAAAATAGTTTCCGCAAACATCCTGTGCAGACTTGCCTGGCGTCCTTCGATAATCATTTTCATGCTATATCGTACGTCGTGAGTTGTTATAGGCAACCCTTGCCGATATAGGAAAAGCAATTCATTCAGTAGTTGTTCTGCTGGAACGACCGCCTCTTCAATACCCGATATGATGATGACATTGCCACGTGAGACAAGAATACAAGCCATACCTGCCTGAATTATACGCAAAAATTCATCATTCCTGCCTAAAATCCCAAGAAGTTCTTGCTGGTCCCTGATTTCAATCCTACGCTCCGTCTTTTCCAACGACAAATGCACCCCTCCCTTGATTAAGCACAAGGCTTATTTTTCAATTATTGAAAGCTTATTAATAACAACATCCTGCAGCGGTTTATCCTGTGCTCCGGTCTTGACTTTCCCTATTTTTCTTACCACTTCCATGCCCTTAGTGACTTTGCCAAAAACAGCATGCTTGCCGTCAAGCCACCGAGTATCTTTCAAAGTAATGAAAAACTGCGAACCGCCGGTATTTGGCCCGCTATTTGCCATGGATAAAACGCCTTCGCTGTCGTGTTTCAGCTTCGAGGAAAACTCATCCTTTATCTGATATCCCGGACCGCCAAAGCCGGTTCCCTTGGGGTCTCCGCCTTGAATCATAAATCCATCAATAACCCTATGAAAGATCAGTCCATTATAAAAACCTTGCTTGGCCAGTTTAATGAAATTGCCAGAGGTATTAGGCGCTTCTTCCGTAGCCAAAGTAACTTCGAAAGTTCCCATATTTGTTTCAAATACTGCCGTCGCAGGTTTTGGCTTGTTCGCCTTTTTCTCTTCTCCGCCACAAGCAGTTACCAGTAAAGCAAAGGCAACCATAAATAACAATGCGAGTATCTTCTTCAAACCATTTCCTCCTGAAGTAACTATTCTTATTCTTATTATAAGGCAAAGCCTCTAAATATGGAATTTTTAAATTAAGATATGCTGCAGCCAGGCAAACACTTCATCTGCTGCCTTGTTACCATAATTGGTGAAACTATGATCTGCCTTAGGTATGACAACAAGCCTTTTCGGCAGCCCCGCCAGAAAATATGATAATTGTCCCTGCTCAAGAGGTACTGTTTCGTCTTTTTCTCCGTGAATTACTAACAAAGGTCTTTTCTTCCAGTTGCGTAGGATTTCAATTAAATCATATTTATCTATATCTGTCAAAAATTCAGGAGTTAATAACAGTTCCCCCCGCTCATCATCTAAATAAAGATTCTCGCCATTTTTTAACTTCTGGTATCCATCCTTGCCCAAAGAAGTAAAAAACGTGGAGTGCAAATCATTAGGCGTGGCCCACAAAGCTAAGCCGCCAATTTCGGCATCCTTGGAGGCAGCTACAAGCGAAGCGCAGCCGCCCATGCTTCTTCCTAAAAGAACAATCTTACTTCCGCTAAAACGATTTTTCACATAGGCTACTACTGCTTCCAGTTCCTCAATCTGTCTGCTGAGAATCTGGCTGCCGTTAAAATTAAACCGAACAACATGGGCTATTTCACCGGCAAGATTAGCGAGGTATTTCGCGCGGCCGCCGCCTTCCAGAGACCCGCGAAAGCCGTGAGCCATAATTAGGACGGGCTGCGAACCTTCAGAAATCGTGCAGGGAGTAATCGCAAGGAAAATATCACCATAAGGTCCTTTGATATCTGTTTTCTCTTCCTTCTTAAGTTCAATCATCTGTTTATCTCTTCTTTCTATCTGCTATAAACTGAAATCTTTGGCGTCATCAGTTTTACATCATATTCATACATTATAGCAGAAAAATGCATTAGATGATAATTATCGCCGCCCTATAACCATATTAGCTATTGACAAAATCCATATATTTTGGCTATAATACAACATGTTAAGGGGTTATAGCTCAGTTGGTTAGAGCGCTTCGTTGACATCGAAGAGGTCTGCAGTTCGAGTCTGCCTAACCCCACCATTTTCAATAAGTAACAGAGCCAATTGCGAATTTCTCGCAGAATGGCTCTG
>RZYP01000223.1 GCA_009930275.1 Negativicutes bacterium
CAAATAAACTTGATCCTATGGATATAAAACAAATTTTAGTCTTAATCAAAGACGGTTTTAGTAACCGCAAGATTGGTGCTACACTTGGTATATCTCGTAATACCGTTAACAGCTATGTACAACAGTTTAAATCAAGTGGTTACAGCATTGGCGAGCTTTTAAACTTTGAAGAGACTCGTTTAAACGAACTCTTCACCAGTAAAACTACTATCGACACTTCCCGGCATGATGATTTAATGTGCTATATTGAGCGCATCAAAGCAGCCCGGAGTCATCCCGGTTTTACTTTTCAGTACCATTATAATGAGTATGTAAATAATGTAAGCAACCCCTACAGCTACACTCAGTTCTTGGAGCACTTCCACCGTAAAAACAGTAAAGTAAAAGGTTCAATGAAGCTTGAGCATATTGCAGGCCATGAGATGTTCGTTGACTTTGCCGGTAAAAGGCTTGAGATAGTAGATAAAGATACGGGTGAGATCAAACAGATTGAAGTCTTCGTATCAATTTTACCCTGTAGTCAATATACTTATGTTGAAGCCTGTGCCACACAGAACCGTAATGATTTTATAAGTTGCTGTAAAAACGCATTACACTTTTATGGCGGTGTTCCAAAGGCAATCGTATCTGACAATCTAAAGTCTGCCGTTACAAGAGCCAGCAAACATGAAGCAGTTATTAACCGCTGCTTCAAAGACTTTGCCAGTTATTACGGTTGTGTTATTAACCCCACAAGAGTGTATGCTCCACAGGATAAAGCATTAGTAGAAAATGCTGTACACCTTACTTATCAAAGAATCTATTACCCTCTTCGAGAAATGACATTCTTCTCGATAGAAGAGCTCAACAGGGAGATCAGGCGATTGCTTACAGAATACAACAAACTGCTCTTTAAGCGTAAAGAGGCCAGCAGACTGGAACTGTTCCAGACAATAGAGCGAGGCTATCTGAAGCCATTACCCGGCGAGCAGTACGAGATAAAAGAGTACCGCAGGGCAAAGGTTCAGAAAATGGGATATGTATATTTTTCACCCGATAAGAGTTATTATAGTGTACCATACCGCTATATAGGCAAACAAACGCAAATACATTATACACAGAAACATATAGAGGTTTACTACAATCATCAGCGCATAGCCATACATCAAAGGAATCACTCAACAGGCAGCTATAACACTAACTCAGATCACCTGAGCAGTACGCATCAATCATACCTGGGTTGGAATCCGGATTACTTTAAGAATAAAGCTGCAGCGCATGGTGAGCATGTTGTCAGCTGTGTAGAACATATACTTGCATCTGTAGATTATCCCGAGATTGGTTACAAGCGTGTAACCGGTCTTTTACAACTCCATAAAGCATATGGCTCAGAAAGATTAAACAGGGCCTGTAAAATGGCTTTAAATGCCGGGATACCATCATATACCCGAATCAAAAACATCCTGAAGAATAACATGGATAAAGCATTAATCTCATATAATGAATCCGATAGTGCACAGTCGCACATACCGCTGCATCATAATATAAGGGGAGCATCATCCTACAGTTAAGCAAATTAGTTAATTATAAACCTATAATAATGAACAACAATCAAACAGTCGAAAGATTAAAACAAATGAGGCTCGGAGCGATGGCTTCATTGCATTATCAGCATATCAAGGACAACAGGATAGAGAATGTCACAGCTGATGAATACCTTGCATTGCTTACAGATCATCAATGGGAAGAACGATTGAATAATAAAATAGAGCGTCTTATCAAACAGGCCGGCTTCAGAGAACAGGCCAGTGTAGCGGATGTTGAATACAATCAGCAACGCAATCTGGATAAAAACATGTTTACCCGTCTGGCCACTCTGGACTTTATTAAACGAAAAGAAAACATCATAATAACTGGAGCATCCGGTACGGGCAAAAGCTATCTTGCTCAAGCTTTGGGATATCAGTCCTGTTTAATGGAATACAAAGTGTTATATGCAAACACCGCCAAACTTATCGGCAGACTCAAACTCAGTAAAATAGACGGCACTTACCTGAAGGAGCTGTCAAAACTAATAAAAACAGATATACTTATCTTAGACGACTTTGGGCTGCATGCCTTTGACAATCAATCCAGGGAGATATTACTGGATATTATTGACGAGAGGCATAATCAGGCATCAACTATATTATCCTCACAAATACCGGTATCAGCCTGGTATGATCTGATTGGGGAGCAAACAATAGCAGATGCTGTCCTGGACAGGATAGTAAACTCATCACACAGAATAATACTTAAAGGTGAGTCCCTTAGGAAAGGAAAAATAAGTACAACTGAATAAAATTATTAACTTTGCCAATGATCTTTCAAATAGGTAAAAACTATGAATTATAGTGGCACGGTTTGACCGAAAAGAGTGGCACTATCAGACCGAAATACACAATCCTCTCGTTTGGCGGAAGCCTCCGACTGAATAGCCTCGCTTTGCTTGATTCGTTTGTTCTCCTTGCGGTTCACCACCGCAGAGATCCATCCGCCCAGGGCGCCACCGCCCAGGAAGGAACTCATGGTGACCAGCCATTCACCGTTCACCGGAAGTATTTCCATCAACATAACCATCATTGCAATTCATTAGATTCTCCAGAGTGCGGAAACACGTAGAGGGAGAAACGGAGCCGCCCGTGGGGCGGCTCCGAACAAAGATCAAATCATCGAAACCTCAACCCGGCCCGTGTGGATCGAGTTAGAGACCAGC
>RZYP01000224.1 GCA_009930275.1 Negativicutes bacterium
TAAGGCTTCAGGAAGAATACGGTAGACAAGAGTAGTAGAAATACTGCTCTTTTTCTATATAATCCCTAACTCGTAACTATCAAATACGGGCGTTGAAATCAGAGTGGTCGCCGCACTCCATAGTGTAAAGGAGAGAAACAAAAGCATGGAAGAAAACAAAGGTTTAGAAATGGGCGTTGAAGATACAGGTGTCGCCAACCTGGAAACCGAACCAGTCGTTAATGAGGAACCTACCGAACAGATTGAAGAAGTAGCAGAAACAGAGGTAACGGAAACAGAGCCACAACCGATAGAGAACAAGTTTGAAAATGCGTTCAGTAAGAGATTAAGCAAGGCAACCGAAAAGATTCGACAAGAGGTTTCGTCAGAGTACGAGGGCAAGATTTCCCGATTCCAGAAGGTAATAGAAATGGGGGCGAGGGAAAATGGGTTTGAGAGCATGGACGAATATGTGGATGCACTGTTGGTCGAGTATGAAGAAAATACCGATAAGCAGAACGAGAAACAATTCGATCCCGAAGCAATGGAAATTCTTGAAGAACTTAAAGAACAGCGAGCTACACAAGAAATGGAAGCCGAGAAGAAATCTTATTGGGATAAGCAGGCAAGGCAGCTCAAGGAAGTTGGGGTGACGGATTTGTCGCAGATTCCAGAGGAAGTTATCGAAAGAGCCTTAGAGAACGATACCGAAATCGCTTTTGAATATCTTAAATGGGATAAACAACAGGCAATCGAAAACGCAAAGAAAGAAACAATACGAAAAATACAGGAACAGGATTCACCAGGAAGTCTTACAGGCGGTGGTTATGGCGAAGGTCTTAGCATATCCGAACTGAAATGGGACGATCCGAAATTCGAAGAACTTAAAAATAAAGTTTTGAGAGGGGAGATTAAGAACTTCTAGTAAATCCGTTCCCATAAAACGGGGGAATTAATAAATGGCAACATTAAATCAGACAATTCAGGACAATACCGCAGTCAGCAACAAGCTCACCGCAGAGGTGGCAGAATTTTATAGCAAAACCCTACTTTCCAGACTGATTCCAGAACTTAGATTTGCGAAGTATGCTTCAAAGCCTTCCATGACTAAGATTCCGAAGAGAGCGGGAGACAAGATTTCCTTTAGAAGAATCAATTCTCTTGCACTGGTTACATCAGCTCTTACAGAAGGTGTAACCCCTGATGGACAGAACCTTTCAATCAGCAAGATTGATACTACTGTTGTTCAGTACGGTGGATGGGTATCAATCACTGACCTTGTAGATATGGTAGCACTTGACCCAATCATCACAGAAACCGCAGAGGTTCTTGGTGAGCAGGCAGGACAGTCAATCGAAAAGATTATCGCTGACGTTATCTTTGCAGGTTCCGAGGTTCTTTATGCTGGTGCTGAAGCAGCTAGAGCAGACGTAGCAACTACAATTAGTGCTGCCGACATTCTTGCAGCAACAGCTATGCTGAAGAAAGCCAATGTTAAACCACTGGAAGGTGGAGACTACGTGGCATTCGTGCCAATCAAGGTTGCACACGACATTATGCAGCTTGACGAGTGGGTAACTGCTAACACATACAGACACGATGGACTGGTACAGGGTGAAATCGGTAAGCTTTACGGTGTAAGATTCATTGAAGTACCTGAAAACTTCGCTACTGTATACGAAGATGCAGCAGGAACAGGAACACTTGATGTTTATGCTTCACTGTTTATTGGTAAAGATTACTTCGGTATCGCAGACGTTGAAGGTTCTGCTAAACCTGAAATGATCGTTAAGCCACTAGGCTCTGGAGACGACCCACTGAATCAGAGAGCAACCGTTGGTTGGAAGACTCTGTTCTCTGTAAAGAGAATGAACGAATCTTGTGGTGTCAGACTGGAAACCCTATAACAAACAAATTAGGGGCTTAACCGCCCCTTTTCTTAGCTAAGAAAGGAGAAATGTTAAACAATGGCAGTTAAAAGAACAACTACAAAACCAAAGGTAGAAGCAGAAGAAAACGTAGAAGAGGTAGTAGAAGTGGAAGAAGTGAAAGACCCTAGACAGGCAGTAAAGACTTATTCGCAGACCGTAAAGGCAAAACTCGATAAACAGGAGAAGGTGAAAATCTTCATTCCGCTTGACCCTGAAAACCCAGGAGACAATATCGCTATGGTGAACATTGGCGGATGCAAGTATCAGATTCCTCGTGGAGAAGATTACGAAGTACCGAAGGAAGTCGCAAGAGTTTGGAACGAAAGCTACTCAAAAACGATTAAAGCTACACAGGATATTAATTTTAAGAAACTAGACTAAGGGAAAGGAGTATGGCGGGAAGGAAAATCTTCCTTCCATGCTCTATTTTTTTACACAAAATTAAGTGAGAGGTGAGAAAATTGGCGATAGAGAATATAGGGTTATATCCAATTAGCATAGATGTATATAAGAAACACAAGGAATCAACGATTTATGCCAACGATAACGATCTGAACAGTAGGGGACTACTCATAACCCTTTTGAAAAATAATACGGCTTTTGATTCAACGGGAATCAGTCTTAAAATCGGCTTCCGAAACGCAGTGGGCGAAGAAAGACTGTACGATTGCGAACTGGTTGATGCTGCTCAGGGGCAGTACAAGGTATTCTATCCCACTGAAATGCTTACTGGAAACGGTGGCAGAGTGGTAAAGGTTGAAATTAAGGCGTATGAAGGCACAGGAGCATTGCTTAACTATTCACCTATATTTGTATATGTGAA
>RZYP01000225.1 GCA_009930275.1 Negativicutes bacterium
AACTGCAATGGTGTTTGCGGCAGCTGCGGAGGCGGCTGCGTTTACGGATTTACACTGGCTGGAGGGGTTCTGGCTTTGTATTGTCTGAAACGATTGGCAGAACCAAAGGTGTGCCATGAAAAATAACAAGATCATGTTTGCGATACTTCTCGCCGTGGGCTGTTTACTGGCGGTTTTGGGTGGTATGTTCAAAGAGGGTAACGATGGTGAGAGGTACGTCTATAGATTCGAATTAAAAGAAAAAGCTGAGTATGAAGAGGTCATTGATCTTGCCGAACAGGGAGCGCTGAAATATTATTTGCAGCCAAACATCGTATCCGTACAGGGCAGATTCAAAAACGGCAATTTGCAGGAGCCGCTGAGAGCTGAGTTTGTAGGTCTGCCAGGCTATGTGTCACAGGGCAGCAAGAAAAGTTATTGGCCGGAAGCAAAACCAGGGGATAGTCTTAAGGTGAGAGCGAAGGGATATTCCCATCTGAATGTCGAGGTAGAATTGCCGCGGTCGGCAGTCTATGCTTATGATGTTGGGACAGCCGCGTTGAAGATAAAGGATGCAGCTGGTAAGCTGATAACGGTAAAGTTCAGGTTTATCAATTCCAAGTACTTATAATAGGGATTATTGTTTTGAAGTTAAACGGTTGATTGTACAATTGGCGGCAATTGGAGTATTATGGATGGGTCAAAGGGGGGGGTACCCTTTGACCCATTTTGTCATTCTATGGTTTTAAAAGTGCTTGTCAACAGTATTAACAAAGGTACAATAGAAATGATTCGTTGCAATTCTATTGTATTCAGATAAGACGTTAGTGAAACAAAACTGTTTTCAGTGCTGTGTCATTACAGTTTAAATTCAGTTTAAACTTATAATCTATAATCGCTGATGAGAAGAAAAGCTCAGAGGGAGCATAAAAATGAACAAAATTATGGTTGTTGATGATGACCGCAATATTCGCGAACTAATCAGGTTGATATTGCAAAGGGAAGCTTTTGAAGTGACAGAGGCTGATGATGGTTTAGCTGCTCTTACGCAATTAGAAAAGTGCAAAGTTGATTTAATAATATTAGATGTCATGATGCCTAATATGGATGGTTGGGAATTTTGTGCAGAAGTCAGGAAGTACAATGACATTCCTATCCTAATGTTGACGGCCAAAGGAGAAACCAGCCAAAAAATTAAAGGGTTTGAACTTGGGGCAGATGATTATCTCACTAAACCTTTTGAACCAACGGAGTTGGTTGCCCGTGTCAAAGCATTGCTGAAACGTTGCCATATAGCTGCTTCCAAGATCATTGAACTAGGACGCATCACCATTGACCGCAATCAATACATGGTAAAAACTGCAAATGAAGAAATTACTTTGCCGCTCAAAGAGTTTGAATTATTATTTATGCTGTCCAGTTATCCTGGAAAAACATTTTCGCGCGATAGTCTGATTGAGAACATCTGGGGTTATGATTTTGATGGCAATGAGCGAACTCTCGATGTGCATATCGGCAGAATTCGGGAAAGATTTTCCCAGGACCAGTATGGTTTTAAAATTACAACGATCAGAGGAGTCGGCTATAGGCTGGAGGTGGTCAAATGAGAAAATTTAGGAACAGATACTGGAATTGGGGAAGATTTTTAAGTGTTTCCTTTATTTGTTATATAATTGGAACTTGTTTTATGGCATGGATGTGCGGAGATACAATAAATATCGGGTTTATTGGCAAACAAGCCGTATTCCTTCTGGCAGGATTGCTTGCTTTCGGATTAGGTCTGACTGCAGTGCATCGGATTAGTCATTATAGAATGCAGAAAGACTCTCGCCATAATTATCTGCATGAATTCAGCGATGATATTGAGGCGATTTTGGAGAGGATTGGGCAAGGTAATTTTGATGCCAGGATAGACAGTGAAAAATATGCTGCACTCGGGCATCATGTAGCATTACTTATTGATAAAATCAACAAGATGGCAGAGGGATTGGGTGGCATGGAAACAATGCGTCAGGACTTCGTGTCTAACGTTTCTCATGAAATACAATCACCGCTGACCTCTATAAGAGGCTTTGTTACTTTGCTTAAAGATAATCGTTTGAGCAGGGAAGAACAGCTGCACTATATTGATATCATTGAAAATGAGAGCTTACGGTTATCAAGGCTTGCCGAAAATTTGCTGAGGCTGTCAACTTTGGAGTCGAAGGGTGTAATGAATCCCTCGGCATATTCTCTTACCAGACAGATGCAAGAAACAATTTTACTGCTTGAACCTCAGTGGACGGCTAAAAATATTGAGGTGTCTCTAAGTGGAGAGAATATGGAAATAACAGCGGATAAAGACCTGTTAAATCAAGTCTGGATCAATCTTCTGAATAATAGCATGAAATTCACGCCTGTAGGCGGGAAAATTGACATATCCGTTAAGGCAAGCGATAACGAGCTTGAGATAGTGATTATGGACACTGGGACGGGGATGGATGAAGAAACCATGACACATATCTTCGAACGCTTTTATATGGCAGATAAAGCACGCAGCAAAACTGCAGGCGGAAGTGGCCTTGGACTTTCAATAGCGAAAAAAATCGTTGAAATGCATCAAGGCAGTATTTGTGTTAGCAGCAGCCTCAATGAAGGTAGCGTTTTTAAAGTCGTACTGCCCTTAAAAAACAGCTAAGTTTAACCTGCGTTTATATTGATGATAAATTTAGTTTAAATCAGGATGTTAATATGATGACGGTAA
>RZYP01000226.1 GCA_009930275.1 Negativicutes bacterium
GCAGTATAAATTATATGACGCCGCAAGAGTTTGAAGATGCAGCTAAAGCTGCAGCATGAAAGTTAAACTATTTGTGTCTACAGTATTGACCTAGGTCCATCATCCGTACCACTTGCTGCACTTTCAATTAGTAACTTTGGATAGATTAATTTGCCCTCGGCATTTAACCTATCGCTAATATATAAATTGTTTTCCTTAACATCCATGTTTATCTCATCAATCATAAGTTTACGTGTTATCTCGTCAAGATTCTTTAATTCTAATAGCATACTCTTACCTCCTAAATGTTTTTACAAATTGTAATTAATGACTTATACGTGAACCAATAGAACCAAAAGGATAGTCCCTTGGATTTATTTACTCTCTATCTTCCATTTTGTCATACAAAAGCACCATAAAGAGCTTCCAGACAAATGTCTGAGAACTCTTTATGGTGCTTATATTTTACCCGCTAAGCCACTTTATCATCGGAAGGCCTCCTCTTTAAAACCATTTTAAAGGTTACCTCTAAAACTGTTCCTTTGACAGTTTTATATAACAGATGGTTAAACAGTTATTGAAATTTTTTCAATTTAAAAATTCATCTGGGTCACTACTCTCTACTGAAGACGTTTTATTTGTTGCACCCATTACCGATAATTCGTCAGGATCAGACACTTCGATATTTGTTTAGTGCATAATAAAACTGTGGCATTGTGCAGCCAAAAACTGTAACACTTAGATAATATGCAAAATATCCATTGTAGCATCCCTCTGGAACCTATATCCTTTAGTTTGAGAGAACTGAAGGAGGCACAGAAAGGATGTTATCAATGGACGATATAAAGTATATCAAAAGAATGCATGATTGTGAAGGAACATCTATCCGAGAAATAATGCGCCGTACAGGATACCACTATGAAACAGTGAGGAAATACCTGGACAAGGAGGATTTTAATGAGCCGCTTCGCCCGCCCAAAGATTCACCTTCTTTACTGGAACCGCTCAGGCCAGTCATTGATAATTGGCTGAAAGAAGACTTGAAGGCTCCACGCAAGCAACGTCATACTGCCAAGCGTGTTTATTCGCGGTTATTAGAAGAATATCCTGAACAACTTGAGGTAAAACTGCGTACGGTTCAGTATTATGTAGCGCAAAAGAAAAAAGAAATATTCAAATCCCAGCAAAAAGCATATCTCCCACTATATCACGCGCCGGGAGAGGCTCAAGTGGATTTCGGTCATTTCTCATATAAAAATAATAGCGGAGAAATGACCGATGCCTTAAAATTAACCGTGTCCTTCCCTTACAGTAACCAATCATACTGCCAGATATTTGGCAGTGAAAACCAAGAGTGCCTACTGCAGGGGATGAAGAATATCTTTGAACATATAGGACTGGTTCCATACCGTCTGGTTTTTGATAATCTGGCTACCGCGGTTGCTCATATGGGTAAGGGGCATGACAGAATAATGACAGAGACATTCAAACGTTTTGTTACACATTACAATATCGAACCATTCTTCTGTAATGGCGCAGCCGGATGGGAGAAAGGCAATGTTGAAAACAAGGTCGGCTATGAGCGCCGTAACATGTTTGTGCCGGTTCCAACTATTCTGGATTTCTCACAGTTTAACGAAAGGTTGTTTGCGGTCTGTGAAAAAGATGCAGGCAGGAAACATTATTCCAAAGACGATTCAATAAGCAACCTGTTTGAGGAAGACAAGAAAGCAATGCTCCCGCTCAACAAAGCTGCTTTTGAAGTATATGCATTCGAAACGCGTATAGCTGACAAATACGCCAAAATAGCTTACGATAGCAACCTTTATTCTTCCTCTCCCAAATATGCGAAGGAATCACTATATATAAAGGCTTCCTGTGACACGGTATATGTACTCAACAAGTCTTATGAGCTGATCGTGGAACATCCTCGTCTTTACGGCAAGGGAAAAGAATCTATGAAATGGCTGCCTTACATTGAGCTAATGGCTAAAAGACCGACGGCACTGAAATACACTTCTTTCTATGACGACCTCCCTGAGAACTGGCGCAAATATCTAAACAACCAGGATTACGAAGGGAAGCGGAAAGGGCTTCTTTCATTGCATAAGATGCTCTCAACCGACGACATGCGGACTGCATCAGAAGCACTCACCTTTGCCCTTTCAAAGGGCGTACGTGATACTGACAGCATTCTTGCAGGCTATAGAACTCTGAATTCAAATGTGCAGCAGATGCAACCGATGCAATTGAAAAATGCACTTATTGATATGCCTTCTCTGCAAACTAACAACTGTAAGTATGACCAACTCTTTCAAAGCGAGACCAACTCGCTATGAAAGAGAAAATATATGAATGTTGCCGGGAACTGCGCTTAAGTGCAACCTTTGCGGATAACGCAGTAGAAACTTCGGGTGAGACCCACCAGGAGTATCTGTTGAAGGTTTTGCACGCAGAGATTGACTACCGAAACAACAAAAGACGAAATCTTTATATAAAGCAAGCATGTTTCGACAATTTGAAAACTTTCGAAAATTACGATTTCAATAGAATAGCATTGCCAGCGTCTATAAACATAGATTCCTTAAAAACTTTGGCTTTTATGAAAAAGCGGGAAAACCTGATCCTTTATGGGCGCAACTGTATATTTCGCTCGTTGAAGACCGCTTTACCGGCAAAAACAGGCCAGCTTAACGGAGGAACAAGGCCAGACTTACGCTTGAGAAAGCCAGTCGCCTTT
>RZYP01000227.1 GCA_009930275.1 Negativicutes bacterium
AATCCAAGGATTGGAGCAATCTGGGTTTGGAAATATCAAGAGGTACATTATCCAGCTGGATCATTAAAACTGCTGATGAATATCTAAAACCAGTAGTGGTGTAAAGAGTCAAGTAAAGTAAGCCATTTTTCGCCAGAAAGTATACCACTATTTTACTAGTTCACCTGTTGTTATGTTTTCTTTTATTCCAATATTGATTTTCTATGTTTGAGACGATATCCGTCTCCACTCATGTTGAAGATTTCGCACTTAAAAACCAGTCTGTCCAGTATTGCTGTAGTGATAACCTCATCTCCAAGGAATCCAGCCCATTCACTGAATCCTTTATTGGAAGTAATCACCAATGATGTTTTTTCGTGCATGGCACTTACAAATCGAAAAAATAGGTTTGCCTCCGCGTTAGTTACAGGAAGAAATCCAACTTCGTCTATGATGATGAGGTCGGATTTTTTGTAGTAGTTAAGCCGTCTCTTGGATGAAGGTGCGATTTCAGCTGTTTTAAGTTGCCTGATTAAGTCATCCAGGCTGACGAAGGAAACACTGTAACCATGCTCTAGGGCTTCATATGCCAAGGCTGTAGCGAGATGTGTCTTGCCCACGCTAGGTGGGCCGAGAAACATGATATTGTAAGCTTCATCTATCCAGGAGCAGTCTGTGAGCCTTAACATCTGTTCCTTGGTAATACTTCGCTGAAATCCGAAATCGAAATCTTTCAAGGTTTTAACTGGAGGTAAGTAAGATCTCTTGAGCCGAAGCTCTGTAGTACGTGCCTCCTTTAAGGCTAATTGAGCCTGAAGAAAAATTTCCACACTTTCCAAGGGTGTCAGCCCTTCACGGAAAAGATCGTTGTAATTCAGTGGTTTGAGCCTTAGTTCCATAATTAAGCGCGCAATAGATTGCTGTACCTTATTCATGACTGCCACCCCCCAAGAACTCATAGTCGGAGATACGGCGTCTTTGAATATTCAGTTTTACAACGCTGTGACTGTTTAATGGGAACATGGTGTCGCTATCCTCATCTTCAACAGGCTCATGCTGGACCATGAATTCAGCAGCGCTTCTTAGATCATTTATGCTGTATAATTCCCTAATTCCGCAGTATAACATTGCATCTTCCAGTATCTCGCCAGAAAATGTCTTTAACATCTGTTTCAGTAAAGTGAGCTGATCTCTGTAGTAACGGGGCTTACGCTCCCTTATGAGCATAAGATACGATTGCCATTGCTCTGCAATGGGGCTTTTCATCAGTTCAAGAATTTCTTCTTCCAGCCGGTCTAAAGAAGCAGACTTATCTCTGCGATGATCAGATGATTTGACCAGCTTTCCAGGTAGAAGGCTGATTGGGTGAGATGCCAGAAGGCAATCTCCGAAACCGTCATATATTGAGAGGTTGCCGTCTTTAACGGTTACTGTCACTTGAGGATGTTTTATGTAGGTACCTAATGGGAGTGAATACCGGCTGCTGTTATAGAGTATGGTATTGTCTTTTCGAACTGTTCGCATTATACTTGGGCTGAGGTTATAAATCTTAGACTGTACCGCCCTTAAGTGTTCGCGTTCTAATTCAAACACTTGAGCCGGTACTTTTTTTGTTGTTCCATGAGTTTTCGCGTTTCCAGTTCGTTCTAGCCAAGCTAGAAAGGCTTCATTGAGCATATCTTCTTCCATAAAGAATCGATGAGGGAGGAAGTTTCCCTTGATATATTTTACAGTGCTTTCGACCATGCCTTTGGATTCAGGATCTGCCTTACGGCAGACATGTATATCCAGCGCAAGCTGGCTTTTATACTGCTCGAACTCATACGTATAGATGATATCTCCAAGGTTTTCACTGACTACAATAATACTGTCCTGATCAACGACTATTTCTTTGGGGATTCCGCCAAAATACTGAAACCCATAGTTCATCGCTTGAATCAGTGTGCCAGAGGTGAAAGGCTTTGTCTGGAAATAACCCCATTTATAGCGAGAATGGGCGAGTACCATTCCAACAAAGTATACCTTTCGATGGCCCTGGCGGTCCGCCAAAGGCATGTTTTTGACGCCGAAATCCAATTGAAGCTGGTATCCCATAGGGACCTCATCTGAAGCTTCGTAGCACCTGGGAACTGCTTTCTTTGCAATATTGTACTCGAACCGCAAATCTCTGACATAACGGCTTACAGTCCGCTGTGAGACGACTATGTCACGGTAGTGTTCAAGTAACCAGTCATGAACCTGGGCAGCAGTCATACTGGGATAACTCTGCAGCCAATCCAGAATTACTGGCTTCAGCTCTTCAAGTGAGCTTAATTTCCTGACTGATGTTGCGCGTTTCATGTAATCATCCAAAGACATCTTTCGATACTTGGATACGGTTTTTCTGCTTATTCTGAGAATGCTGGCCGTTTGTCTCTCGGTAAACCCTTTCTGTTCCAGTTGTTTAATTTTGCTATACATCTTTAACTCCTTCATCTGATTATTATGCCTCCTTGATATGTCATATATCTAAGAGGTTATCACACAACAGATGAAAAGTGGTTCCCTTTCCGGCAGTAAGTGGTATACTTTCTGGCAGAAACTGGCAACCTTCAAGTGTCTTAAATTGGTATACTTTATTTTACCATTTACAGCAGGTGAGGGACTATTATTCTTCGGAAATACTATTGTTCCATTTATAGATAAATTCCCTAAAGACACCATGTTATATAAGCTAATGACAACAAAACCA
>RZYP01000228.1 GCA_009930275.1 Negativicutes bacterium
GCGGTAGCGCACATATTGGATAGCCTTTTCGCCATCCAGATGCTGCCTTCCTTGCTGGAGGTCAATCACCAAATTGTCATAAGGATCTTCATAATACATGTCCTTTTCAACATTAATGTCAATGCCGCCTATGGCATTGACTAAATCTTTGAAACCGCTGAAATCAACTACGACATAGTTATTAATCTGGATGCCTAAGAATTCCTCCACTGTCTGTTGCGTTAATTTATGCCCGCCGTAAGCAAAGGCATGATTAATTTTGTCCCAACCGCGACCCGAAACCTTCACCATCGTATCACGTGGTATCGAGAGCAGCGAGACATTGTTGTTCTTGGGATCAAGCATAACTACAAAAAGCGTATCTGAGCGCCCCGCATCCGTATTTCGCTCATCGACGCCCATTACCACTATGTTTTTTTTCAAGGCCAGCCGGTCGGCACGCGTAAGAGAATCCAGCGCTATTCCGCCAAAAAATGGGCCATCATGAACATATTCATAAATCAAATAGCCAAGTGCTAAAATCAATGCCATGGCAATAGCAATGGCTTTTTTGCCAAACTTCATTTGTATGTCTCCTCTATTCTTCTGGGCTTTAATCCAATAATTATACAAAAATTAAATTCAATCGTCAAAAAAATTTTCTGGCAATTCTTTTTTCAATCTACGTAAAAAACTGTAGAGAATTCTGGCCGTTAATCCCCAAATAACATGTTCCTCGTATACATAAAAATAAACATCATATCCCTTGCGCTGCAGCCAGCCGCGAGGATGTCGAGGCAGCAAATCAAAAGGGAAGTCGTCAGTTGCCCTGTTGGCAAGTTCCATATGGACTTTGCGCGGATTTTGTTTCAATAATTCCTCAAGCGGCACGACAAAAACCTCGCTTACTTCCGCACAGCTTGGCCGCACCTTCGACAAATCGTCGATAACGCCCATAAAAGGATGCACTATCGGGCCAAGGTGAGTGACCAAAAAATCCAATTCTCCGCAGATAACAATATCTTCCGGCGTCAAATTAAGTTCTTCACAACTTTCCCTGATAGCCGTGTCGTTTAAGGAACAGTCGTCTCGATCCTTCTTACCGCCTGGAAAGCAAACCTCCCCTGGCTGCCAGGATAAAGATTTGGATCTGACCTCAAACAATACGCCCAGCTTACCATCTTTCTCAACCAGCGGCAGCAATACGGCTGCTTCTGCTGGTCTGTCGGCTTTATCTATGCCAGCAGGTCTTCGGCCCAACATTGCCTGCACATATTTACATAGCTTTCCCTCACACGGAAGATTCATGGCTATCCCCCTCCATTCTATAATACTATTTTCTGTTTAATTCAGTCATTTCCTGCCATACTCCGTCAAATAATCATTGGTTATTACCGCGGAAATTGCCTTAAATATTATAAAAACGCCTGCTCATAATAATAATGAGCAGACGTCAATGCATCTAACTTTTCATGCGAACATTTCCCAAAGCGCAATCGCTACCACGCCCGGCACCCCGAAAAAGCCGGCAACAAGAGCCTTCACAACGGTTATATTTATATGGAAAGAAAAAGCCGCGCCCACTAAATTAATGACCCACAAGGCTGCCCCGCCCATAATACCATTCCAAACCAGCTTGAAAGGCAGTGAGAAAAGTTTTACCAAAAGCAGCAAAGCTACTACAGCGGCAATATAGGGCACAAATATTTCAAACCCTGACATTTCATACCACCTCCTACATGTTCCTTCTATTCTCCAAAGCTCTGGCGAGCGTCATTTCATCAGCA
This sequence comes from Negativicutes bacterium, assembly GCA_009930275.1. Next base: position 1,767 of record RZYP01000228.1, read on the forward strand.
TATTCTAAGTCTCCACCAACAGGGAGCCCGTGGGCAATACGGCTCACGGTCACCCCTATTGGTTTTAAAAGCTGTGACAGATAAACCGCAGTCGCTTCACCCTCCACATCGGAGTTAGTTGCTATTATCACTTCTTTGACCTGTGACTGCTGCAAGCGCAAAATTAGTTCCCTTATTCTTATGTTGTCTGGTCCGATACCGTCTAGCGGCGATAAAACACCATGCAGAACGTGATAAACACCTTTGTAACCACGGCTGCGTTCCATAGCCATCAAATCCTGAGGCTGCTCAACAACACAGATTATGGAACTGTCCCGCTCTTTACGGGAGCATATTTCACACGTTTCGCCATCAGAAAGATTGTAGCAGACTGAACAGAGCCTTATTTGCTGCTTCGCCGCAATCAAGGCACCCGCCAATTTTCTTACCTCGTTTTCCGGTCTGTCAATAATGTGATATGCCAGACGCAAAGCCGTCTTTGAGCCTATGCCCGGCAATCGCCTCAGCTGCTCATAAAGATCAGCCATGGGTTTAATCATTCGCATAATTTTCCTCTTTTATCAATAATTACATCCCCGGCAGCTTCAGCCCGCCCGTGATCTTGCTCATCTCGCGTTCCGTCATCTCGTCAATTTGACGCATGCCCTCATTAACAGCAGAAACGATCATGTCCTGGAGCAGTTCAACATCTTCAGGGTCAAGCACTTCCGGCTTGATCTTAATGCTTTCTACTTCTTTTTTCCCATTTACAACTATAGTCAAAGCACCGCCGCCGACGGTTGTTTCCACAGTACGTGTTTTAAGTTCTTCTTGCAGTTTCGCCATATCGGCCTGCATCTTCTGTACTTTTTTCATCATTCCCTGCATATTGCCCATGTTGCCGCCCATTCCGTTAAACATCTGTATATCCTCCTTAAAACTAATAACCTTTATTAATTATAC
>RZYP01000229.1 GCA_009930275.1 Negativicutes bacterium
CTGTCTGCTACTTCTTTTTTCTTTGCGTCGTTAAACCGCGGCAGCGTACTTAAATATCCTGTAATACGACGAACTCTCACAATACTATCATAGTGCGGTTTTACCAACACGTCTTCACCCTCTAAAGATAAGTCAACCGCAAGCAAAGTCTTATGTGGCATAACCTGCAACTGTTCGCCTACATACAAAGACGCCTCCTGCTCTGTGATACCGTCACAGCAATTAACTTGCACGCCCTTCATTTCAAATACCATAGTTATCAACCTCCGCACCAATAATTACTACTCCTAAATGATACGATAGATTGATATGACTGTCAAGTTGTTTTACAATATGTGGTATGTTTTTTTATTTTTGCGGTAAATTTGCACTATATTTAGTTTTTTCTCTAAATTTGCTCTCTGCCTTCCATAGTGTTGACTATTCTTCGTAATTCATATTTTATCACATCACTGGCCGGTGTGCTGATCGGGATATCTTCCGTTTCAAAATAACGCAGTTTCTTTTTCAGCATCTTATCATTTTCCTCTTTATAAACATACATATCAGCTGAAACAATAACCTGCTGGAGGAGATCACCTTCATCATGACTGTAAAAACTCCATGAGTGCAAAAGTCTCTCTTCCATCCGGTTGACGCAAAGAATAACAACAACCTTCGCAGGTACCTCTTTTGCAATTTTTTGCAAAGTTGCTTTTTCTAATTTAGAAGTTGAACTGCCGCTTTCGCGAATAACCCTTAAAGCGGTTTCCGTTGGTTCGTAACTCTTGATAATTTCATAATACGGGACATGATACGCTTGTCTTACTTGTTCTCGCCATGATAAAAAATCTTCTTCTGTTGCGCTTTCCGAATAGTCAAGCAGGACAAAGGCAACAGGTTTATAATCAAAAGCCGCCTCTGCCTTAAAACTAATAGCAAAAAAGCAAACAAAAGCCAAACATAGATTAAGCAAAAATCTCTTTTTCACGGTTAATACCTCCTTTATAAGAAAATCGGTTGAGCTGTTCCGTTTTCCAGCGACAAGTTAAGATAAACTGCTAAAGTCTGGCCCAAATCTGAAAAAGTTTTCATAGGCTGCAAAAGTTGCGGTTTTACCTGCTTTCCAAAAAATAAGGCGGGTATTTTCTCCCTCGTATGGTCACTGCCGGTCCAGGTCGGATCGCAACCGTGATCTGCCGTTACCAGACCCAGATCGTTCATTCTCATTATTTTCAGAAGGTCAGGCAATCGTTTGTCAATATACTCCAGACCTGCCGCATAACCGGCAACGTCCCTTCTATGGCCATAAGAAGAATCGAAGTCAACGAAATTAGTGAAAATAAGGCTATTATCTTTTGCCTCATTTACTGCTCTTAGGGTCGCATCAAACAAAGCTGGCAACCCCGTTGCCGGATAATGCCTGCTGATCCCGCGATGAGCAAAAATATCAGCGATTTTCCCGACGGTATGAACTTCACCACCACTCTCATACACTTTATCCAGCAAAGTATTTCCAGGTGCCGGGACAGCATAATCGTGGCGATTGCCGGTACGAACGTAATCTGCAGCATGCTCTCCAGTAAAAGGCCGGGCAATTACACGGGCTATATGATATGGTTGGACCAGTTTAAATGCCACTTGGCATAAAGAATATAGACGCTCAAGGCCAAAATACTCCTCATGAGCAGCAATCTGCAGAACGCTATCTGCGGATGTATATACTATTGGCATGCCTGTTCTGCAATGTTCCTCGCCGAACTCTTTGATTATCTCCGTGCCGGAGGCATGTTTACCACCCAAGATGCCTGGAATTTTCCCCTCCTCCACAATCCTTGCTATTAACTCCTTGGGGAAACTGTTCTCTTTTTCAGAAAAATATCCCCACTCAAATTCCACAGGTACTCCCATCATTTCCCAGTGTCCGCTCAGGGTATCCTTGCCTTTGCTAATCGGAGCTGCAAACCCGCAGGCTCCTGCCAGAGGCTTGCTTTCCTGACTCAAAGGATATCTCAGCTTTTCCCCTCTGCTGGCACAGGCGGCGGCACCCAATCCTAATTCGTCCAGATTTGGCAAAAGCAAATAACTCGCTTTCCCCTCTGCATCTTTTCTATTTTCGCCGCACCATTCATTGATATGTCCCAATGTATCTGCACCAAGGTCGCCAAATCTCGCAGCATCCTCAGTGTAGCCAACGCCAAACGAATCCAATAACAATATAATTGCTCGGCTCATAAAATCACTTCCTTTTACAAATAAGATTAACCAAGGCCTGCTTCACAACCTTCATGAATCTGCCTGATGCCAATTGATAGGTTTCCGGCGAAGCAACATGCTCACTCTTTAATCTTTGTGCTACAACGCCACAAATTGATGCTGCCGATAAGCCCATGCTTTGTGCTACAACAAACAAAGTTGCTGTCTCCATTTCGTAGTTACATGCTCCCAACGCTTTCCATTCATTTAAAGAACCTTGAAACTTCCTTGGCACGTAGCCGGTAAAACTATCATACCTTTCCTGACCAGGCCAAAAGGTGTCAGATGAGACAGAAATGCCAACATGATAAGGCACATCGACTTCTCTAGCGGCCCTCACAAGCTCATTTGTCAATTCCAAAGAAGCAACTGCCGGAAATTCTATAGGAGCATAGTGGCGAGAAGCACCATCCAGACGCACAGCGGCATTGTTGACTACTATATCACCCAATTCAATTTTTTCT
>RZYP01000230.1 GCA_009930275.1 Negativicutes bacterium
ATGTTGTCTGCAAGTTCTACATCGCTCATTTTATCGCCAATTACATAACCTATGTCTTCGATAGTTAATCCGAGTTCCCAACAAGCCTGCTGCACCATACCGGGCTTGGGCTTTCTGCACCTGCATCCCTCTTCAGGCTTATGAGGACAATAGTAAAACTTTGTGATTTCTATCCCTTCGCTTGAAAGGATAAAGGATAGCCTCTCGTTGACAGCAAACATATCTGACTCTGTGAAATAACCGCGTCCGATCCCCGATTGATTTGTAAGCACAATAAATTTATATCCTGCTGAAGCAAGTTTTTTTAATCCCTCAATAACTCCCGGTAAAAGTGACACTTGATCAGGGTCATGAAGATAGTTTTTCTCTTCGATCAAGGTACCGTCACGGTCAAGGATAATATATTTATTTTTACTTATCTTCATCACAACCAATTTTATTGATAATTCCGGTTGTCGAAAAACCCTTTTCGAGCGGCACAATGATCACAGACTTCACAAATCCTGCCCCTACGACGTCCTCTTTTCGGTAATCCCCACCCTTGACCAAAACGTCAGGTCCTGTCAATTTTATTAATTCCTCCGGAGTATCCTGATCGAATAAAACGACCAGATCAACTGCCTCCATTGCTTCCAATAATTTGATCCTAGATTCCTGATCGTTTATCGGCCTGTCATTTCCTTTAAGTCTTTTGACAGATTCATCCGAGTTGAGTCCCACTATCAGATAATCGCCAAATCCTTTGGCTTTGGCCAGCAGTTTTACGTGACCGGCATGCAGTATATCAAAGCACCCGTTTGTGAAGACTATCTTTTTTCCCATTTCTTTTAATTTTTTACAAATTTCTTCGGCCTGCGTGAAATTTGCCGATTTTGTCCGCACTTTCCTGCTGTGCACATCTTTTTCAGTCGTCTGGCAAGTAACAGACTGATCTGCAAAATCCATCAGATCTTCTTTTTTTATGGGATAAGTTCCCAATTTGCCTACCACTATCTGAGAAGCAAGGTTAGCTATCCTTACGCTCTCGGAGATTTCTGCACCGCTTGTAAAAAAGGCTGCCACAGCAGATATCATCGTATCTCCGGCACCTGATACATCATAGACCTCTACCGCAGATGCTCTTTCATGTTCGACCGAACTTTTGCTTATTAACGAGGCCCCCATTTCAGAACGTGTTACAAGGATATTGTCGATTTCATATTTTGAAATAACAGCCTTAGCATTTTTTTCAATTTCATCATCTTCATTGACTACAAAATTTCCAGCTGCGGAACTTAATTCCTTAATATTCGGAGTTATCAAAAAAGCGCCGCTGTAGCTGTTCCAATTATTTTTTTTCGGATCTATAAAAACAGGGATATTGTTTTCCCTGCATATTTTGATCGATCTGACGCATAGCTCATCGGAGCAAAAACCTTTTGCATAATCTGATATTAAAAGACAGCTTATTCTCTCTTTTTGGATCATCTTAATTAAGTTTGTTTCAATGTTCCCGATCTCTTTCTCTGATGGGCTCACAATTATGTCATTGTCTAACCTTAACATCTGCTGCCTTTTATCACCTATTATTCTGGTTTTAAGAGTAGTATTGCCAAGGTTGTATAAATAAGAAGTATCTACTCCCATGTCGTCAAAGATATCTTTCAATTTTTTCCCGTAAATGTCTGTACCTAATCTTCCTAACGCACAAACACTTATGCCAAGCCCCACCAAATTGGCTATAACGTTCCCTGCTCCACCCGGCACAAACTTTTCTTCCTGGAATTTTACAACGGGAACAGGCGCTTCCGGAGAAATCCTTTCAACACATCCGTAAACGTAATGGTCCAGCATATAATCACCGAAAAGCAAAATCTTGCCTTTATTAAAGCCACCATTACAAAAGCTTTGAATGCGTCTGTATGTTTTTAATGGCAAATGATCCAAAAAAGTTTTCGACCGGTCCACGGACCATCACTCCGATCACCAAATTTAACAAAGAGGAATAAAAAACTGGACATTATTTATATGAAAATAAATATATTATAACAGCAACTCTGGTATCGAAATTTATTTTAAATTAGACAGACAGTCATAAACATCAATTGGAGAAATAGTATCCATACATGGTTTGCTGCATTCAAAGTTATGGCATCCTTTATCGGGGCAATCACAATAAAAAACGTTTTTTAAGCTTTCAACATATGAAACATCGCTTATTGATGAAGGTCCAAACATCGCTATCGTCTTTTTTCCTAGAGCTCTGGCGATATGGATGGCTCCCGTATCTCCCGAGACAGTAACACAACTGTTGTCAATGACCTGCACAAGCTCAGTGATCGACAGTTTTCCGACTAAATTCTTCAGATTGTTATTCCCTACTGAATCAGCAATTATTCTGGCATTTTTTTCTTCTTCAGGTCCGTTGCCGGTAAGATAGAGGGAATACCCCGAAATTGCCGCAGTCTTGCAAAAGACGATCCAGTTTTTCACCGGCCATCTTTTTTTTTCATAGCTTGCGCCGATCGCAGCTGTTATTATCATTTCATCATTCTGTTGATACAACATGCTTTTTATACGATCCGCAATTGGCGGAGCATAAAGATACTTCGGACAGGCAGAGATTTCATCGGTATTATCGTAAAGCGAGTCAAAAGAGTGAACGGTATGGGCAAGCGGAAGCCTGTACCTGTCCGAAAATCTTTGAG
>RZYP01000231.1 GCA_009930275.1 Negativicutes bacterium
GGCAGGCCCTTCAGAAGAAGCAGCAAAATCATATCTTGCCGGAGAACTTAAATCTACAGGTTCAGTCTGCCATGAGCATTCGCACCACGATGAGTGCGGAAAATAAAATTTTTTTAAATTACTGAAAAACATCAGGCAGCCCAATAAATCCCATAGTTCAACAAAACATTAAAATGCCAGGGTCAGACTACCTCTGGCATTTTTATATCTTTCATGACAGTGAAATAAAATATTGTCAGAAATAAAATTAATTGCTAAAAAAATTCTGATCATACTATATTCAATGCAAGGTAGATATTGTAAAATGAATCGTTGTTGCCATGTTTTCTGAAATTTATTTTGCATCAGCACAATACAGCTCAACTACCGACATCATGCTTTCAATATTTGTAAGGTTTTTCATATTTAACTCAACTAGCCCACCGTCTTTCCCGCATGCTTTTGATCGGGAGAATGCTGTTTCCTGTTAAGGAAACATATAAAAACACAATAGCATTCGAACCATTTCGAGTGCGTTCCGAGATCGGGAATCCAGTGACTCCAATAATTTAGAGCCACTGGTCCTATGTTAAACAACATGCAGAGGAGACGAAAATCAGAGGTATTGAATCCACTATTAGCAAGGGGTGGGAAAGTTGAGTAATCAATATTTATTTTATATTACTGAAAATGGGGTGGTCTGCTGTGAAATTCCTGGATCGTAGTTCGATCAAGAGAAATATTATGACAATATACATTACGACAACACTCGTAACCTTTGCCATCGTTTTCTACGTTCTTTTCTCGAACTGGATCAGCACCTCCGATGAAATACTTTCCACCATAGCTAAAGACATGAACCAAACGATATCCATCGAGTTTGACGGACTTATAAAACTGCCTCAGTACATTAACGAAGTAACAGAACAGCAGATCAAAAACGGCGTGATGGATTTTAATAATGAAACAGTCAGAGACAAGTTTTTTGTTGGTCTCCTAAGTACACATGGAAGCACTCCTATATACAGCATCAGTTTGGGCACTGAAAAAGGCGAATATTACGGTGCGCGAAGAAACAAAGACAATGTTGTTGAAATAATGAAAAACAATTCAGAAACGGGCGGTAAATCAAGATATTATAAAGTCAGGGAAGATATGACCGCAGGCGACCTTGTTGTTGAAACAGGACTCTTCGACCCCCGCACCAGACCATGGTACAAAGTTGCAAAAGAGAACAACAAAACATCCTTCTCTCCTCTTTATAAGCATTTTATTATGGATGACCTTACAGTATCTGTAGGTACTCCCGTCTATGACGGAAAAGGCTCGCTTTTTGGAGTTCTTGGCACACATATAACGCTTTCAAGGATGGACAATTATCTAAACAACATAGTTAAGCAAAACGGGGCAGCCGCAGTCATCGTTGACAAAAATTCAGAAGAGCTCGTTGCCAATTCCCTTAATATTCCTAATTTTAATGTTGATGTCAACGGTACGTTAAAGAGGACCCATATAAATGAAATCAAAAACAGCAGTATCATACAGGGCTATAAAAATTACCTGGTAAACAATAAAGAAGATCACATAACAGCAAATGGAGAGAGCAGCCATATAAACATCTCTGAATTCAAAACGACAGGTGTAGATATGCTGCTTATAACATCCATCCCCGATGCAATACTTACCCGGGACATTTATGAAACTATCAGATTGACGATCATTTTTTCAACAATAATTATGTTGACTTTATCACTCCTTTACATGAGCTATGTTGGCAATCTCCTTAAGCCTCTGGAGAGCCTAAACCTCAGCACGAAAAAATTTACTGACGGCAGTTTTGACGAGAGAGCAAAAATATTCAGGGAAGACGAGATCGGAAAGCTTGCATCGACTTTCAATATGCTGGCAGCTACGATCAGCAGCCTTGTGGAAGACCTTGAAAGCAAGGTAAAAAAGAGAACTGAGGATTTGGAAGATACCAATTCGATCCTTCAGGAAAGCAGGGGACAGCTGAAATTGATACTTGATTCGACTGCTGAGGGAATATACGGAATGGACACTGAGGGAAGGTGCACCTTCTGCAACAAGAGTGGCCTAAGTATGCTTGGCTATACTGCTCAGGACGAACTCCTTGGCAAGAACATGCATGACATGATACACCACACAAAACTAGACGGTACTAATTTCCCTGTGACGGAGTGCAAAATCATGAAGTCATTCAGAGAAGGAAAAATTGCTATTGTTGAAGATGAGATCTTCTGGCGCAAGGACGGGACAAGCTTCGATGTCAGGTATTCATCATACCCCCAGCACAGGGACGGGATCCTTGTCGGCGCAGTCGTAACGTTCATGGACAACACAGAGCGCAAAAAAAGTGAAGATCACATAAATTATCTTACTTACCACGACCCTCTTACCGACATCGGCAACAGGCTGTTCTTCGAGGAGCAGACCCCCGTTATTGATACTGAAGAGAATCTTCCTATATCGGTCATTTTTGGAGACCTTAACGGACTTAAGCTGACAAATGACATTTTCGGCCACGCAGCAGGAGACAATCTCCTCGTAGAAGCAGCCGCCGCATTTAAGAAAGCCTCGGGGGGCAACGGCATCGCCGCAAGGATCGGGGGAGATGAATTCGCGCTGATAATGCCACATACAGATGCGGAGAGGGCAAAAGAAATAATAGCCGAGATAAGGAA
>RZYP01000009.1 GCA_009930275.1 Negativicutes bacterium
AAAAGCATCGCAGAATTTCAAAGCAAAGAAATCCGTGCTAACCTAAAAGATTGCACTTCAAAATCGCACCTTTGTCTTAAAGGCATTTCTGTTCTAAACTGAAGCCAACAAAAACGAAGGAGTGATACAAGTGAAAACACGAATAACAGCACTTTTGATTATGCTTGCAGCGATGGTTTTGTTGTCAGCTTGCAGTGCAGGAACGCATAGTGACACAGGAGTTTCAAGTAAACCCGATACGACATTTTCTTTTTCGGAAAGTAAAGAAAATGAGAGTAGTTCCCAACCGGAAAGTACAAGTGATTCGCAGGTGGCAGAAAAAAACTGCTGATGTTCGCTCGGATGCGGAAGAAAGCGACACAAGTATTCAGGCTTCGGCAGCATCCGAAAGCGTAAGCAGTCCCGCAACACAAACGCAGACACAATCAAAACCGAGTTCTACGGCTCAACCTCAAGCAGATATTTCGCCTGAACAAAAGCCACAGCCAACTCAGGAACCAACCCCTGAACCCGTTAAGCCACAGCCGACTGAAAAGCCTACACTAAAGCCGACTGAAGAACCAACGCCTGAACCTACACCCGAACCTACACAGCAACCAGCTTTCAACATTGGTTATTGGGTGTCATACGCTCAAAGCTATGCCCAGAGCAAGGGGCTGAACTTGGACAGCTCGGCGACAGAGTGTTGGGACAACCCTATCAGTGCAGGAGCAAATTGCACAAGCACCGAAAGCAATATCATCAGCCGAATAAACCGCTATGCCAATGATGAAGACATCACAGATGTTTGGATTTGGGCAGAGAGTACGGGAAACAGCAACTATGATTTGTATATCGGCTACGCATAACAACAAAAACTTAATACCAAAAGGAACGCATCGTGAAAAAACACGGTGCGTTTTCTATTTTCAAGGAGGTCAAACAAACAATGAAAAAGAACATTTTCAAGCGAGGCGCATCGGCAATGCTTGCATTTCTGATGTGCTTTACAACGCTTGTGGGTTTCGGAGGTACTACGGCTTTTGCCGCAGGCACGGAGTCCACAGCCGTTATGATTGGTTTCCCCCGTGACGGAGATAACAACTACAACGGCACTTGGGGACACGGAAGTCTAAGCTTTATGAACGGTTGGAGTGCAGGTGCTACCGATTACACCCTCGTTTACGGCGTAGGTTCTTACACAGGAAATATTTGCTACTGTATTGAACCCGGCACACCGCTTCAAACAGGTAATAAGCTGACAGACCGTGACGAGAACTATTGGGACAATTACCCCTCGTCCTACAATCACACCATCAGTCCCGACGACATCAAGCTGTTTGTCGGTCGAATTATGCAGTACGGCCATACGGGTACTATCAGTACCGACTGGCGCAGTCAGAACAGTGGCGGCGACTTGCTTGCTCAGGCACGAGCAACGCAGTTCCTTATTTGGGAAACGGTAGTCGGTGAGCGTGATGAAAACTTCAATCACGTCAGCCCCGGCGGTTACAACGCTATTCTCGACCAGCTTAGTACAAACCATCCTCTGTATAGCAAAATTATGAGCTACTACAATCAGATTGTCGCTAATGTTCAGAACCACACCAAGGTTCCGAGCTTTATGGCAAAGTCAACAGGCAAGGCACAGACAGTCGAGCTTGACTGGAACGGCTCTGCCTACACAACCACACTTACCGATACAAACAATGTTCTGGGCAATTACAGCTTTAGCTGCTCTCAGCCGGATGTTTCTTTCTCTGTCAGCGGTAATATGCTTACCATTACGGCGAAGACTGCCCCTGCTGACGGCTTGAGAATTACAGCCGAAAAGAAAAGCTCTCAGCGTAAGGGTATTATCACTTGGTCGGATGGTAAATATGTTCCCGGCTATGGTGTTCAAGACCTTGTAACCTACACGCAGTCGGTAAACGACCCAGTTAAAGGCTTTGTAAATATCAAGGTGAGCTTCGGTTCTGCCAAGATTGTCAAGACCAGTGAAGACGGAAAGGTTGATAACATCTCCTTTACCATCACAGGCAATGGCGTTAATCAGACAGTCAAAACCAATAGTAAGGGCGAAATGCAGATTGATAACCTTGTACCCGGTGTTTACACGGTTACAGAACTTGCCGTAGATAAATACGAACCACAGGAAGTTCGCCGAGTAACTGTTGTCAGCGGTCAGGTTTCCACCGTAAACTTCAATAACATTTTGAAGCGTGGTGATTTGAGCGTAATCAAAAATTCAGAGGACAAGCTCGTTGAGGGCATTACCTTCCATCTGTTCGGCACTTCACTCTCCGGTATTGCGGTGGATGAATATGCCGTTACAGACGCATCCGGCACAGCCACTTTCAAAGATGTCCTTATCAGCGGCAGCACTCCCTATACCATTGAGGAAGTGGATACGGCTATCCGCTATGTCGTGCCCGACAATCAGACTGCTCCTGTTGAGTGGAAAGCTGTTACTACACGCACATTTAATAATATTCTCAAGAAGTTTACCGTTACCGTAACTAAGAGCGATATCGAAAAAGGGCTTCCGCAGGGTAACGCTACTCTTGCAGGAGCACAGTACGGTATCTACAAAGGCGAAACTCTTATTGACAGCTACTTCACCGATGAAAACGGTCAGTTCACTACTAAAGAATATGTCTGTGATTACGACTGGACTGTCCGTGAGATTGCTCCAAGTGAGGGTTATTTGCTTGATGCGACGATTCACAAGGTCGGTGCAGAGCCTGAACTCTACACAATCGAGCATAATCAGACTGCAAATGATGTAAGCGAGCAGGTCATCAAAGGCAATATCGCCATCATCAAGCACACAGATAACGGAGATACACAAATTGAAACTCCCGAAGAAGGTGCTGAATTTGCAATTTGGCTCAAATCTGCCGGAAGCTATGAAAACGCATACGCAGACGAAAAAGATTATCTCGTTTGTGATGAAAACGGCTTTGCTCAAACAAAGGATATGCCGTATGGTATCTACACCGTTCGCCAGACTTCCGGATGGGAAGGTCGAGAACTTATGGGCGATTTTGATGTATTCATTTCGCAGAACGGTGCAACCTATCGCTACCTTATCAACAACGCAAACTTTGAAAGTTATATTAACATCGTCAAGGTGGATGCCGAAACAGGAAAAACAATTCCGTATGCAGGTGCAGGCTTCCAGATTTATGACCCTGACGGCAATCTTGTAACAATGACATTCACCTATCCTACTGTTACTACCATCGACACCTTCTATACGGATGTGGGCGGTTCTCTTGTAACATCTGAGAAACTGCCTTACGGCAAGGGCTACTCCCTTGTTGAGGTTCAGGCTCCTTATGGCTATGTGCTTGACGGAACTCCCGTGTCCTTTGATATTACAGAGGAAAACTCCACTGAAGAAAGCGGTGTTACTGTGATTAAAGTGGATAAACCCAATATGGCACAGAAAGGTACTATCTCCATTGAGAAATCCGGTGAAGTATTCTTTGGCGTATCCGTAAGCGGTGCAGAGGGCGAAAACACAATCTATCAGCCACTGTATCAGATTGCAGGTCTTCCCGGTGCAGTATATGAAATCCGTGCAGCAGAAGAGATTATCACTCCTGACGGCACACTCAGAGTAGCCAAGGGCGAAGTGGTGGAAACTGTGACAACCGATAAAGATGGGCTTGCTAAGAGCAAAGAACTCTATCTCGGCAGTTATGAGGTTAAGGAAATCACCGCACCTTATGGAATGATTTTGAACGATGAAGTTCATACTGTTACACTCGTTTACGCTGGACAGAATGTAGCTGTTACCGAAACTGGCACAAGCTTTGTAAACGAGCGTCAGAAGGTTGAAATCGGCCTTGAAAAAGCAATGGAAACCAACAATTTGTTCAGCATCGGTGCTAACGGCGAAGTAAAAAATGTATCCTTTGGTATCTTCGCAGCAGATGAGCTTGTTTCTACAAGCGGCACTTCTATTCCGAAGGACGGACTGATTGAAATGATTAGTCCTGATGAGAACGGCAAAGCAACCTTTAAGACAGACCTTCCTTTCGGCAGCTACTATGTCAAGGAACTTGCTACCGACAGTCATTATCTGCTCTCGGATAAGCAGTTCCCGGTAGTCTTTGACTATGCCGGACAGGAAACAGCCAAGGTCACACTCGCAGTAAACGACGGCAATGCCATCGACAACGATTTGCTCTACGGCTCAGTATCCGGTGTAAAAACCGATGAGAACGGGAACGGACTCGGCGGTGCACTTATCGGACTGTTCAAAACAAATGACGGCGAGTTCACAACTGAAAATGCTATCCTGACTACCACATCAAACGATGACGGTAGTTTTTCTTTTGCTAACATTCCTTACGGCACTTGGTATATCCGAGAGATTGAACAGCCGAAGGGTTATGTTCTGAATGACACCGTATACGATGTCACGATTGCAAAGGATGAACAGGTTGTAGAAATCAGCATTGAAAACACGCTTATCCGTGGCAATATCACTCTGACAAAGATTGATGCGGACTATCCCGAAAACAAGCTCACAGGAGCAGAATTTGAGGTCTACAAAGACTCTAACGGCAACGGCGAGCTTGATAAGGACGATGAGAAGCTCGGCACACTTACCGAAACAGACAAGGGTATCTATACGATGAACGACCTTGTTTACGGGCAGTATTTCGTAAAGGAAACCAAAGCACCGAATGGCTTTGTCCTTGATACAGGCGTTTACTCTGTATTCATCGACGCCAACGGCAAGACCTATTCTGTTGAGAACAAGGCAGGTGTCGGCTTCATCAACAATGCACAGAAAGGCTCTCTGAAAATCGTCAAGACATCTTCTGACGGTAAGGTCGAGGGCTTCTCCTTCCGCATTACAGGAATTGGCGGTTATGACAAGACTTTCGTAACTGATAAGAATGGCGAAATCTTTGCCACCGGACTTTGTATCGGCGAGTACACCGTTTCTGAGGTCAATAACAGTGCATCCGCTTCCTATGTGCTTCCTGCTGACAAGCAGGCAACCATCAAGGTGGACGCAACCACAATTGTCACGATGCACAACGAGTTCCGTGACACACCGAAGACCGGAGATAACAGCAACCCGGCACTTTGGATTGCACTTGCCGGAGTATCCGCAATCGGTATCGCCGTATGCGGTGTTATTGGCTTCAAAAAGAAAAAGACAAAGGAGGACAATGAGTAATGGAACCTAAAACAATCATAGCTATTGTATTGGTCGCCTTTATTATCGGCGGCTTCATCTTCTTGCAGGTCAAAAACCACAAGAAGAAATAAGACAAACACAAACCGAGGGCGGGCAGTAAAATGTCCGCCCTTTTTCTATTTTAAGGAGGAAACCGAATGAATCATTTACGAACCGTAGAGAGTAAGGTACTTGAAATACTCAAGGATTGCCCTGCTTCACGCTACGACGATATGCTTCTCATTCTTCGCTACTATAACCGCTTCGGTTATCTTCGTGCCGGGGATATGCCCTTTGAAGAAGTTGTGATGAATTACAAAGGCTTGGGGCTTCCGTGCTTTGAAAGCATTCGCAGAGCAAGGCAGCGTGTGCAGTCCTGTTTCCCTGAATATTCACGCAATCCACAGCCTTTAAATATCGGTGGGATTTGCATTGTAATCGAGGTGAGCTGAATGGAAACCGAAAAACGAATGGCTGGCGATTACGAAATCACGGATGCTTTTCATATCGGAGATAAAGAGGTTGTTTTGGGAGAAAACCCTGCAAATCCTGATGAGCGATATATGGTTGCATATTGCGAGAAAAACGAAATTCTCGCAAGCTATGGCATTGTGCTTACCAGTGACAGCTATGCAGAGATTGCAAAAGTATTTGGCGAATGTATCTCAAAACAGGCAGGGCTTGTTCAGAAGCAGATTAGCAATCTGAATATCCCGATTACAGTAATCCATAAAGAGGACTGTATTCCCGACAGCTATGATAAATCCATTGTTGGGAAAGTCATTGCTATCAAGCCGAGTATTCTTTACTCGGAATTTCAGAGAGCCGACAGACAGATCTATCTTGTAAAGGGTGGCTTCGGTGCAGAAGCAAACTCCCGTGGAAGTGCAGTCTTTTGTAAGAATATCTATGATGGGAAAGAAACTCGCTTTGAAAGAAGCGATGTTATGGGAGAAGTAAACCCCGACAGACTTCCCGAATGGGCAAAAGAAAGACTTAACGCTATACCTACCGAAAAGAAACCGCACCATAAAGACCGTGAACGATAAGGAGGCTCACTATGGCAGATAAAAATGCACTTAACAACAAAATGAAGGTCCTCACAAAACTGTTCTCTGTCGGCTGCAACACCGAAAAGCAGCTTCAGGACCTAAAGATTGAGGACATTCTCTCTATTCCCGGTATCACTGTACCGGAGATGAAAGAAATCACCGAATTACAGAAACAGGTCAAAAACAAGACCTTGTTTTCCTACTTGGGAGGTGTTACCGATGGAAACACAGAAAGCGAATGACCGCCATATTATCTGGAGCAATGTCAATCTCTACCTTGACGATTGGCGTGATGATTTGAAAGAGCAGCTTGCAGAAAATGGCTATGCTCCCGATGAGATTACCGAAGCCCGTCTGTATGAGAAAATGCTCGATACCAACGCATCCTATCTTGACGATGAGCGTGTCAATCTCAACATTCAGGAAACACAGCCGATTATCGTTATTGCCGACCTCGGCAGATGGAATGGTCGCTTTCAAGGCTACAAGATGATTGAATCCGGCAACATCAAAGACTGCCTGTACTCTGATACAGATTATTCCGAGTGGTATGTGGATAAACTCGGCGATTTGAGAGCCGACGCTATTCATCACGATGGCACCAACCACTATTTGTACCGTGCCTTTAAGGACGGCACAACTTCTGAACAGATTGAACGCTTGCAGGACAAAATCTACTTGGGCGTTGCTACCCGTTCAGATATAACGAGAGTAACCAAACGCCTTGGCGATGACATCGGCAAGGTTTATGGTTGGGACTTTCCGAAACAAAACAAATCAAGAGAACAAGCGAGGTGAAACCAGTGGATATTGAAATAATGAAACCAAATGAACGCAATTACACATACAGCCAAAGTCAGCAGATTTCTATGCAGACAGGGCTTATCGGGCATATGAGAGCAGACTTCGGAAGCTCAGGAAATGAGTTCTGGCATAACTGGGATGATTTCCGTAAGGATTTGAACACAGAAGAATTTAAGGTTGACTTCGACGATGTTATGAGTGAAATGCGTAGTCCAGAAGGCGGAATTTTAAGGGATAGAGCAACTCTCTCAAAATATTGCTACTCTCATTATGAAGCGTCCTTTGGTAAAGACAGTCTGGGCAATGAGCGTGAGTTCGGCGTCCATGTCAACACGGATAAATACGCATATATGATGCGCCTGAACCCGAATAAAGGCGAGTATAATCTCTATTGCTATTGTTACCGCAAGGACTGGCTCGACAGGCATCTTGACAAAGCAGAAAACGGCATTCGCTTCATCGACAGCAGCTACAATGAGCTGTTCCGTATCCCCGATGGCGAGAAAATCATCATCACAACAAGGGACGGTGAACTGATTGAACCGACTTGCAGATATATAGACGAGTACCACCTTGAGGTCGGAAATAATCTGTTCCACATCTGCGAGTTTGCCGAAAGAATGGAGCAGAACGGAAACACCTACGAGCCGATAAGCATACCACTTCCCGATAAATGCTATTCCACGCTTCCGTCCTCCGGCGAAATCGTTGTTATAAACAAGAATGAGAAGGGCTTCCGTCTCTACACACATCAGTTTGGCGACTGGGACAAAAACCGTGAGATGTGCAATCAGATGAACAAAAACCTCGGCGTATCCAAACGGCAGGAAGCTGCTATGCTGGCAGGCTCAATGCTTGGTTGGAATGTAAAAGCCGCAAACCCGAAAAATTACGACGCTGACGGCAACCCCGTCAAGCCGAAGCATAAAAGCAAAAACTATGAAAGATAAGGAGGTAGCCACCTATGGCAAGAAAATTTGACCTCATATTGGAGCTTTATGACCGAGAAAGCAAAACAGTCGTATCTACTCCTGAAAATTGGGAAGCTTTTCTTCGCTCCGCCTGTTATAACTTCCGTCTGCGTTTTGACGAGCAGTTGCTTGTCTACGCACAGCGACCGGACGCAACGGCAGTTTTGGAAATAGAGCGATGGAATGAAAGCTTTGGGAGGTGGGTTAATAAAGGAGCACACGGTATCGCTGTATTTGCAGATGAGAACCGCAGCACTCAGCGACTTACTCACTACTTCGATGTATCCGATACCCACGGCAGCAGATATGCCCGTCCTGTCCCTATTTGGGAAATGCAGGACGAATACACCGAGGATGTCATTGATTCACTTGAAAACACCTTCGGTGAGCTTGAAGACCGCAAAGACCTCGGTTCTGCCATTATGAGTGCAGCAAAGAACGCTGTGGAAGATAACATCACAGACTATCTCGGCGACCTGCTTGTTTCCACAAACGGCAGCTTTCTTGATGGCGTGAGCGATGAAGAAATTGGGCAGACCTATAAGCAGACCGTGACGAACAGCGTGGCATATATGATGATGTCCCGTCTTGGAGTTGATACCGAGGATTTCTTTGAAGCAGATGACTTCCGTGGTGCGGTTAATTTCACTACCCCAGATACTCTTAACGCCATCGGCTTTGCCACAAGCGACATTGCGGAAATGGGGCTTGCAGAGGTTTCACGAACTATTCTTTCACTTTCCCGAAATCGCATAATTGCCGAAAACAGAAATCCCGATTACAATGTAGTCGAAAACCAAACCGAAAGGAGTTTTGATAATGAGCGAAATCAGTTACACGATGCAGGGAGATTACAATCTTCCGAACCTGAGCCTGCCGGAGCAGCCGGAGGTAACGCTGGGACGATACGCACAGATGCGCCGCAAGTTTCTGAAAGAGAACCACAGAGTTCTTTACTACAATCTTCTGACGAAGTGCAAAATGACAGAACATCTGTCGGAAGTGGAACAGAGAGCGACGAAAATGGAAGAAATGCTGATGAAGCAGATGTCAGCCAAAGAGGGCTTGACCGAGAGCCTGAAAGCGTCGGATATGATGACTTGGGTGAAACGGTCGAACAATCTGAGGAACAGGGTTCAGGAAATCGTGATGGCGGAAGTAATCTTCGCTTAGAATACTACGACCGTAACCACGAGGACAAAAGCTTACCGTTCTTCGGACACGATGATACTATCCGAGAAATTCTCGGAACAACCCCACACCTGAAAGCCTCCAAATCCGAAATCCGTGCTTTCTACGAAACGCACCCGGACAACGCCGAGAGAACCGAGTATATCAAGAACATTTTCAATAACGATTATACAGAAGTCCTTATCGGTGAAGACCACGACCACCGTGCCGGATACAAAACAATGCAGAATGTCCTCCACTTGTGGGACGGCAGTTATCTTAACAGGACTGCACAGAGCTTCTATGACTGGCGTGTTATTGCACAGCACTTTGAAGCAATGCGACTTTTGGGAGAGCTTCAGGATACAATGAAACCATTGCCCTCAATTGATGGGCAGATGAGCTTAATAGACACACGGGCAGAGGAAAAAACCTCTGCCTTTTCTTTTTCTCAGGAGATTATCGACGCAGTTCTCACTCGTGGAAGCGGTATTTCCGAGGGTAAAATGCGTATCTATGAGCAGTTTCAAAAGAGCCTGTCCCATAAGGAAAACGCCGACTTCTTGAAAGATGAATATGGTTGGGGCGGCTCTTATCCTGTTATCACTGGTGCAGGCATTGATGAAAACCACGACGGAAAAGGCATACAGATTTCAAAGGGCATCGGCTCAGATAAACCGCATATCAATCTCTCTTGGACGCAGGTAGAAAAGCGTATCGGAGAGCTTATTTCTATTGACCGCTATCTGAATTCCAAAGAAAAAGAACAGTATCCGCAGTGGCTTGAAGCACAAGAACAACGCCGTGCTGAGATGGCAGAGCGCAATGCAAACAGAGAAATCCTGAATACAGCACCACCCGAAAAGGAAAAGGTTGAAACACCGACACGATACACCTACCACCTTGGCGACAGCGTGTATATCGGCGCAGACGAATATGAAATTCTCTCCTTTGATGACGATAAGGTAATGCTCTATGACACGCAGTACCCATTGTTTAATAAGGAAATGGACAGAAACGAGTTTGACCGCCGTGTGCAGGAAAACCCGATGAACGACCATCTCAAGGTTGAAATTCCGCAGACCATTATTCGCACAGAGCTTGAAGCAAGAGAAATCGCCAAAACCGACACTCCCATAAATTCCGACCTTCGTGATTACACGGGAGAGCAGCTAAAGGAAATTGTTGCCGAGAATTCATACACAGACGCTTTCTTCATCAACAAGGAAAACGAAAGCGTTTATTGGATGTACTACAATCCCGACAGCACAGCCGGAGGTCAGTATGTCACAAATACGCTGACCTTTGAAGAAATCAGAGATGTGTTCAATAATACAGACCCCGAAGACTTCTTTGATGAACTTGGCAGCATCGCAGACCAAGAGCTTGCTGATGTGGGCAGTCCGTGGTTTCAGGAAGCCGAGGATAATATTAACGGCGAACCCGATTTGACTGGCTGTACCGAACAGACACGAGCTGCACTGTACGAACTAACAAAAGAGCCTGTCCTTTCTCCGTGGCAGGAGTATTCCGCACTTAAGGAACGCAATCCCGACACGGTTGTTTTCTATCAGATGGGCGACTTCTATGAGGTTATGGGTGCTGACGCAGTTGATGTTTCGATAGAACTGGAACTCTCTGTTACACAGCGTACCGAGGAAAACGGTGAGCGTGTTGATATTGTCGGCATCCCTGCAAACAGACTGGATGAAAACACCGAAAAGCTTCGTTCTCTCGGCTATGATGTCCTTATAGCTCCCCTTGAGGTTGGCAAGCGAAATGAATATATTTTGCAGTCCACAAGAGAGCCGGAGCAAACGGTTGAAACCAACATCGGGACAATGCCGATTGAGGATTACCGTGAGATACAGGCAGTTCAGAACGGCTTTGACAGCTACGAGGATATGTATAATCAGGGCATCCGTCTTGGTGACGGTATGGACAAAGAACCTGAACCGCTGAAACCCTCTTTTGAAAACAAGCGGTCAAGAAAAGCACAAAGCTTTGACATTCACCCGAATATCCCAATGGTAGACCGCCACACCTTTGACCTTGCAAACAATAAGGTTGAAACAGTCGGCAAGAAAGAACGCTTCCGCCGTAACATTATGGCTATTCAGCTTCTGAAAAAGTGTCAGGATGAAAACCGATTTGCCACTCCTGACGAGCAGATTATCCTTTCCAAGTATGTCGGTTGGGGCGGTATCCCAGAAGCTTTTGATGAGAACAATTCCTCGTGGGCAACAGAGTATCTGGAGCTTTCCACAGTCCTTACACCCGACGAGTACAACCGTGCAAGAGAAAGCACTCTGACAGCCTTTTACACTCCGCCCGAAGTAGTATCCGCTATTTATAAAGCAATGGAGCAGATGGGCTTCCGTGAGGGCAATGTCTTGGAGCCGTCCTGCGGTATCGGTAACTTTATCGGTATGCTGCCAGAAGCAATGAAAGACAGCAAATTCTACGGAGTGGAGCTTGACCCTATTTCGGCAGGCATCGCACAACAGCTTTATCAGAAATCATCTATTGCGGCACAGGGCTATGAGGAAGCAAATCTTCCCGACAGCTTCTTTGATGCAGTAGTCGGCAATGTTCCTTTCGGTGACTTCAAGGTTGCCGACAAACGCTATGACAAAAACAACTTCCTTATTCACGATTACTTTTTTGCAAAGTCACTTGATAAACTTCGTCCCGGTGGCGTTATGGCTCTTGTGACGAGCAAGGGTACGATGGACAAGGAAAACTCCAATGTCCGCAAGTATATCGCTCAGAGAGCAGATTTGCTCGGTGCAATCCGGCTTCCGAATAACACCTTCAAGGGAAACGCCGGAACTGAGGTTGTGTCGGATATTCTTATCTTGCAGAAAAGAGATAGGATAATTGATATAGAACCTGAATGGGTTCAGCTTGACACTAACGAGGACGGCATAAAGATGAACCACTACTTTGTGGAACACCCTGAAATGGTTCTCGGTGAAATGAAAATGGTGTCAGGTCGTTTCGGACCGGAAGCCACTTGTGAGCCATATGAGAATGCCGACCTTGCAAGCCAACTTGACGATGCTATCGCAAATATCCACGGCGAAGTCAGCGACTATGAGGTTGACGATGAACTTGCCGAAGAAGATAACTCAATACCTGCTGACCCCACAGTTCGCAACTTTTCCTACACAACTTTGAACGACGCCATCTACTTCCGTGAAAACTCAAGGATGACTCCGGTGGAGGTATCAGCCACAGCAGAAAACCGCATCAAAGGCTTAATTGCCATCCGTGACTGTGTTCGCAACCTCATTGAACTTCAGACGGAGGACTTCCCGGACGAGGACATCACGAAAGAGCAAACACGACTGAACAGTCTGTACGACAGCTTCACAAAGAAGTACGGACTGATTAACTCCCGTGCAAATATCTCAGCATTCTCGCAGGACAGTTCCTATTCTCTATTGTCTGCACTTGAAGTTATCGGTGATGACGGAGAGCTTGAACGCAAGGCAGATATGTTCTCCAAGAGGACGATTAAACCGCATAAAGCGGTAACACATTGCGATACCGTGAACGAAGCACTTGCTGTTTCTATGGGCGAAAAAGCTCAGGTAGATATGGAGTATATGTGTGAGCTGACAGACAAAACCGAGGAAGAAATCTTCTCTGACTTGAAAGGCGTTATCTTCCTTAATCCTCTGTATGAGTACGGGAGCAGTAACTTCTCTAAATATCTAATGGCAGACGAATACCTCTCCGGCAATGTCCGTGAGAAGCTCACGATTGCACGAAGCTCGGCAAAACTTTATCCCGAAGACTACACGGTTAATGTGGAAGCTTTGGAGAGAGTTCAGCCGAAAGATTTGTCGGCAAGTGAGATTGCTGTCAGACTTGGTGCTGTTTGGGTGCCACCCGAAATCGTTCAGCAGTTTATGTTTGAGTTCCTCGATACCCCTCGCTATGCACAGTGGAATATCAAAGTTCACTTCTCTCAGTTCACTTCCGAATGGAATATTGAGGGCAAAGCCTACGACCGTTCTAATGTAAAAGCGTACAGCACCTACGGCACAGGCAGAATCAATGCCTACAAGATTATTGAAGAAACCCTGAACTTGAAAGATGTCCGTATCTTTGATTATGTTGAGGACGAAGAAGGTCGCAAAAAGCCTGTTCTCAACAAAAAGGAAACGGCTATCGCACAGTCCAAGCAGGAACTTATCAAACAAGGTTTTCAGGATTGGATATGGTCTGACCCTGAACGCAGAGAAAAGCTCACAAAACTCTACAACGAAAAGTACAACAGCACTCGTCCTCGTGAGTACGATGGAAGCCACATTACCTTTAACGGTATGAACCCTGAAATTGACCTCAGAGAGCATCAAAAGAACGCTGTCGCACACATCCTTTACGGTGGAAATACGCTCCTTGCACACGCAGTTGGGGCTGGCAAAACCTACGAGATGACCGCTGCTGCTATGGAAGCCAAACGACTTGGACTTTGTAACAAGAGCCTTTTTGTTGTACCAAACCACTTGACCGAACAATGGTTGCGCCCGTAAGGGCATATATCAAAATCCGCCTTTAGCAAGCGGCAGGAAAAGATATCAAGAAAGGATGGTGAATCACAACACCTGTCACCCCACGACTTATCCAGATGGGGAAATCCACTGGGGAGTATAGCATGTCGTCACAAAATCTGTGGGCATAGAGCAGCCTAAAGCTTACAAATGCTGTTCTATGTGGGGGTGAAAATTTGCGTATGAGGATGAAAGCTGAATTGCCTGAATGATAGCCAGAGTTGGGGCCCATCGTGTGCCTTTGTGTGAAATAAGCTGAAACGCACAATGTTTTCGGGAGAGTCTTGCCCATTGGGACACTCCTGCGATATCGAAAACGAAACGCCTCCGGATGGAGGAAAATGGCGAACGTCACATCCGACAACGCAGAATGCTATTTTGATATATGCCACCGGGGATGGCCTAAACCCGCAGCCAGCGGGCATGGTCACAGAGCTTTCATAGTAGTCTGAGAACCCTGAATTGACAGGGAAAGCCGTAAAAACGGATGCGGATAATACCGCTCACATGGCGAAGGAAAGCAGTTTACCCCTTCAATACTATAAGAAAGGACGGTGCGTGAGGCACTATGAGAAATCCAATTGATGTATTGAATAGTCTTAGCGAGAAGTCGAAAGACCCCATGTACAAATTTCAGCGAATTTATCGGAATTTGTACAACCCGGAGTTTTACATGCTTGCCTTCAAAAACATTTATGCAAACGATGGCAGTATGACACCGGGAGTGGATGGAACCACCATCGACGGTATGAGTGAGAAGCGCATTGATAAAATCATCAATGCGCTGAAAAACCATACCTACCAACCAAATCCTGCCCGCCGCACATACATTGCCAAGAAAAATAACCCGGCAAAAAAGCGGCCGCTTGGCATCCCATCCGGGGACGACAAGCTTGTGCAGGAGGTCATCCGAATGATTCTGGAAAGCATTTACGAACCCAATTTCTCGGAAACCTCTCATGGCTTCAGACCGAAAAGGAGCTGTCATACAGCCCTTCTCAAAATACAAAACACGTTCACTGGAACAAAATGGTTCATCGAAGGCGACATCAAAGCCTGTTTTGACAGCTTTGACCATCATGTGCTGATTGATATTCTGCGCAGGCGGATAGAAGATGAGGCATTCATATCTCTGATGTGGAAATTCCTGAAAGCCGGATATATGGAGCAGTGGCAATACCACACAACCTATTCCGGTACACCCCAAGGGTCAGGAATGAGCCCAATCCTCGCTAATATTTACCTGAATGAGTTAGACCGGCACATTGCGGAGTACAAGACCAGTTTTGATAAAGCCAAACGAACCACAACCCCGGAATACAGCAAGCTGCGCTGGAAAATCTCTGAGACAAAGCGGAAAAACAGCATCGTCTGGGACACGCTCAGTCAGGAGAAAAAGAAAGCAAGAGCGGCAGAGCTTCGGGGCTTACAGGAGCAACAGCGGAATACACCCATGCGCCCCATGAGAGAAGTTACATTCAAAGGACTGCAATATGTCCGATACGCCGATGATTTTATTATCGGTGTCTGTGGAAGCAAGGAAGATGCGGAAAATATCAAGCAAAATCTATCCGTATTTCTGAGTGAAAAGCTGCACCTGACACTATCTGAGGAAAAGACAAAGGTCACTAATACCGAGGAACGTGCCAGATTTCTTGGGTACGACATCACCGTATCACGTAGTCAGGATATTAAAAAGTGCAGCGATGGAGCGAAAAAGCGCGTGTACTACGGCGTTGTAAAGCTCTATATGCCACACGAGAAATGGGAAGCAAAGCTACTTGAGTACAAGGCTATGCAGATTAAGAAGGATTCGATCGGGAAGGAACGATGGAGAGCCATGCCACGGGGTAAGCTCATCAACAGACCAGATATTGAAATTCTGCGTAAGGTCAATTCGGAAATCCGAGGGCTTTACAACTTTTATTCCATTGCGTGCAACGTCTCAACGCTGAACAAATTCTCCAGTGTAATGAAATACAGTATGCTGAAAACTTTTGGTTCAAAGTACCACTGCCTTGTCAGCAAAGTCAAGGAGCGGTATGTGAAGGAAGGGGAATTTACAGTTCAATATGAGACAAAGGCAGGGGCTAAGGAGGCAACTTTTTATCACGAAGGCTTTCGTAAAAAGACTGTTCCAATGTTTGGACAGGTCGATATTCAGGAAGTTTTCAAGAAGTACAGTCGTTCCAACAGCCTCGCCGCCCGATTAAGGTCTAAACGCTGCGAACTATGCGGCATCGAATGCTCTGAGCTTGAGATGCATCAGGTGAAGCGGATAAAAGACCTAAAGGGAACGTGCGAATGGGAACGCGTGATGCTGCAACGCCGCAGGAAAACTCTTGCGGTCTGTCCGTCATGCCATGATGAGATTCATAAAACGACTAAATCGTAAGACGAAAGATAAAGGGCGAGCCGTGTGCGCCGAGAGGTGCCCGCACGGTTCGGGAGGGAGTCGGCACGACCGGCTTACCTCATGCTTCGGAGTTCTTGCAACTCTACCCGGCAGCTAATATTTTGGTTGCCACAAAAAAGGACTTTGAAACCAAAAACCGCAAACGCTTCTGCGGCAGAATTGCTACGGGCGATTATGATGCTGTCATCATCGGACACTCGCAGTTTGAGAAAATCCCAATGTCTATTGAAAGACAGAGAGCCATTCTTGAACAGCAGCTTGAAGAAATCACAAACGGCATCATTGACCTAAAAGCAAACCGTGGAAAAAACTTTTCCGTAAAACAGCTTGAAAAGAGCAAGAAAAACATCAAGCTGAAGCTCGATAAGCTCAACGACCAAAGCCGCAAGGACGATGTCGTTACCTTTGAAGAACTCGGCTGTGACAGGCTCTTTATTGATGAGAGCCACTACTACAAGAACCTTTTCCTCTACACAAAAATGAGGAATGTCGGCGGTATCGCACAGACGGAGGCACAGAAAAGTTCAGACCTCTTTATGAAGTGCAGATACCTCGACGAGCTGACCGGAGGGCGTGGCACAATCTTTGCGACAGGCACTCCTATCTCAAACTCGATGGTGGAACTCTATACCATTCAGAGATATTTACAGTACAACACCCTCCAGAGAAACAACTTACAGCACTTCGATGCGTGGGCTTCGACCTTTGGTGAAACAGTAACAGCAGTCGAGCTTACTCCGGAAGGCACAGGCTACCGAGCCAAGACAAGGTTCGCAAGGTTTTACAATTTGCCGGAGCTTATGGCTATGTTCAAAGAGGTTGCCGACATCAAAACGGCGGATATGCTTGACCTACCAGTGCCGAAAGCAAACTTCCACAATATAGCCGTGAAGCCTACCGCAATGCAAAAAGAAATGGTTGCTTCTCTTGCGGAACGAGCCGAGAAAATCCGTGGTGGCGGTGTTGATTCAAGCGTAGACAATATGCTGAAAATCACAAACGACGGCAGAAAACTTGCACTCGACCAGCGAATGATGAACGATATGCTACCTGATGAGGACGGCAGTAAAATCAACGCTTGTGTCGATAACATCTTTGAGAAGTGGGATGAAACCACTCCGAAAAGGTCAACGCAGCTTGTGTTCTGCGACCTCTCAACGCCGCACAATGATGGTTCATTTTCCATCTACACAGACATCCGAAAGAAGCTAATAGCTCGTGGTATTCCCGAAGCCGAGATTGCTTTTATCCACGATGCAGATAACGAAACTAAAAAGCAAGAACTGTTCAAGAAAGTCCGCAAGGGCGATGTTCGTGTGCTGCTTGGTTCTACTGCAAAGATGGGTGCAGGCACCAATGTTCAGAATAAGATTATCGCCACCCACGATATTGATTGTCCGTGGCGACCGTCAGATTTGGAACAAAGACTCGGCAGAACGGTCAGACAAGGCAACGAAAACCCAGAGGTTGACGTGTACCGCTATGTCACGGAAGAAACCTTTGACTCATATCTCTATCAGCTTGTTGAGGGTAAGCAGAAGTTCGCTTCGCAGATTATGACCAGCAAATCTCCGGTAAGGTCTGCGGAGGATATTGACGAAACCGCTCTCTCGTATGCCGAAATTAAAATGCTTGCAACAGGCAATCCGTATATCAAAGAAAAGATGGATTTGGATATTCAGGTGCAGAAACTCAAGCTCCTCAAGTCCAACTTCTTAACTGAGAGATACGGTTTGGAGGATAAAATCATCAAGTATTATCCGAAAGAAATTGCAAGGCTCTCTGAACGAATTGAGAACCTAAAGCTTGATGTAATACGCCTTGAACAACACCCAAAACCTACTGATGACCGCTTTGTCGGTATGGTGGTAATGGGTGTTTCTTATTCTGAAAAACAGCAAGCAGGACAAGCCGTCATCAACGCTTGTAAGTCAATGACATCACCTGACCCTATTCCCCTTGGCGAGTATCGTGACTTCACTTTGGAGCTATCATTCAACACGGCAGACCGCAGCTACGAGGTGAAAATCAAGGGTGACACTGTTCACACCGTTGCTCTTGGCGATGATGTGTTCGGTAATATTACCCGAATTGACAACCGAATAGAGCGTATCCCTGAGCTTCTTGAAAACGCAAAAGCGGAGCTTGCCAACACTGAAAAGCAGTTTGAAACCGCAAAGCTTGAAGTTCAGAAACCCTTTGCCAAAGAAGAAGAACTGAAAAGCAAAACTACAAGGCTTGACGAACTCAATATCTTGTTGAGCCTTGATAAAAAGGAAAATGAGCTTGTTGACAGCGACCTTGACGAGGGCGATGCTCAGCCCGAACGCAAATCCAAAGAGCGAGAAAGGTAAAACGATATGGATTACAAAGAAGAACTTTACGAAAAAATGATGTCGGAGCAGGACAAATACCGTGACTGGCTTTTGAGCCAGTCACCCTCCGAAATCCTCAACCACACTTACGAATACACGATGAGAGAAGACATAATCATTGCAGTGGATGAAATGGATATTTCACAGAAGCAGGCACGAGCATTGCTCAAATCCCCGTGTCCGCTTGCAGATATTTTTGAAGTGTTCCGCAATCGTGAGAACGACCATATGGAAAATATTCGTGACACGGCTGAGAGTATGGCAAACAGAATTATCCGTGAGGATTTCAAGAAAAGACAGAAAGAGAGATGAAAAAATATGATGACAGATAATGATAGTTTGATGTTACAGCTGATTCGCAAACTCTATACAGAATTGACAGAGTACGAATTGAGCTATAAGGATTTACCCAAAGAACTTAAACCGTTTGAATCTTCAAAGCTTCGTTTTATGCGAATGGTTTACAAGAAAGCTTGTAACATTGTTCTGAAAAGAGAAGAAATTGTTGCATTGCTTTGCAAAGATGATGTTCTTGAAAGTTGCTGGATAGAACAAGAATACGCTGAATATAAAGGGGCATACACCTTGATTGGCGTTGCGAAGAACACAATTTGGGAGGAGAAACACAATGTCATATATCCCGCCTGATGTTATCAGTCAGGCAAAACAAGTAGACCTGTTGACCTATCTTCAATGCTTTGAGCCACAGGAGCTTGTAAGGTTTTCAGGCAACACCTACACAACGAAAACCCACGACAGTTTGAAAATTTCTAATGGCAAATGGATGTGGTGGTCAAGAGGCATTGGCGGGAAATCCGCCCTCGATTATCTCATTAAGGTCAAGGATTACAGCTTTTTAGAAGCAGTAGAAACCATTATGGGACGCTCGTCTGTCCTGCCAACTACGGTCATATCTCAACAACAGAATGAACCAAAGAAGCTCCTGCTCCCGGATAAAAGTGCTTCCACGGATAGAATTTATGAGTATCTTTACGGGAGAGGCGTTGATTACGCCATCATTGATAAGTGTGTGCGTGAGGGCATCATTTTTGAGAGTCTGCCGTATCACAACATCGTGTTTATCGGCAATGATAATAACGGCGAACCCAAGTACGCCGCTTACCGTGCAACCAACAATTCGAGAATTATGGGTGACTGCACAGGCAGCGACAAACATTACTCTTTTCGGATGGCTAAAGGAAATGCAGATAGTGTGCATCTGTTTGAAAGTGCCATTGACCTGCTTTCCTATGCCACGCTGATGAAGCTCGATTGCAAAAACTATGAGAGTGAAAACCTCTTATCTCTTGCAGGAGTGTATGCCCCAAGAGATAGAATTGAGGAAAGCAAAGTCCCTGTTTCCCTCGAAGAATTCCTAAAAGAAAAACCACAAATCACAAAAATCATTCTCCATTTGGACAACGATAAAGCAGGACGACTTGCAACGAAAGCATTGCAGGCCGTCCTTTCTTCTCGTTATGAAGTCATTGATGAACCTGCCACGAGAGGTAAGGATTTCAATGACTTTCTTTGTTTTAAAATGGGGATTGAAAGAACACCAACCCGTGAAAGGAGCTATGAACGCTAATGAATATTGCAATTTATCAGATAAATATGGAGCGTGATACGAACCGTATTGCCTTTATGTCCTTTGAAAATCTTGAGCGTTTTCAGCACAGTCCTAATGTAGACTGCAAGATTTACGACAAGGTTTTTGAGGGCGACATCGACTGTAATAACCTCGAAAGCATCTACCGAAAATTTAACCTTGACCACCCTGCGGATTATGTCGGTAGGTCACTTTCTGTGTCCGATGTGGTAGAAGTTAAGAATGGCGACAGCGTTGAACCCGGCTTCTACTTCTGCGATGACTTTGGTTTCAAAGAGGTTGCGTTTGACAAAACACTTTGTCCGGAAACCGAAAGAAAACCAATTACAGATAAGATTTCCGTGCTGCTTATTCAGCCAGACAAACGCCCAAAGCTTGTTGAAATCGGTTCATCTCTTGAAGAAATGCAGGCAGTAGTCGGTGGTGACATTGAGGAATATATGCCCTTTGAGGATGATGCAGCAATCATCTGCAACGAGGAAGGCAAGATGACCGGACTACCACTTAACCGTGCTATTTATGACGGTCAGACCCACGAGATGCTCGACATCGTAGCCGGAGATTTCTTTATCGCATATGCACCGATTGAGAGCGAAAAGTTTCTCAGTCTTCCCAAAGAAATGGCGGATAAATACGCCAAAATGTTTAAGAACCCAGAACGCTTTTTCAGAACTGACGATGGTATAAAAGCCATTCCGGTAAGTCCAACTAAGGACAAAGAACGCTAACCATTCTGCGGAATCAGGGGCAGCCTGAAAGGTCTGCGTTATCTTAACGAGCATACTGTTTATGGACAGGTTTGTCCAAAACAGTTAATCTCGTCAAGGCTGCGCCCTGATACCTGCTGACAAAGAAAGGAGTTCGCTATGCACGAACTTGTATTTTTCATTATAGGTTGTATGCTCGGCTGCATCGGCGGTGTTGTGCTGATGAGCCTATTGCAGATAGGTCGTATGTACGACAATAATTTTCAAGGAAAGGATGATAAAGATGAAACGAACCATTGAAAAGCACTTTTTGTTTAGCCGAGATGAAACTCAAGATTTGCAGAAGAAATCTAAAAGAGCTTGTCTTTCAGAAGCAGCCCTTATTCGTTTTCTGCTTCGTGGTTATGAACCGAAAGAAAAGCCGGACGAAAGATTTTACGATGCAATGCGTGAGCTTTCCGCTATCGGTAACAACATTCATCAGCTCTCTGCCAAAGCAAACAGTTTAAACTTCATTGACGCTCCGATGATTGCAAAGGAAGCGGAACGCTGGCACAAGTTTCAGGCTGATATTGAACGAGAGTTTCTCCGTCCGGGTAAGAGCGAACTCAAATGGCAGTAACAAAGCTGTGGGCTATCCACGGCAGACTAAAAGATGTTATTGATTATGCGATGAACCCGGAGAAAGTAACCAAGTCCAAATCAAAATATTCCGATGCAGATTATCAAGCTCTCAAAGATGTTCTTGCCTATGCAAAGGACGAAGAAAAAACCGAGAAAGAGTTTTTCTGCGAGGGCATCAACTGCAACTCTTCAACAGCCCGTGAGCAGTTTGTAACTGTCAAATCTTCCTTTGGGAAAGAAAACGGTGTTCAGGCTTATCACGGTTATCTCAGTTTTAAGGAACAGGACATCACACCGGAGCTTGCACAGAAAATCGGAATGGAGTTTGCTCAGCGTGTTTGGGGAAAGCGTTTTCAAATTGTTGTCACTACGCACTTGAACACACAGCATCTCCATTGCCACTTCGTAATCAATTCTGTTTCTTTTGTCGATGGCAAAAAGCTTCAGGAGAATGAAAAGAACTGGTTTAAGTTCAGACACGATGCGGATGCACTTTGTGAAAAGTACAAGCTTTATTACAATCCTGAACCTGAGCTTGGAACCTCTCCACGGTATCTCACAAAGAAAGACCAAGCCGGAATGCCGACGAGGTATAACAGAGCGAGAGCTGCGCTTGAAGAAGCAATCTCACAATGCAGAAACTCTGAGGAACTTCGACTTGCTTTGAAAGACTTGGGGTACAAATCAAACTTCTCTCCCGACAGAAAGTATTGGACAATTACTCCGGTGACGGATGACAAACCGATACGCACTTACAGACTCGGCGAGGAATATTCGACAGATAAAATCAAAGAACGTTTGCTTGCCAATCGTGATACCCTACGGCTCGGAAGCTTTCAAAAGACTTCATATAAGCCAAGGCAGTATAACCTGCCGACAAGAGAGAACAAAATCAAAAAGGTCGGTGGTCTGTATGGCTTGTATCTTCATTACTGTTACAGGCTCGGCTATCTGCCGAAGATGAAACCACCAAACCTTGCCCGCATCCATTATATCTTCAAGGATGACCTGATGAAGATAGATAAACTCACAGCACAGGTCACGCTGCTCGGTCAAAACCACATTGGTACAGACCAGCAGCTTTTTTCGTATAAAAGCAAAATCGAAGAAGAAATCAAAGTCCTCACTGCCGACAGAACACACCTCCGAAACGAAGAACGAAAAGTGAATAAGACAGATGATGAGCTGTCCGGCATTAAGACAAAGATTTCGACAATTTCCGACAGGCTTAAAATCTTGAGGAACGAAGTCAAGCTCTGTGATGAGATTGCCGAGAGGTCAGGTGTTGTAAAACAAAATCTTGAAGTGGCTCTTACAGATGAAGCAAAGCAGAAATCAAAATATCAAAGAAGGGAAAAACAACTATGAACAATGGCGGTGACGCAGCAGAACAGGTCGTCAGGCTCAGCCTTGAAGGATTTGAGGTAGCTGCAAAACTCACGGGTTCGGCGGCAAAGAATATTGCCATTCTTCTTGCTTCAACTTTGAAACAGGAAATCAACCAAACCCACAAGACCAAAGGCAAGGCTCGTCTTTCAAATATGATTAAGTCGGGCAAACCTCTTACAGTCTTTGCAATTCAAAACAAGGATGTTCAGAAGTTTGCAGAGCAAGCCAAGCGATACGGTGTTCTTTACTGTGTGCTGAGGGACAAGTCCAACAGTGACCCCAATGCCACAGTAGATATTATCTCAAGAACTGAGGACGCTTCTAAAATTCAGCGTATCTCTGAACGCTTTGAACTCGGTAAGGTTGATAAGGCTTCTATCGTAACCAATGTTGAGAAAGAGAAATCCGACAGACAGGAAGTAGAGATTGAACAGCCAACCAAAACCCGTGGCGAAAAAGCTTTTGAGGAGGCAATGGATAAGCCCACGCAGAAAGAAGGTCAGTCACACGAAAACCCCACAGCCGCAAGGACAGAAAAAAACCCTCTGTCCGAGCGAAACTCAACCGCTTCGGCAACTCGCACTGATGAGGGTGTTGCAAAAGAGCCGACAAAGAAGTCTTCGGTGAAAGAAAAACTTGAACGCTTCCAGTCACAGGCACGAAAGCAAAAAGAAACAGAGCGAACCGAACCTACTCGTTCTCAGGAAAAACCGAAAACCCCCGAACCGAACAGACAGACGGTTCACACTCAGCCGAAAAGAAAAAATAAAGAGAGGTAATCACAATGACAAATGATTTTAAGGCTTCCAAAGGAGGCTACAACAAACCGCAGTTCACTCCCGAACAGTGGGCTGAAAAGAAACAGGCAGAGAAAGACGCTGTGTATAAGCTGATTGATGATACTGCCGTGGAAGTCACTTCTTCCCCGGATAAGTTCAAGGCTTTTCTTGATACGCAAGCACGAATGGACAGATACTCTGCCGCAAATGCTCTGCTTATCTACAAGCAAATTCCCGAAGCCACTCAGCTCAAAGATTTTGACGATTGGACTAAAGAGGGTGTGAAAATCAACAAGGGTTCAAAGAGCATTTCCATTCTTGAACCCGTTGAGTACACCAAGAAGGATGGCACTCCCGGTGTGTCCTACAATGTCAAAAAGGTCTTTGATGTCAGTCAGACCAACGGCAAGCGAATTCCTGCTCCTACTCTCAACCGTGACCCGCAGAAGCTCGTGCCGATGATGCTTGATTCTGCTCCTGTTGCGATTGAAACGGTGGATGAACTCCCGTATGACAATATGGGTGCTCTCTACGACAATGACAGTCAGGCAATCCTTGTAAAGCGTGGCATTGGCGACAGCGTTGCTATCTGCCAGTGCGTTGCACAGGAACTCGGCCACGCACAGCTTGCTGTAAATTCCGAAGCATACAGCCGTAAGGACTGCGGCTTCGATGCGGTTTGCGTTGGCTATATGCTTTGCAAGAAGTACGGCGTGGACACTCAGAACTTCAACATTGCGAACCTCGATAGTTTCAAGAACAAAGAGCCGAAAGCAATTCGTGCTGAGCTTACCAAGGTTCGTGGTGCGATGAATGAAATCCACTCTCGTGTATCTGATGAAATGTACCGCAAGTCACAGGAAAAATCCAAAGACCGTGGTGCAAGATAAGGAATGGTGAAATATGAAGGAAGAACAATTCTTTGTTGCTCTTGATGACTACGAACACGGTGTTGTTATCCGTTCTTTGAACGATGAACGCAACGACCTGAAAGAAGAAGGTCGCTCTACCGATGCCGTTGATGACCTTATTATAAAAATCGGTCACGCCCCAAAGAAAAAGTTCAAGGTCATCGAAAAAACTGAACAGAAAGTCCGTCGTGACGATGCGAGATAACGACAGGAAAGCAAATATCATTCTTGCCGTTCTCGGTATCATTCCTGTTGTGTGGTTCAGCCTTCTGATTGCCCCATCCGTAAAAGGTGGGTTGCCTGAGATTGTGTCATCAGCGGTGACACTTTTTAATAACCCGTTTCATATAGAGCTTTGCGAGGACAGCGTAAAAACTGTCCTCGTTTTGCTTTTAGCCTACGGAATGGGTATCGGGATTTGGCTTTCAACGCAGAAGAATTACAGACGACGAGAAGAACACGGCTCTGCTAAATGGGGCAATGCCGGAGCCGTAAACAAAAAGTATCATCAAAGTCCGGCAAGCAATAACAAGCTGATGACGCAGAATGTCAGCATCGGATTGAACGCAAAGAAACACAGACGAAATCTCAACACACTCGTTTGCGGTGGTTCAGGTGCAGGTAAAACTCGATTTTACTGTAAGCCGAACTTGATGCAGGCAAACACATCTTTCGTAATCCTTGACCCGAAAGGCGAAATTCTCCGAGATACCGGAGGGCTGCTTGAAAAGAAAGGTTATGAGGTTCGTGTGCTTGACTTAATCTCTATGGAACTGAGCCATTGTTATAACCCTTTTGTCTATCTGAAAAGCGACAACGACATTCAGCGTTTGGTTACAAACCTTTTTAAGAGTACCACACCGAAGGGTTCACAGAGCAACGACCCGTTTTGGGATACCTCGGCTTCAATGCTCTTGTCAGCTCTCATCTATTATCTCCACTACGAAGCACCGCCGGAGGAACAGAACTTCCCAATGGTTATGGAAATGCTTCGCTATGCGGCGATAGAAAACGAAGAAGAACCTGAGCCTACTGCTCTTGATTATCTCTTTATGGAGCTGCAAGCCGACCATCCCGACCACATTGCAAACAAGTATTACAAGAGCTACCACGCAGGCAGTGCAAAAACTTTGAAATCCATTCAGATTACGCTTGCGGCAAGACTTGAAAAGTTCAATCTTGAAAGCCTTGCTTCTTTGACTTCAACGGACGAGCTTGATTTGCCGTCCCTCGGAGATAAGAAAGTAGCTTTGTTTGCACTAATCCCGGATAACGACACGAGCTTTAACTTCCTTGTGTCGATTTTATATACCCAGCTTTTTCAGCAGCTATTCTATTCAGCCGACCACATTCACGGCGGCTGTTTGCCTGTGCCTGTTCATTTCCTAATGGACGAGTTCGCCAATGTTTCGCTCCCCGATGACTTCGATAAGATTTTATCGGTTATGCGTTCCCGTGGTGTAAGCGTATCTATCATCTTGCAGAACTTGGCACAGCTCAAAGCTCTGTTTGAAAAGCAATGGGAAAGTATCGTGGGCAACTGCGATGAATTCCTATACTTGGGTGGCAATGAGCAATCCACCCATAAATATGTTTCCGAGTTGTTGGGCAAAGAAACGATTGATACCAATACCTTTGGTAAGTCAACCGGACGAAGCGGAAACTATTCCACCAACTATCAAATCAGCGGTCGAGAGCTGCTCACTCCCGATGAAGTGCGAATGCTTGATAATCAGTATGCTATCCTGTTCATCCGTGGCGAACGCCCGGTAATGGATTTCAAGTACGACATCTTAAAGCATCCGAATGTAGCACTTACTGCTGATGGAAAAGCCGAGCCGTATCAGCACGGCGAAGTCACAGCCTCTGTTGCTGTCGTTGACTATTTGGATATTAACCCGAAAGAGATTGACGATGACTACGGAGAAACAACTTACGAACTTCTGTCCGATGAGGACTTTGAAGTATAACAATTATTTTATGGAGGAAAACAATATGAACTTCTTTAAGAAAAACGCTAACAAGGAAACTACTAAACTCCCTATGAACGGTAAGGTCAAGAAAGGCTTTCGGGCTTACTGCTCCATCGTTGCTGCAACAACTTTGATTATGGGTATGTCCGTTACAGCTTTTGCAGCCGGCAGTGACCCGATTACCGTTGTCAACAATCTTTCCGATTTCATCTTCGGTCTTATCCGTGCAATCGGTATGATTTTGCTCGGCTTCGGTATCGTACAGGTCGGTCTTTCCCTCAAATCCCACGACCCTTCTCAGCGAGCTAACGGCTTCCTTACTCTTGCTGGTGGTGTCATCATCACATTTGCAAAAGAAATCCTTACCCTCATCACAGGCTGATTTTTGGAGAGAAACAATGGGCGTACCTGCGTAAAAACGGGTACGCCCTTATTCTTAAACAGGAGGTGCAAACTATGTCAGATAACTGGGTAGTCCAGAATCTCCAAAATGCCTTAGACACTTGGAATCAAAAACTATCAGAAATATGGTCACTCATTACAACGACTCCGCAAAACTTCAAAGGCGGAGGCATATGGTCGGTCATTGTAAATATAAACGGAGCTGTTCAGGCAATCGCACTTGCGCTGCTTGTTCTGTTCTTTGTGGTTGGTATGGTAAAAACCTGCGGCAGCTTCACGGAAGTGAAAAAGCCGGAACACGCACTTAAACTCTTTATCCGTTTTGCTCTTGCAAAAGGAGCAATCACATACGGAATGGAGTTGATGCTTGCGCTGTTCAATATCATTCAGGGCATCATTACCACCATTATGAACACTTCGGGAATAACCTCATCTACGGGTACAACCTTGCCGTCAGAAATGATAGACACCATTGAAAGCTGCGGCTTCTTTGAAAGTATCCCTCTTTGGGCAGTCACGCTCATCGGCGGTCTTTTCATTACAGTAATGTCTTTCATCTTGATTATGACGGTGTACGGCCGTTTCTTCAAGCTGTATATGTACACAGCACTTGCTCCGATACCACTTTCTACCTTTGCGGGTGAACCCTCGCAGAATGTCGGCAAGAGCTTTATTAAAAGCTACTGTGCCGTCTGTCTTGAGGGTGCGGTTATCGTACTCGGATGTATCATCTTCTCACTTTTTGCGGCAAGTCCTCCGGTAGTAAACCCGGACGCAGCAGCCGTCACTCAGGTGTGGAGCTATGTGGGAGAACTGCTCTTTAATATGCTCGTGCTTGTAGGTTCTGTGAAGATGGCTGATAGGATTGTCCGAGAAATGATGGGCTTGTAAGGAGAACGCTATGAAAAATAACACTAAAATCTATAACAAGTGGCAGGGTTATACCCTTGCCGACTGTGATTGCAGATACTGCCTTTACTACGGCGGCAAACGAAAAAGCAAGGTAATCTGCCTTGCCGATAGCTGTGTCTGCAAAGATGAAATCAAAGAAGCTCGCCGTAGAGAAAGGAAAAGCAAATGGAAGTAAAAATCAACAGAGAAATCCGTAATTACACGGAATCAATGTTTTTTGGACTGTCGCTCAGGCAGTTCATTTTTTCTGTCTGTGCCTGTGCTGTGGCGGTGGGACTGTACTTTGTACTCAAACCTTATGTCGGCACGGAAACAGTATCGTGGATGTGCATTTTAGGTGCTGCGCCCTTTGCGGCAGTCGGTTTTATCAAATACAACGGTATGACCGCAGAGCAGTTTGTCGCTGCTTGGATAAAGTCCGAGTTTTTGACACCGAAGAAACTCACATTCCACTCGACTAATACCTACTATGAGCTGATGAAGCCGAGTATGGATAAATACAAAAAGGAGGCAATGAAGTCTAATGATTAAGACACTCAAAAATCTTCTCAAACAGGATAAGGAAAGCTATGTCGTTCCGAAAGGTGTGCAGGACGCTATTCCTATTACCGCCATCTACGATGACGGAATCTTCCGTTCCGGCAAGGACAAGTATTCCAAGACTTTCCTGTTTACTGATATTAACTACGCCGTAGCAAGCCGTGAGGATAAGGAAGGAATGTTCCTTGAATACTCGGAACTTCTTAACTCCCTTGACAGTGGTGCTACTACCAAAATCACTATCAACAATCGCAGACTCAATCGTCTTGATTTTGAAAAATCCATTCTTATTCCGCTTACCGGAGATGAGCTTGACTCGTACCGTGAGGAGTACAATAAGATGCTGCTCGATAAAGCAACGGGTGCGAACTCCATTGTTCAGGATAAGTATATGACGATTTCCGTAAACAAGAAAAGCGTTGAGGATGCACGAACCTATTTTGCTCGTGTTGGTGCAGACCTGATTGCTCACTTTGGCAGGCTCGGCAGCAAATGTACTGAGCTTGAAACCGATGAAAGACTTCGCATCTTCCACGATTTCTATCGTGTGGGCGAAGAAACTGCTTTCCACTTTGACATTAAGGAAACCCGAAAGAAAGGACACGACTTCAAGGACTATATCTGCCCTGACACGCTTGAGTTTGAAAAGGACTATTTCAAGATGGGCAACCGTTACGGTCGTGTGCTGTTCCTCCGTGAGTATGCATCGTATATCAAGGACAGTATGGTTGCAGAGCTTACAGATATGAACCGCAATCTGATGATGTCTATTGATGTTGTGCCTGTCCCTACCGACGAGGCTGTGCGTGAAGCAGAGAACCGTCTGCTCGGCGTTGAAACTAACATCACGAACTGGCAGCGTAAGCAGAATCAGAACAACAACTTTTCTGCTACCATTCCTTACGATATGGAGCAACAGAAAAAGGAAATGAAAGACTTCCTTGATGACTTGACAACCCGTGACCAGCGAATGATGTTTGCTGTTCTCACTATGGTTCATACAGCTGACAGCAAAGAACAGCTTGATAATGACACGGAAGCCTTGCTCACTACTGCAAGAAAGCATTTGTGCCAGTTCGCTGTACTGAAGTATCAGCAGATGGATGGTCTTAACACGGTTATGCCGTTTGGCACACGAAAGATTGACTGCTTCCGTACTCTCACAACTGAGAGCCTTGCCGTCTTCATTCCTTTCCGAGTTCAGGACATCTATCACGAAAACGGCATTTACTACGGTCAGAATGTTATCAGCAAGAATATGATTATTGCTGACCGTAAGCAGCTTTTGAACGGCAATGAGTTCATCCTCGGTGTTTCCGGTGGTGGTAAGTCTTTTGCCGCAAAGGGCGAAATCATCAATCAGGTGCTTTCCTCTGATGCGGATATTATCATCATTGACCCTGAACGAGAGTATTCAAAGCTCGTTACGGCTATGGGCGGTGAAACCATCAAGATTTCCGCTACCTCTCAGAACCACATTAACGCTATGGATATGAACAAGGACTACGGCGACGGTGCAAACCCGGTTATTCTGAAATCTGAGTTCATTATGTCCCTTTGCGAACAGCTAATCGGCGGCACAAATCTCGGTGCAAAGCAGAAGTCAATTATTGACCGTTGCACTGCTTCTGTTTACAGAGAATATCAGCAGAACGACTATCAGGGCGAGGTGCCTACCTTGCAGGACTTTCGTGAAGAACTCTTGAAGCAGTCTGAACCTGAAGCAAAGGAAATCGCTCTTGCTATTGAGCTTTTCACAAACGGTTCTCTGAATACCTTTGCCAAGAAAACCAATGTGGATACAGACAATCGTCTTATCTGCTACGACATTCTCGACCTCGGCAAACAACTTTTGCCTATCGGTATGCTTGTTGTCCTCGACAGCATCCTTAACCGAATTACCGAGAACAGAGCCAAAGGCAAAAACACATTCATCTTCATTGATGAAATCTACCTTTTGTTCCAGCACGAATACTCCGCAAACTTCCTCTTTACTCTTTGGAAGCGTGTTCGTAAGTACGGTGCGTATGCAACAGGTATTACTCAGAATGTGGATGACCTTTTGCAGAGCCATACAGCTCGCACAATGCTTGCAAACTCCGAGTTCATCATTATGCTCAATCAGGCTTCTACCGACAGAATTGAGCTTGCCAAGCTCCTGAATATCTCTGATTTGCAGATGAGCTATATCACCAATGTTGAAGCAGGACACGGACTGATTAAGGTGGGCTCGTCCCTCGTTCCGTTTGCTAACAAATTCCCTCGCAATACAAAGCTCTACAAACTAATGACAACCAAGCCCGGTGAGGGCGACTAAGAAAGGACGCACAAATGAAAAAGATAATCTGTATTTCCCTTATGGCGGCATTCGCAGTGTTACTCACTGTGAGTGCCTATTTTCTTATCAGCGATAAAGCTGATGAAAAGGCTCAAGCAG
Organism: Negativicutes bacterium; assembly: GCA_009930275.1. The sequence goes on from RZYP01000009.1 coordinate 30,816, forward strand.
AAAAGTATGAGAGCATCGCCGAGCAGGTCGCTCAGCCGGACGAAACCCGTGAGCCAATTCAGTATGATACTGAAAAAGCACTCTTAACCGACTACACAGACCTATTCCTTCAGAATGGCGATATGGTGGGTTGGGTATCTGTTGCCGACACCAACATCAACTATCCGGTTATGCAAACACCGGACAACCCAAACTTCTACTTGAAGCACGGTTTTGACAAGATTTATTCCGATTATGGCTGTCCGTATATTCAGGAGAACTGTGATGTAAAAACACCATCGGACAATCTCGTTATCTACGGTCATCATATGAAAAACGGCACTATGTTTTCAGACCTTACCAAGTTTGAGGATAAGAGCTTTTGGGAGAGCCACAAGACTATCACTTTTAACACACTCACAGACAAGCAGGAATATGAGGTGGTTGCCGTATTTAAGACGGTTGCTTACAGTCAGGAGGGCTTTCGCTATTATGACTTCGTAAATGCTGATACCGCTGAAGACTTTGATGGCTATTTTGCAAAATGCAAAGAGCTTGCCTTGTTTGACACAGGTATAAACGCACAGTACGGTGATAAGCTGATTACGCTTTCTACCTGTGAATACAGCCAAAATAACGGTCGTTTGGCGGTCGTTGCGAAGCTTGTGAGTAGACAATTAGACCCCTCGGAAACTGCATAAACAGTGGCTTGAAAACTGAAAAAGTGCAGGGCTAAGGTAATTACACCTTGACCCTGCATTTTAATGTTCTAACAGTCTACGGAAAGGAGGATTTGAATGGCAGATATAAAGACGAAGGACGCTCTGAAAGGCACTATAAAACAGCTTGATAAGGCGGCTATGGTCGGCGACCGTATGCGTACCGCATATATCGCCACAAAAGAAAAAGCTGAACATTCTGTTGATGCGGCTGAGAACAATCCGGGCGAATATGCTTCTGACAGAATTGAAAATGCGGTTGACCGTGGAACACACGAAGCAGCTCATCAGTTTGATAAAGCTGGTCGCAAAGGTGTTGAAACCACAAGGCAGAATATCTCCAAAGCCAAAGAAGGTGTTCAAAAATTCAAAGAGCGCCGAGCAGAACAGTCACTTAGGCAGCAAACTCAAGCTTATCGCTCTGCTTCCACTCAAACAGGCACGAGGACTGCGGAACACGCTGAATCGACAATTAAGCAGTCTGCCCACTCAGCAGGCAAACAGACAATTAAGACTACGCAGAAAGCCACAGTTAAAACGGCACAGAAGTCCGTTAAGACTGCTGAGAAGACTGCCAAGACAACGATTAAGACCACTCAGCAAGCGGCAAAGGCTACACAGAGAGCCGCACAAGCGACCGTCAAAGCAACTCAAAGAGCAGCGCAGGCAGCTAAAGCCACGGCAAAAGCTGTTGCCACAGGTGTAAAAGCGGCAGTTAAGGCAACGATTGCGGCAGTTAAAGCTATCATAGCGGCGACAAAAGCATTGGTAGCCGCTATTGCTGCCGGAGGCTGGGTTGCCGTTGTTGTCATCATCGTGATTTGCCTGATTGCTCTGATATGTGGTTCTGTTTTCGGTGTGTTCTTTTCAGGAGAGGACAGCGGTACAGGACAGACAATGCGTACAGCCGTACAGGAGATTAACACCGACTATGAAACAAGACTTGAAGATACCAAAGGACAATTCACATACGATGTTCTTGAAATGTCAGGCTCTCGTGCAGTATGGAAAGATGTTCTTGCGGTTTACTCCGTCAAGGTAAACACCGACCCGGATAACCCACAGGAAGTCGCTACGATGGACGACACCAAGAAGCAACTTTTGAAGAACATCTTTTGGGAGATGAACTCCATATCGTCAAGAACGGAAACCAAGACGGAAACGCAGATAACCGAAACCGATGACGGTCACGGGAACATTGTGCAGACGGAAACGGAAGTGTCAAACACCTATCTGTATATAACGGTTTCACACAAGACAGTTGATGAGATGGCAGCTCAATACGGCTTCAATCAGGAACAAAAGGACTATCTTACCGAGCTTCTTGCCGATAAGAACAATTCGCTCTGGAACTCTGTGCTATATGGTATCACTACCGGAGATGGCGAAATCGTCACGGTCGCTCTGTCGCAGATAGGTAATGTCGGTGGTCAGCCTTATTGGTCTTGGTATGGATTTGACAGCCGTGTAGAATGGTGTGCCTGCTTTGTATCTTGGTGTGCCAACGAGTGCGGTTATATAGACACAGGCATTATCCCCAAGTATGCCGGATGCGTTCAAGGCTCAAACTGGTTCAAAGAGCGTGGACAATGGGCTGGCAGAGATGTTACTCCGGAACCCGGAATGATTATCTTTTTCGATTGGGACGACCCAGATAGCGGAGGTCAGGATGGCGAAACCGACCACACCGGAATTGTCGAAAGAGTAGAAAACGGTCGAGTTTATACCGTTGAGGGCAACTCTGGAGATAGTTGTCGAGAAAATAGTTATCCCATTGGGTATTATGAAATCTACGGTTACGGCTGTCCTGCATACTAAAAAAATCAGCCTACCTTAATTGGTAGGCTGAACATACATATATTAATCGAGTCCTTTGAAGAATTCATCATAAGAGCAATCATAAAATTTACGAAGCTCTATAAGAACGCTTGCTCGAATATTCAGTTCTCCTGCTTCGTACTTGGCATAACAGCTTCTTGCTATATCACACCCTCGGCGTTGCAGTTCTACACAAAGCTTTTCTTGAGAAATACCTTTGTCATCTCGAAGGCGACGCAAATTATCGCCCATATTTCTGTCACGGCGAATCTTCTGTTCCATATCGTCCCTCCTTGACCAGCATTGGTTGCAATTTCTTATATTTTATGCTATAATCATAAGAAATATTGACCGCTATACTGGTCTAAATGCTCAAGGGGCGACAATTATGAGTATGAGAAGCATTTACCGCAAGATTGCAAAACAAAATGGTGTATCTGTCAAAGAAGTAAAGGAAGAAATGCAGAAAGCTCTCGATGATGCTTGGAACAACCCGGACAAGTCTGTGGATGTTCGTTTCAATCAACTGAAAATGTCGCCAGATGGTAAAAAGCCAAGTGTTGAAGAGTTCATTCAATACTGCTCATCCGAGATAAAGCAGAAATGAGTACCTGTACATTTTGCGGACACCACGATACACCTGACAACATCCGCCCAATGCTTGTCGCTGCTATTGAAAAACTAATAGTTGAAAACGAAGCAGACACTTTCTATATTGGAACTCACGGAAACTATGATAAAATGGCTCTCAGCGTATTGAGAGAAACGAAAAAGAAGTATCCGCAAGTCAATTACTATGTTTTACTCGCTTATCTGCCGGAGAAAAAAGAGGAATATCCTCTTTACGCAGATAACGAAACCGTATTCCCGGACGGATTAGAAAACCATCCTCGTCGTTTTGCAATAAGTTATAGAAATAAATGGATGGTAGAACAGTCGAAATATTTGATAGCTTATGTAAAACATAACTTTGGTGGAGCTGCTAAAACATTAGTCTTGGCAAAGAAAAGACAACTGAATATTATTGAGATATAAGCAGCTACCTATTTTTGTTAGGTAGCTGTTTTTGATGCCAAGAACCTTACGCTGATGAAGGGTGATAAGGTTGTCGAGTTGCTTAAAAAGGCTACTAATATATGCCTGTTCCTCTACTGTTGGAAGCGATAAAGTCACACCAAAATATCCTTCCGTTGTCATTCCTGTTAATGCGGTTTGCGTTGATACACTTATCAAATATTTGCGAACGTCAATATTATAATTTAACTCTAATGTTGCAAAATGAGAATTGATAACACTTTGGTCTAATTTTACTCTTCTTGTATGCCACGCAAATGCACTACCTACGCCGTTTTTTCCTACGCATACAGTTCTTGCAATCCCTTCTGGAACGAGCGATGATTCTCCATAAATCAAATCATTTTCTTCAAGCAAAAATTTCTCATCGTTTACTGGACCTAATCTGTAAATTTCTCCATCAAAAATATCATTATCATAAATATTTCCAACCCCAATAACATTGGTTCCAGTGCCATAATCTTCCTTGCTTATGTATATACCCGCATTATGACTAATAACTAATTCTCCCAACTTACGCTGTTCCCAAGTGGTTGTAAAATTGAGGTTACTTTTCTTCTTTTCAGAGAAAAGTCGGATAATTTGCTCACGCTGATGAAGGGTGATAAGGTTGTCAATAACAGCAAAATAGTTTGAAATCGCCTTTTGTTCCTCATATTTGGGGAATAACACAAACCCTTTTAATGCGTTTTCAGATGATACTTTCATATCGTTTTTTGCTCCCTTATTAACAAGGGGATGCATATAATTATTCATTCGTGCGTGCTGCTCAAAATAGGTCTGGACAAAGTCCGCAAATGTGTTTTCTTTTGGACGATATACTGCATACAAGGTCGAAACAATGCCCGTTTTTCCTTTGTTTGTCTTGATTATTCCATAAGGGTTAGCATTAAGCGGTGACTTGGTATAAACTATATCTCCAGTCCTTACTACACCATAATTTGATACTGAAACACCTGCGAATGAGCGCCCTTGAAACTCTATCTGATTTACAATCCCATAGTCACCTGAAACCGATAGAACATCGCCTTTATCATAGGTATCTGCGGTATTTTTCTCTGAAGACACATCAAGGTAGTCGCTTAACTTACGCTGTTCCCAAGTAAGCCTAATTTTTCGTCGGCAACAAGATTGAACTGCCACTATGAAATATCAAAACAATCTTTGAATTTTCAGAGTTTATATTGTTTTTCCGACATAAAAGTGCTATTATGGATAGTAAGAATGACTTACGCACACATTCAGCGAAAGGGAGGTCAAAAATGGCTGTTAGTTACAAAAAACTATGGCATATTCTTCTCGACAGGGATATGAAGAAAAAAGATTTGCAAGAAGCAGCAGAACTTACAACTTACGCTATGAGTAAACTTAGCAGAGATGAAAATGTTACTACCGAGATTTTAGGGAAAATCTGTAAGGCTCTTGACTGTACCACGGATGATATTATTGAGTTTTTACCTGATGAGCAGGATTGAGTCCGTTTTATGGTACACACATACTGATACAATAACAGTGGGCAGTTATAATTTGACGGCTGCAAAATGCTATGAGGAAGGATACCAAACAATATGAACAAACAACAATTAGCAAACAAGATTTGGGAATCTGCAAACAAAATGCGTTCCAAAATCGAAGCTAACGAATACAAAGACTATATTCTTGGCTTTATTTTCTACAAATATCTTTCGGATACTGAGGTGAAGTTTCTGAAAGAGAACGATTACACAGATGAACTTCTACCCACGGTAACTGAAGAAGACAGTGAAACGGTTAAATGGGTTCAGAAGAATATCGGATATTTCATTTCTTACAATGACCTTTTTTCTACTTGGATTAAAATAGGAAAAGATTTCGATGTGTCTAATGTCAGAGATGCTTTGTCTGCGTTCAACCGCTTAATCAGTCAATCGCATAAAAAAGTGTTCAGCGGAGTATTTGATACGCTCCAAACAGGCTTGAGTAAGTTGGGTGATAGCTCCGGCTCACAGACAAAAGCAATCAGTGGTCTTTTACAGTTGATTAAAGATATTCCGATGGACGGCAAGCAGGACTACGATGTTCTTGGTTTTATCTATGAATACTTAATCAGCAACTTCGCAGCGAATGCCGGAAAGAAAGCCGGTGAGTTCTATACTCCGCACGAGGTTTCTTTGCTGATGTCTGAGATTGTTGCTCATCACCTGAAAGGCAAATCCGAAATCAAGATTTACGACCCTACAAGTGGTTCGGGTTCTCTGTTAATTAACATTGGTCGAAGCGTTTCAAAATTCATCAGTGACTCCGATAACATAAAATACTATGCTCAGGAGCTTAAAGAGAATACCTACAACCTTACTCGTATGAACTTGGTTATGCGTGGAATTAAGCCTGATAATATCGTTACAAGAAACGGTGATACTCTTGAAGATGACTGGCCGTTTTTCGATGAAAACGACCCGACAAATACTTACGAGCCGTTGTATGTTGACGCTGTTGTTTCAAACCCGCCTTACTCTCAGGCTTGGGACCCAACAAATAAAGAAGCAGACCCTCGTTATGCCCGTTTTGGGCTTGCTCCAAAAGGTAAAGCCGACTACGCTTTCCTGCTTCACGATTTATTTCATATAAGACCGGACGGTATTATGACGATTGTCCTTCCTCACGGCGTTTTGTTCCGTGGAGGTGAAGAAGGCACTATTCGTAAAAACTTGATTGAGAACAACCATATTGACACAATTATTGGTTTGCCAGCAAATATCTTTTTTGGTACGGGCATTCCGACAATTATTATGGTGTTAAAGCAAAAACGAGAGAATACCGATGTTTTGATTGTTGATGCCTCCAAAGGATTTATCAAAGAAGGAAAGAACAACAAGCTGCGAGCGTCTGACATAAAGAGAATTGCAGACACTGTAACGCAGCGTGTCAGCCTTCCTAAATTCTCTAAGGTTGTATCCCGTGAAGAAATGCGAAATAACGAATATAATCTGAATATCCCTCGCTATGTTGACTCATCTGAAAGTGCAGAGAGTTGGGATATATATGCGTCTATGTTTGGTGGCATTCCAAAATCTGAAATAGATGAACTCAGTGCGATTTGGGAAGCGTTTCCGGGATTGAAAGAAAAACTGTTTACCGATGATGGCTCTCCTTATGTACAAATATCAGTAGCGGATGTTAAGAAAGCAATACAGGAAAGCTCTGATGTAATCGCATTTGAGAGTGCTTATAACAATGCCTTTGCTGATTTTTCAGAATACCTTTATCATTCCTTGATTGATGAAGTAACTACTGTTGAGATAAACAAAGAGGAAGCAGTTGTAAGCGAAAACATATTTGCCCGTATGCGTTCTATTCCGCTGATTGACCGCTACGAAGCATATCAGATACTCGATGATGGATGGGCGAAAATTGCAATAGACCTTGAGGTTATTCAAACAGAAGGCTTTGATGCAACAAAAAAGGTTGACCCGAACCTCGTAATCAAGAAGAAAGATGGAAAAGACCAAGAAGTCCAAGAAGGTTGGGTTGGACATATCGTTCCTTTTGAACTTGTTCAATCAACGCTTTTATCCGGGGACTTTGAAGCACTAAAAGCAAAGCAGAGCCGTTTGGCTGAAATCCCTGCCGGATATGAAGAAATAATCGACTCGATGACAGAAGATGAAAAAGGCACAGAGGTGCTGAATGATGCAAATGATGCCTTTGTACCAAAGGAAGTAACCAAAAAACTCAAAGAGTTGCGTCAGGACGAAAAGACAGAAGATAATCTCTCTTTTATTGCTAAGCTTGAACAAGTCGAAGCACTTATCAAGGACGAAAAAGACTTAAAAGCTCAGATCAAAAAGGACGATGCGGCACTTCAAGCAAAAACAAAAGAAACCATAGAAGCCTTAACTGATGAGCAAGCTCGTAATTTGCTGAGTGAGAAATGGATTTCACCGATAGTAACCACACTGCAAGGTCTTCCGGAGTCTATTGTTGATGCTCTTGTTGGAAAGTTGCAGGCACTCAGTGCTAAATATGCAACTACATATTTTGAGGTTGAAACTCAGATTAAAGAAACAGAAGCACAGTTGGCATCAATGATTGACAGTTTGTGTGGCAGCGAATTTGATATGAAAGGACTCAGCGAGTTCAAATCGCTGTTGACGGGTAAGTAATATGGAAAACAGCAAAAAACCCGCCATTAGATTTGCCGGATTCGCTGAAGCTTGGGAACAGCGTAAGTTAGGAGACATTGGAGAAACATATACAGGATTATCAGGGAAAACCAAGGAAGACTTTGGTCACGGCGATGGAGAGTTTGTCACCTATATGAATGTATTTTCAAATTCCGTTTCTAACTTACAAATGACAGAACCTATCGAAATTGATAACAATCAGCGGAAAGTTCAGTTTGGAGATGTATTCTTTACTACTTCATCTGAGACACCTGAAGAAGTAGGAATGTCATCTGTTTGGCTTGGAAATACTGATAATACCTACTTAAACAGCTTTTGCTTTGGGTACCGTCCATCGCTGAAAATAGACAATTACTATTTAGCATATATGCTTCGTTCTGATGAAGTTCGTAAAAAAATCATTTTATTAGCACAAGGCATTTCGAGATATAATATTTCCAAAAATAAAGTAATGGAGATTGCAGTTCCGTTACCAAACATTGCAGAACAGCAACGAGTAGGAAGCTATTTTCAACAACTCGACAGCCTTATCACCCTTCATCAGCGTAAGTGTGATAGGTTGCAGAATGTCAAAAAGTCGATGCTTGAAAAAATGTTTCCGAAAAATGGTTGCAGTGTTCCAGAAATTCGTTTTGCTGGATTTACTGAAGCTTGGGAACAGCGTAAGGTTGGGGAACTAGCTTCTGTGTCAATGAACAGAAGAATTTTCAAAGAGCAAACTACCGAAAGTGGTGATGTGCCTTTCTTCAAAATCGGCACATTCGGTAGCACTCCAGATGCCTATATTACAAGAGAATTATTTGAAGAATATCGAGCGAAATATCCCTATCCAAAAGTTGGCGACATTTTGATTTCTGCTTCTGGAAGTATCGGAAGAACCGTTGAATATAGCGGAAAAGACGAGTATTTTCAAGATTCCAACATAGTATGGCTTAATCATGATGAGCGTATTGACAACTCATTTTTGAAATGCTTTTACGCAGTAGTAAAGTGGGCAGGAATTGAAGGCAGCACAATCAAACGACTGTATAATGACAACATACTCAACACCGAGATATGCTTGCCCTGTGTAGTAGAACAACAGAAAATAGGAGCATATTTCACTCGCCTCGACAACCTTATCACCCTTCATCAGCGTGAGTTAGAAAAGCTGAAAAATATCAAAAAATCAATGCTTGAAAAGATGTTTGTTTAATCGGAAAGGAGGACAATATGACTTTCACAAAAGAAGCTGACTTTGAAGAAGCCTTAATTAAGATTCTTTATGACAAAGGTTGGGAGAAGACAGTTCTAAAACACCCAACAGAACAGGATTTGATAGATAACTGGGCGAAAATACTGTTTGACAATAACCGTGATATTGACCGTCTTGACGATTATCCATTGACTGACGGAGAAATGCAGCAGATTATCGAGCAAATCAATAATCTGAGAACTCCGTTAAAACTGAATAGTTTCATAAATGGCAAGACTGTTTCAATTACTCGTGATAATCAGGCTGATACTCTGCATTTTGGAAAAGAAATCAGCTTAAAGATTTATGACCGTCGTGAAATTGCGGCTGGACAGAGCCGTTATCAGATTGTTCAGCAACCACTCTTTCCTACCAAGTCAAAGATACTAAATGACCGCCGAGGTGATTTGATGCTTCTTATCAATGGTATGCCTGTCATACACATCGAACTGAAGCGTAGTGGTGTCGCTGTAAGCCAAGCATACAATCAGATTGAGAAATATGCCGGAGAAGGTATTTTTACGGGTCTTTTCTCTCTTGTTCAGGTGTTTGTTGCAATGACCCCCGATGAAGCTGTATATTTTGCTAATCCGGGTCCGGAGGGAAAGTTCAACACTGATTATTACTTTCACTGGGCAGATTTCAATAATGAGCCATTGAACGACTGGAAATCAGTAGCAACATATCTTCTCTCAATACCTATGGCACACCAGTTAATCGGTTTTTATACCGTAGCTGATAATTCTGATGGCGTGTTGAAAGTAATGAGAAGCTATCAGTATTTTGCAGCCAGTGCGATTTCTGATAAGGTATCTAAGACAAAGTGGGATCGTGGCGACCAACTTGGCGGTTTTATTTGGCATACCACAGGTTCAGGAAAGACTATGACAAGTTTCAAATCGGCTCAACTCATTGCAAATTCCAATGATGCCGATAAAGTTGTATTCCTGACCGACAGAATTGAGCTGGGTACACAATCACTTAAAGAATACCGTGCATTTGCTGATGATAACGAAAGTGTTCAGGCAACAGAAAACACATTTGTGCTTATCTCAAAGTTGAAAAGTTCGGCATCTTCAGATATTCTCATCGTTACCTCTATACAGAAAATGAGTAACATTAAGAGCGAAGAAGGCGGACTTAACGCACACGATATAGATGTAATCAACAAAAAGCGCCTTGTGTTCATTGTCGATGAAGCTCATCGTTCTACCTTTGGTGATATGCTTCTTACTATTAAAGACACATTTCCCAACGCTATCTTCTTTGGATTTACAGGAACGCCAATTCACGAGGAGAATAAAAAGAAAGGCACAATGACATTAGATGTGTTCGGAAGCGAGTTGCACAGATACAGTATAGCTGACGGCATCAGAGATAAAAATGTCTTGGGCTTTGACCCCTATAAGGTACTGACTTATAAAGACAAAGATGTACGAAAGGTAGTTGCTTTAGAAAAAGCAAGAGCTGACAGTGAAGAAGAAGCTATCAACGACCCCGATAAGGCTGCAATCTATTATGAATACTTAGACGCATCCAAAATTCAGATGGCAGGACATACGAATGAAGCCGGAAACTATGTTAAAGGTATCGAGGACTATCTTCCAAATACACAATATCAAACCGATGAGCATCAGGCACAGGTTGTTGCGGACATTGCTGATAACTGGACAACACTGAGCCACAACGGTAAATTTCACGCCATTTTTGCAACAAGCAGTATTCCTGAAGCTATTGAATATTACAGGCTTTTGAAAGCAAAAATGCCGCAGTTAAGAACAACCTGTCTGTTTGACCCAACCATAGACAATAACGGTGGAGTAACTTATAAAGAGGACGGTTTGGTTGAGATTATCTCAGATTATAATGCGAGATATGGACAAGACTTTACGATTGCAACACACGCAGCATTTAAGAAAGACATATCGTTCAGACTCTCTCACAAGGAGCAGTATAAGCGTATCGAGGTAACACCTGAAAAGGAACTTGATTTGCTCATTGTTGTTGACCAAATGCTTACAGGGTTTGACTCTAAATGGGTAAACACGCTTTATATGGACAAGATGCTTGAATACGAAAACATCATTCAAGCCTTTTCAAGAACAAACCGCCTTTTCGGACCGGATAAACCTTTTGGAACTATTCGTTACTATCGTCGTCCGCATACTATGGAGCGAAACATCAATGCAGCCGTCAAGCTCTATTCCGGTGACAAACCGATTGGATTGTTTGTTGATAAGCTCAGTAGCAACCTGAAAGAAATGAATGCAGTTTATACGCAAATTTCCGAATTGTTTACACAAGCAGGAGTTCCTGATTTTGAAAAACTACCGGACGATTTATCAGTAAGGGCGAAGTTTGCCTCACTGTTCAAGGATTTTAATGCTTACTTGGAGTCTGCAAGAATACAGGGCTTCCGATGGGATAAGACTTCTTATAACTTTACTGATGAAAGCACTGGTGAAGTTACGACAATTGAGCTTGGATTTGATGAAACACAATACTTGATTTTGGCGCAGAGGTATAAAGAATTATCCAGCGGAGAACCAGTTGTTCCTCTGGGTGGTGGCACACCTGAAATTCCGTTTGACCTTGTTGGCTATCTTACTGAAATAGATACAGGGGTTATAGATGCCAACTATATGAACAGCAGATTTGACAAATATCTCAAGCTGTTACATCAAGATGATGCAACCCAAGAAGCAATCAATATGGCTATGGACGAGCTGCACAAGACATTTGCCGCCTTGACGCAGGAAGAACAGAAGTATGCCAACATCTTTTTGCACGACATAGAGCGTGGAGATGTAGTTGCCGAGGAAGGAAAATCTCTCAGGGATTATATTACCGATTACTTGTTCAAAGCAAAGAACGACCAAATCTATCAGTTCGCTACAACCTTCGGTTTGGACGAAGCAAAGCTTCGTAATATGATAAACCTGAGCCTCACGGAGAGCAATATCAACGAATTCGGTCGATTTGATGAACTCAAACGCTCTTTCGATAAAGCAAAGGCTAAAGCATATTTTGAAAAAGCTGAGGGCGTTAGCATAATTCCGCCTAAAGTAAATATGAAGATGGATAATCTTCTCCGAGAATTCATTTTACAGGGTGGATTTGAGCTGTGAGCATCCAACTATGAAGCACCGAAATAAGGCTTATAAGCCAAAAGATGAATATTATTCAGAAAATGGTAGAGAGTCAAGGCTTGTCCTTGGCTCTTTTCCTTTATCTTGGGAACAGCGTAAGTTGGGCGAACTTGTTGATAGAGTAGTTAGAAAGAACACAAACAATGAGTCGAGTTTGCCACTTACCATTTCCGCACAGTATGGTCTTGTTGACCAAATTACCTACTTCAATAACCGTGTTGCAAGCCGAGATGTAAGTAATTATTACTTGGTTTTGAACGGAGAATTTGCATATAACAAAAGCACCTCTGACGGTTTTCCTTTTGGTGCTGTCAAGCGTCTTGACCTATATGAAAAGGGCGTATTATCAACGCTTTACATCGTTTTCAGTGTTAAAAATACAGAAGAAACTAACAGCGATTTTCTCACAGTTTTCTTTGATACTGATAGGTGGCATAAAGGTGTTGCAGAGCGAGCAGCTGAAGGAGCAAGAAACCACGGATTGCTTAATATCTCAGCAGAAGATTTCTTTGATATTGACCTCTATCTTCCAAAATCAGAAAAGGAACAAGCTGCAATCGGTGCTTATATGCGTTCTCTCGACCACCTTATCACCCTTCATCAGCGTAAGGATGTATATAAGTGCATAAAGCATTCAGGGGGTTATTTTCCCTTTCGGAAACCAAAAACAATTACTTGGGAACAGCGTAAGGTTAAAGATCTATTCAAAGTTACCCGTGGTAATGTACTCGCTGCGACAATAACGAGCGAAAAGAAGACAGAAGACGCACCATA
>RZYP01000232.1 GCA_009930275.1 Negativicutes bacterium
GGATTGTAGACCGGTTTAGACATATTGAGCCTCCTGTTATTTTTTTATGAACTGAGAGCCACCGAATACATGTGGTATATTGTATTTTATATCATTGTTTTACTAAAAAAGCAAATGTACGTGTGGAGAAAATAGACGAAAATGCCTGCCGTTCCGTGAAAGTGGAATAATATAAAAGACCAGCCGTGCCATACATTACGCTTGCACATTGGATTGTTGATGAAGATGCTACCAAAGTGGTTAAAGAAGCATTTGATATCTCCATAATCGCACTCCAGTTGTTTGCATATTTTATCAAGGACGGACATCGCAACATCTTTGCCCTCGTTCATTTTGGTAAGGGTATTTGAGGAGATACCTGTTACCTTCCTTAAATCAGCCTACCTCATTTTTTTATCAATAAGCAGTTTCCACAGTTTGGCATATGATACGGCCATAACGCACCTCCTATTAAGCAATTATATTCTAACAGACAACAGGTGACTTTATAAGAAAATTTCTCCTAATCTTGCGATTTATTCGAAATATGCTATTACAATTCCTTGCTTTCAGAGTAATTTAGGACTGTATAGGTAATGAATGAGGATGAGGATTCGCATGAGTAGAGACTAGACACAGGAAGAATTGCATAATGCAAGCAAAGCTATGAAAGTAGCCGACATTTAGGTTATGAAGAGTTCTGCGAACAATTGGATAAGACCATCTTCACAGCCTACTGTAAGGATGCAAATAATAACTTTATTACAATCAGTGGCCCATATAAACACAAAGAAGAATTAGAAAAGCAATTGCAGGAGCATTTCAGCCACTTGAAAGTAATCACAGTGATATCCAAGGAGGATATTGCTTTTATCAAGGAAAATCTCGAATAAGCCCTCACTAAAATAAGCCTCGTTACTGTACCCACAATGGGTATGGTAGAGAGGTCTATTTTTATTCTTTATTTTCTACTTTAGCAGCCTTCTTCCGAGCATAGCTGGCTCGTCTGTTTCTACGATTACGCTCAGCTTGGCAATCCCAGCTGTCACAATATAATTGACGGCTAGAATGTCGTACAAAATATTTTCCACAGGCAAGGCAGGAAAGTATGGAACCTTGTGATTCAAAATAGTTAAGGTCATCATCAACCGGCGGTGCAACATCGGCTACCATTCTCGAAAAGGTGTACCAACAAATATCGAACACCGATTGAATGTCGGCTCCATACATCACTTTGCCGGTTTTCTTATCTAATTTAAGCCTCATCCGGAAGTCTGGAAACATATCAATCGCTTGCAATATATGGTCATCGTAATTCTCTAAAATGTGAGCCTTGAATTCCTCATCATCCTCATATTGCCTGTATCGTTCAAGAAAAGCGAGACTGTCGCAAAGTCTACCTTCATAGTAGAGATTTCTTGCGTAGTCAATTTCGCCGTAGTATTTAATTCTTCTCAAGGCAAAGTACAGTTCAAAAACCGTACCTAAGTCGCACAAATCTTTTATAAATTGTTTAATGCTGAAGGTTGCGTCACTCTGTATCAAATCCCCGTAAGTGATATGTGCGAACTTCTCACTTTTAAGCATTTCATAAAGACTATCAATTTCATAAGGATGAATATTGCTTCTACACCAATCCCAGACGGCATCTGTAATCGAAACAGTGCTGTCTGGGTTATTTAGTTTACCGTAAAGATTACATAGGCTAACCAACAGTTCTTGACCCGTTAGAGAAGTATCAGTACCGCTCTGGGGAGCATGACCCCCTGTGAATATAGGTTTGATTATTTCGCAGTCATTATCATAGTCCGGGATATACTCGGGAAATCGTACAGCCCTGTATATCATTTCACCCACGCCGCCTATTTCAACAAAACCAAGATTTTCTACCGGTAGCCTTTTCATATCATTCACCCTTTGATTGTAATCGTTTGTGTAAGCGTTGAGAATTTAACTTCGCTTACATTCTATTATATAATGGCATTAAATACAAGAGCAAATTGTAAAACTTAATTTCTGTTCCTTGACAAATAAATAGTCCACCCGCGAGAGATACCTTTGCAGTGCCGCCGCCACGATGGTGAAAGCCGGAGCGCCTCTGCTGCAATTGAATACGAGGAGACCTCAAACAAGGGGCTGCCTTAGGAACGGTAACGAATGGTGGATGTAGAAACCAAAACAAATATCAGGATAAGGAGGAAAGAGCAAATGGAAAAAACGACCATGAGTGTGCAGGAGCTATCGGCACAGATGGGCATAAGCCTACCGAAAGCCTACGAACTTGTAAAAATGCCGGGATTCCCAACCATACGAATTGGTACGAGGATTTTAATACCGGTAGATGCCTATAAGGAATGGCTACTCAAAAACTCGGCACACAGATAATGAAAGCGCAAATCTTACGGGAAAGGAGGTGGACATGATGAGCGATTCAATGCAGGAGCTAAAGCAGATGCGGATATGGTTTCTGTGGCGCTGGGGAGCGGACAAAAACGGTAAACCGACGAAGAATCCTTTTGCCGCAAATGGCGGTGCAACCGGAATTGACGATGCACACAGCAACACATGGGTTTACTACGATGAAGCTGTTGCTGCGGTAGATAAGTTTCATGCTGCCGGTGTCGGTTTCAAAATTCCTGAGAACTATTTCTTCCTCGACATTGACCATAAAGAACTGTCA
>RZYP01000233.1 GCA_009930275.1 Negativicutes bacterium
ATAAAGTTACCCCCCTCTACGTTGATTGTGGAGGGGGAAATTTTTAAAATTTTTTTTATAAGCCTGCGTAGGGGTTCCCTACTAGGCAAGAGGGGGGGGCAATTAGGGGGATGAAGGCAAGGCAGGGCAAAGTCAAGGTCAGGGTCAAAAGACAGTTGTGAACTTTTGTTCATAATGCACAAATATATTGAACTACTGTGTCCTGTTCAGGATACAGGAGATACTTGAAGCGTACCACTTCCCGCCGGACTTGGAAGGAATATTATCTGCGTTCAGACGATCCGCAATACCTCTAAGGGAGAGTGCTTGCCCCCTGAGTTCCTTTATCTTTGATATGACCTTCTGTTCTTCTGCGTTGTCTATTAATCTTTTTCCCTGTCGATCCTGACCGTAAGGTATAGGGGCATATACCTGATTGTTTAATCTCTTGTGTCTCAAGGCTTGTGTCGTTCTTTCAGAGATCAAACCTCTTTCAAACTCTGCAAAAGCACTCAGCATAGTAAACAGCATTTTGCCTGATGCTGATGCCGTGCTTATGCTTGACCCTCCCATATCCGCTAAGTGTAAGGCTACTCCTTTTTCATTCCATGCTTGTGCCGTGTTGAGAGCATCGACCGCACTTCTAAAAAGACGGTCGAGCTTAAGGGCTATAACGTGGGACACTTGCCCGGAGTTGATCATCTTGATCAGCTTTGAACCTTCGGGTCTTTCCGCTAGGGGGATAGTGCCTGAGATTGCTTCTTCCCGGAATATTTTTACAATATCGAGACCATTTGAAATTGAATAGTCTATAAGTCTATCCTGTTGTGCTTCCAAGGATACTCCGTTCTCTTTTTGGTCAAGCGTACTTACTCTAATGTAAACTGCCGTGGGTTGTTTGTTCAGTAAATTCATAACCCCACCTCCCACATTTATTGTACAATACCGTTCAGTTATGTACAACATAAGTAAAACTACGTAAAAATTTACTTGTATTCAAGCAAGCCTGTAACGCTGTACATTATGTTATATATTACTGAACTTATGTACACTATTTAATATACTATCCTTAAACTATAGTTCATTTGGTAAAAAATAGTGAACCTTTATACACTATTTGCGTTGTCTGTCAATACTAAGTAAAAATACTTATTGATAAAAATATAAAGGGGGGTTGCCCCCCCTGATGTGATTATTTATGGAAGTGTTCCCAAGTGCGTTTTAATGCTACCCTGAAGCAGTGTTGCTTGTCTTTGATCGTTTGCATCATTCGGTCTCTTTTCTGTTCGTACATCCGCCGGGCTTCAGGATTTGTTTTCAGCCATTTCCGGGCTTCTGTTTCGGAATAGTCTCCGCTAGGGAGGGGAGCTTCTTCCGGCTTATTAAAACTTACATCAATAATTGTTTCTTCGGGTGTAGATAAAATTCCTTCATCTTCTACCCCGACATCCCCGACATCCGACACCCCTACGGGGGTGTGTCGGTGTCTGTCGGGTTGAATGTCCTCCGACATGTCGGCTACATGTCGGGGTATGTCGGCTTGTCGGTCTAATTCACCTTTACAAGCTAAAAAGTAGGCACTTGCTGTTTGGATGTGAGTCTCACCGTATAGTTTGTAATAATCATCATCAACTTCTAGCATTCTATATGAGACAAGGTTTTTCCTTGCTCTGCGGAATGCTGTTTCTTTTGCTCCTTGCGTTTCGGCTGTTGATCGCCTGTAATAAGTAGTCCTCCATTCGTCAAGGTGAATTCCTTCATGTATATTTTTGATGTCACCATTAGCTACCTTTACACGTATCGCTTCTTGCATAGCTTCATGATAAGAATCAATACCTGTTTGGTCTGTTGCCGAAAGTTTATTCTTGCCCTTGGTTAATATCCCGCCTTCTGTTTCTTCAAGGTATAAGTCTGTAATAGGCTTATTCTTTTTGTGGTTATATCCAACCGTCTCTAGTATTGCGTTGAAATATAAATCCTTGAAGCATTCGGCATTTTTCATTTTGGTATTGCTTATTATTGCCGTGCTGTCTGTTCGTTTAACCCCCATCTCGCAATCTAAGGCACATTTTAATGCTGATGCGCCTCTGCCTCTTGTTTGGTCACCGTGCCCGGTATGATGAACTAGAAGAATCGTTATCCCGGGGTATTTTGCTTTGATTTTATCCATGACTCGTATATATGCTCCCATGTCGGTGTTGCTGTTTTCATCCCCCGAAAAGGTTCGGGCTAAAGTGTCGATTGCTAAGAGTCCCGGTGTGTTTGTTTTGTACCCCTTAATTGCTTCATCAATTAGAGACATTATTACATTTTCTTCTTCGGGTAAAGATATGGGGTCACCGTAATAATAAAAATCTGGAATATCTTCTTCTGTACTGTACCCCCTGCCTGTACACCATGCCATTACTCTGCTTTTTATGCCTGCTTGCCCCTCTGCACATATATAAAAAGCGGGAGTTTGTTTTACCTCTCGGTTATGGAAGGGGATTCCTTTTGCGACAGACAGGAGCATGTCTAAAACAAAATATGTTTTGTATGAACCTGTTGCACCGTAGACAGATACCAAAGCCCCACTTTCAAGAATGTCATCTATCAAAAAATCAGGTTCTTTAAATTTTAGTTCGTTGTATCTGATGATTCTCCGTGTCCTTGCCGGGGGTGTTGTCTCCGTGCTGAGAGC
>RZYP01000234.1 GCA_009930275.1 Negativicutes bacterium
GAATTTACTACCGACGGATCAGTGAGTGGTGGCCCGATGTATTATATGAAGAACAAATTAAAGATGCCCTGGCTTGCTGTGCTGTTTTCCATAGCGACCATAATCTGTACGTTCGGAACCGGGAGCTTACCCCAGATCAACAGCATCTCAAATGCCTTATATTCCACTTTTGGCATCCAGCATATTGTGACCGGAGCAGTTTTGGCGGTGCTGCTTGCCTTCGTAATCCTCGGGGGTATAAAACGAATAGCCAAAGTAACCTCCAGGCTTGTTCCGGCCATGGCATTTTTTTACTTATTCGGAGCACTGGCGGTAATTATCACCAATTATCAAAATATTATCCCTTCGATAACCGCAATTATCACCGATGTTTTTACCGGCACAGCCGCTACGGGTGGTTTTTTGGGAGCGGGATTTGCCTTTGCGTTTAACCGGGGCGTTAACCGGGGATTATACAGTAATGAGGCAGGACAAGGCTCAGCGGCGATTGCCCATGCCGCAGCAAGGACCAAAGAACCGGTATCCGAAGGAATGGTTGCTTTACTGGAACCGTTTATCGACACCATAATCATTTGTACCCTCACCGGACTGGTAATCCTCAGCAGTGGTGTATGGCACGAAAAGTATGAAAACACTTTTCAGATGACAGACATGCAAATTCTTGCCATCGAAATGAACGACAAGAATCCGGAATCGAAAAAAACACTGATGCTGCACATCAGAAATAAAAAACCTATTCCTGTTTTTAACGGTATCCTGAATGTTGAAAACGGCATAATAAAGAACGAGGTATCGGTGTTGCATTCAAGAAGCCTGGCAGAGGAGGTTAAAATATACAAAAATAATCAGCGCTACACCGGTGAAATTCTAATCACCAAAGGGATTCCCGACCGTTCCAACAGTGAATTCCGTTTTGACGGAAAATCGCTGCTACATAGCGCACCCTTAACGACCATGGCGTTTACGCGAAGCTTTCTTGGTGAATGGGGGAAATATATTGTAGCGATTGGGTTACTTTTATTTGCCTTCTCCACGGCCATCAGCTGGTCTTATTATGGTGGCAGAGCTATTACGTACCTCATTGGGGTAAAATATGTAATTTATTACCGAATCGTATATGTTATTCTCTTTTTTATCGCCTCCTTTATCGATAC
This sequence comes from Negativicutes bacterium, assembly GCA_009930275.1. The sequence continues at coordinate 1,155 of RZYP01000234.1, forward strand.
CACGTTAATATGGACCTTTTCGGGTATTGCCATCGTATTCATGGCACTCCCGAACCTGTTCGGGATTCTGATGCTCCATAAAGATATAAAGAACACACTCCATACCTATTGGGAACATTTCAGCCGTTCACATCCCAATGAAAGGCAACCCCGACAGATCAGGTATTAATTAACCGATCAGGCCGATACTATAGAGGAATACCATAGCAATGGCCACCGGAGCGACAAACCGGACGATAATCAAAAAGAGATTAAAAAGCGGAAGATGCAGGGTTCCTTCATTCGAGAGTTCAGCTTTTGTTTCCCTGGGTTTAAGGTACCACCCGATAAAGAGTACAATCAGAAAACCACCGAAAGGTAAAAGGATTTTCGAGCTGGTAAAATCCATCACATCAAAGAGATTCATTGACCCGATTCGTAATCCGGGAAGAGCGCCCTGTGAGAGGGTACAAAAAACTCCCATAAAGGCAATCGAGAGCGTTGCAATCCAGGTGGCACTTTTACGATTCATATTGATTTCCTCAACAAAATAGGCGACCACTACTTCCAGCACAGAAATGGAGGAGGTGAGTGCAGCGACCAACAGCAGAATAAAGAAAAGAATAGAGAAAAAATATCCGCCGGGCATTTGAAGAAAAATATTTGGCAGCGTAAGAAAGACCAGTTCCGGGCCTTCTGCCGGGTTTATTCCAAAGGCAAAAACGGCCGGGAAGATGGCCACTCCGGCCAGAATAGCGATAAAGGTGTCGGAAAACGAGACAATTACAGCAGAGGAGGTTAGATTATCCTTCTTTCCGATATACGATCCATAGGTAATCAAAGCGCCCATTCCGATGGAAAGAGAGAAGAAGGCCTGTCCCAGAGCCTCCAGGATAACACGACCTGTAACTTTAGAAAAGTCAGGCTTAAACAGAAACTCCAACCCTTTTACGGCGCCTGGCAGTGTGACACTGCGGACACAAAGGGCTATAATAAGAACAAGGAGAAGCGGCATCAGAATTTTCGAATATTTTTCGATGCCTTTCTTAACCCCGGAAAGAACGATACCCGCGGTGAGGGCCAGAAAAAGCAATTGCCATAATACCGGCCGCCAGGAACTCCCCACAAAAGACTCAAACATCGTTTTAAGCCCTTCGGGATTTTTCCCGGAGAAGCTATTGGAAACAGATTTAAAAACATATTCGAGTGTCCAGCCGGCCACGGTGGAATAGAAAGAAAGAATTACAAAAGCCGTCACCACACCCATAAGACCGACGAAAAACCAGGGTGTACCCGGAGCAAGTTTTTTAAACGCCCCATAGGCATTCCTTTGCGCCCGCCGGCCAATCACAAATTCCGACAACATCAGTGGCATTCCGATTAACAGGATACACAGCAAATTAATAAGAAGAAAGGCACCACCGCCATTTTCCCCAACCACATAAGGGAATCGCCAGATATTGCCCAGCCCAATTGCACTTCCAGCCGCTGCCGCAATTACGCCAAACTTGCTTCCAAAGCTACCC
>RZYP01000235.1 GCA_009930275.1 Negativicutes bacterium
GGCATTCCAGCAGAAAGAATGTTGTCTATAATGCGCTGCCTATTTTCATTACTAAACCGTTCAATTTCAACCTTTCGTACCTCTTCAGGTGCATCATTAAACGGTTTGATTTCAATAGAGGCACGAGCCATAATAGTAGCTTTTTCTTCATCAAGACTGCCGGACTGCAAAAGTTCAGCTTTCTTTTTGCCAACTTCAGCGTCTTTTGAATCGAGCTTATAAGAAATAGATGAAACTCTCTCCTGTGTACGCTTTACCCTTTCCTCATAATCATCTGGAAGAGCAATGGTAGGGGTAAACCCTACCTCGCTCTCCAAAGGATTAACTGTGCTTGGAGCAGGAATGGAGAAGAAAGACGGCTTTTGTACCTCTTCCTGCTCCTCTTCCTCGTCTGTAAATAATAGTTTATCATCAAAAAGATTCACTCATAAACCGCCTTTCTATGCTCAATAATCACCCGCTAGAATACGCAAATACCTGGTTGCTGTATTAGAATTAGGGAATGTTTGGTTCAAAACAAATTCATTTATGTCCTTGTTTGTTCCATTATACAAAGAAAGAACTGGCTCGATTACTCCTTTTACACCAAATGAAGACTTCTCCAAGGATATAATACTATTTATAGCATCCAGTCCTGTGCTAATTCTGCTAAGGAACATCTTGCTCATAGCGGCGGCTTCTTTATCTCCAGCCCTAGTCAACACAGCGTTTCTAAGAGTGTTGACCAATGGTGGAAGTTCTTTAGCAGATGTTATACCACCAACCATTAACTCTTGAAGCTCGTTGTACAGACGATTGCGCTCTGTTGATGTAGTAGCACGTCCATACGCTTCCAGTTTCGTTTGAAACTCTGGCCTGCTTTGGATAGTTCCATCATATAAAAAGGCCAATCTTTCCGCTATTTGGCTGTAATCTTCAGAATGTTGGTAAGCATCTTTAGCTATCCTAAAAGCAATTTCCTTGTTGATTGGGTTTTCCATGCCCTTTGCCATTTCAGCACCAGATGAATTAAATTCATTAAAGAAACTAACTATGTTGGAGTTAAAAGCGTCTACTGCATGATTAAGCCCGTTTGCGACTGCGGAAAAATCAGCGCGTGTTCTAAGTGCAGCACCATACCTATCCATAGCAGTAACAGCTTCTCGTATGTTTGATTCTAGTGGCTGTAGTACCATGTCTGGAGAAACGTAACCAGTTGGGTCATAAAACTTTGAAACACTACCGATAGAATCACTTAATTCCTTTATCTTAATCTCTCTGAGGCTTTTAGAACGCTTTTCTTCTTTTCCGTTCACAACTTCGTCTACCATAACCACATCACTGTGTGGTATTGAGGCAATCTCCACTATTTTACTATCAAATTCAGACCGTGCTAATGGTGTTTTAGTGTTTTGTGATATTATAGAGAACTGAGTATCAAGAATTTTGGTTATATTTTCCTTTTCGTTGTCCCACATCAATTTCTCTGAGGTAGTAGTCCCCTTCTCAAACTTCTTTTTTAGCTCTTCAACTGATTTTACATACGGTGTAACCCTATCACTGTTAAGTTTAGGGGGCTTTCTCCATTCCGAAATAGCAGTGTAGTCGGCTTCCTTTTCCTTGCTTGCCTTACTAAGATGCGCCTCCATGAATTTACGACTTTTTTCATTCGCAGTGCTTAAAACTATGTTGTAAAGATGCTGCGCTTGTTTGGGATTAAGTTTGAAATTAGAATCTACAAGATTCATTTTTTTAGCGTGTTCTGTAATCATGTTTATAACATTATCTTGAGACATATCAACAAAATTACCGCCACCAGTTACATTGTAGGAAAACAAATTGTTAGCAAGAATATTTGATACTGTCTCAATAGCAGGAAGTTTTGAGATTGAGAATTCAGCTTTCTTTTCTTCAAGTTTAGCATTAACGTATGACAGGTTTTCCTTACCGTAGGCATAAGCTCTCTCGCGAAGGTTTGCAGTCATTTCGTGCATTTTCATAGTTCGCTCGATAGCCTTAGCTCTAGTCTCCAAGTCATACATTTCCATCTCTTGCTTACTCTTAAATTTTTCTGCTCTTGCTTGCATATATCCGTTAATAAACATTGTTGCATCGGCAGAGTTCATAGCAAAAGAGGCTGCAATCAATGGTATATAATCGGCAAACCCGTTCATTACCTTGCGGCCCTTAATTTCTTTAGCTTCCCCTTCTATTTTAGCCATGCCAGGGATTGCTGTGTCTCTGTAGTAGTTTAATGCGTCTTCGTGTGCAGCAAGAGCAGCTTCAGACGAAGGCTGAGAATTAGGGCCAAGAGATTTCTGAGAGGCTTCAAACAGCTCTGCAGACTCGGGGTCAAAATCTGCAAGGCTGGAGATGGAATCGTCAAGCATCAATTTGAGTGAGCTAGGTTGCTCCTTAGCTACAGGGGTTACACCATCATAGGAGGTGGTTTCAATAAGCCCCTTCTTCTTTTCCTCCTCATCCTTCTTTGGGGTGAGGGTTAAGCTACCTGTTTCCATAAGTCCTGTCATACCCTTTACCCCCTGTCAAAAGATTCGCCTTCTTCAGAAATCCATTTCACAAACTTTTCTGTCTCTTCATACAATGCTTCAAGAACAAATTCATTCGCTATGAAGGTAGGTGAATCATTCTTCTCCGTTCTATAGTTGAAGAACTCATC
>RZYP01000051.1 GCA_009930275.1 Negativicutes bacterium
CCTAACCGTAGAGAGGCTATCTACTGTATTTCTAGCAAACCGACTAACAGACTTGGTAACAATCAGGTCAAGCTTTCCAGACAAAGCGTCCGCCACCATTCTGTTGAATCCATCACGTTTTTTAGTATTAGTGGCAGAAATTCCCTCATCCGTATAGATACCTACAAACTCCCAGTCAGAACGCTCTTTAATGTACTTTGTGTAATAGTCAACTTGGCCCGAGTTGATGGCATTGATGTCAGAAGTTGATTTCTAACCCCGACGTATGGGGGAACATGTCGAGAGTATTTTATTACACCTTCATATTATCTATTAGTTTAATTAAGTACGCGTCAAAATCTTCAGCCAACACTTGAAAAACTGCTTCCCTACTCCCATGTGCTCTTGTAACAACTTTATTATTATATAATGCTATTGGATCTCCATTTTTGGTTGCAAAAACAAAATACTCTTTGCCTAAGCTATACTCTTTTTGCAAGTCATCGAGGCTATCTAATGGAAATAATTTTATTCCGGATAAATCCTTCGTTATAATTTCAACATCCTCAGGCTCATACTTATTGTAGAATTCTATTAAAGAGTGAGAAATATCTACTATTTCTCTTTTCACTGTTCTAATAACATTTCTTTCATCTTGCTGCAAAATTAAATTTACAAATTTTGAATAGTTCATTCTATCACCTCGCAATAACTGGTTCACACTTTTGAATTGTGTAATGCTGAACCATTTCATTTATTTTCCTGGTGTGTTTATTCTCAACCATTTTATATGTTATAAATATAACCCCTATGCTTGTTGATACTATAATACCTGCATGACCACCCCATACACCTTGTGCCGCAATAGAAAGCAAAAGAATTGAAGCAGAAAAGGCTGCGGACTTACCAACTCGTAACAGACATTCCTTTGTACTATAACCTGCAATTTTCAATTTGACGAATTGATAAGAAGAAAAAACAATTATGGCCAAACTACCAAATACTGCCATATTACACATCTTAGCCATATTTTCGGTTATTGTTAAACCAAGATTTGTAGCTACTCCTTGTAAAGCTCTGTTAGCCATATCTCCTACCCCTCTAACTACCAGATGATTTGCTGCACCAAGGATTGCACCTTCAACACCAGTTCTCGCACCTGCTATTGATGCATTCTTCACAGTTTCAGTGGTTATACCTGACTGAGCCAAAGTAATAACAAAACCGAGGGTAAATCCAACCCCTAAACCAATCGCAACGGCTGCACCGATACCCGCTAATTCATTCTTCAAAACTCTTTTTTCATTTGCCCCTTTAATACGATCGTTTCTATCAATTAAATCACCTTCTGTTTGATTTCTCCAATTACGACCATGTTTGTCAAAATGCTCCCTTGTTCCAGCACCTTTCCGATGTTCTTCCAGGAATTCAACATTATCTGGATTTGCTTGTTGTGATGGGTTATCACCTACACTATTTATATGATGGCCCTCAAAGTTTCTTACTCTACCTTTTTCAAATATTTCTTGTCTTTGATCTTGAGACCATGCTCTGGTACCATCTCCATCCATTTGCAATTCAGCTTTCTCATACTTCCATGCGAGTTCAACACCCTTATCCCTAAAAGCATCGTTTTGGATACTTCCACTGTTTAGCAAATCATTAACGTTTTGTTGATATTCATTCCTTAGTTTATTAAGCTCTTTATATATACCACCAAACTCTTGATTGAAATTATTGGTAACATTCACAGTGCTAAATGTATTTGCAGTTTGAATACCAAATGAAACATTGCTTGGATTAAAACTGTTTAAATCAAACGGCTTTGATAATGATCGAGTGCTTTGGCTAAAAGATAAACTGCTTTTCTTGGTTAGCATTACAACCCCCCCTTTATCTATTCATTATTTCGGTATCTATTGATATTTGAGTTAAGTTAAATTTTCCATCGTCATCCAACTTGCTAAATATATACGAATAGACATGGTTGTAATAGATTAGAGATTCATTGAATAATTTTGACGCATCATATGAAAATAATCTTTTCGAAACCAAAGCAAATAATTGAGATTGGCTATTTTTATACTTTGTCTCATTTTCTTTAAATTCTTCATAGACATATTTAAAATCTCTTACTGCGATATTATTATATTCCGCGTTACTCTTTTGATTAAGTTCCAGCATTTTTTTGCTAATTAGTTCAGAATAATCTCTCGTTAAAGAATCATAAAGTTCTTTTTGCTCATCCGATAATAAGTCTTTCTTTATTAAGTTTTCAATTTTATTAACATCGACCAGTAGTCTATCGAATTCTTCTTGCTGCTTTGTAGAAAATAGCTTTCCTTTTAGATCTACTAACTCTTTTATATATTGATTGTTCTCTTTTAGTGCCTTTTCATTCTGTTCTGAATGAATTTTAAGTTCTACATTATTTATATCATTAGATACATCCATCAGGGTTTCTCTGCATTTTTTTATAAAATCGATTTTTTCCATATCTATATCTGTGTTTTCAGAAAAGAATACTAGAGCAGTTTCCGCTTCAGACGTAAAGTACTTTCTTGTTTCAAGCTCTATTGGATATTGTGCAACCATCAATAAAAAATCAAAATACTTCATAAACATTTCTTTGCTTTCAAGATTTTTACTATACAGATTCTTTCCTACAGTATGAGCGTCCCATATGTTATTTTTAATCACTAGTTCCTCGAATAAAGTTAGCTGTTTCATAATATCCCCCTTTTATATATTGGCATTCCTGCTTCAATTTTTTCAAACCACTGTCTTATAGAGGAATGCCTTGAAGAAAATTTTTAAATTCTTCAGCCATCCTTATACGATGTTGTATTTTATTTATATCGTAAGTTGAAACCATTTCTTCTAGATTATTTACATACTGTTTCCATTCAACTTCTAAGGAATCTGCGGCTGCATTAAATGCAACTTCTGTTTCTGACCAAAACTGTTCTATGCTAGTTTTAAACTCATTTAAACATTTGTTTTTGTCGTATTCCTTTACTATTTTCTTTGCTAAGCTTTTCTCCCACCTTCCAGATAGTAGAGCATACACTGAAATCGAAGCAATTACTGCCAATGCAATCCCAAGAACAATTGGACCTCCTATTGCAGCCACTGCTGAAGCACCTGCAGCTGTACCACCTACGGAAATTCCTATTGCTGATAATAAGCTAACCCCTTTAGCTATAAGAATATATGCACCGAGATTACCTAATGTTGATGCCCATAATGCTAGTCCACCAAAAGTAGCAAGTCCAGCTAAGCCAGATGCAAAAGCACGGGTTGCGTTAAACGAAATTTTCAAATTGGGAAATGCATCAGCATTCATCTCAAATTTAATACTTCCTTCGAAGTCAGCTACATATTGATCAATTCTATCTGCTAAGTTTTCAGACTCAGATTTTAATATACCCTGTAATTCTCCTTGCAAGGTTGAATTAATGTAACTAACTAATAACTCACCAACTTCTTTATCTTTTTTAAATCCTTTTTCTTTAATTATTTTAACGATCGTATCCTCTGAAAGAGTTTTTCCATAAAAGTCGGCGAACTGTGAAATAGAACTATGTTTCATTTTATTAATTTCGGAAATTAAGTCCATGCGCCGATTTTGATTATCATTTGCCCTTTTAGGTTCATTTTTTTCAATTTCTCTTAATAGATATTCGTATTTCTCTCTCTCATTAACAATATTTGTGTATTCATCAATTTCTTTATCCAAATTCAAACCGGTTGATTTAACAAACTCTCCAATAAAAGTCTTTGCTTTATCATTTATTATATTTGGTAATGCCTCAATTAGACATTTTAATTCATTTTCAAATGGACTCCTTAATTGTTCAATATCTGCTGTATATGTAAAGAATCTGCTTCTCAAAACATCTTTATCATATTGGTAGCCTGATATGCTTGATTTGTTAATAAAATAATTATCCGGGAGTGTTTTGTAAAATCGTTCACAACCGTTATCAAGAATAGTTTCCAATGAATTTAGATTTCCACCATCTACTGTATGTGCATGCGTAGCTAAAACAAATAGGTTTGATAAAGGGTTTAAATGATTCTCCTTTTTACTTTCGATGACATTCAATGAATTGATTGTTTCTTTTAAATATTCAATTCCCCCGCCTTGCATAAATTGTCCGGCATGTGACATATAAATTAAAACATCTGCATATTCTTTTGCTTTTAAAGTCATAGCATCATCTTCCACACGATCTCCTGATCCAAAACCCGGTAAATCTACAAGATCGCATACTTTAAGAATATCGCTCTCAACAAAAATTACTGCCGCACCAGCTTCGTTTTTTTCATACATTTCTCCTTGCCTTGTTCCATAACTTTTCAGTATATCTACATTTCCACCGGCTAGTTTCCATTTCCGACAATATTCTTCATCCCTTAATTTTTTTTCATCCCATCCAATCGCATTATCTACAGATGCTTTAAAAATCCATGCCTCTTCTTCAATGTAACTTGGTTTATCTTTTTTATGTTTTATATACACAGAAATTGAGGTCGTTGGTTCCCATGACATTGGCATCTTTTCTGCGCCCAAAACAGAATTAATCAGTCTACTTTTCCCAACATTCGGATGACCTACAAATGCAATTTTGGGTTTTGATATGATTCTAACAACACTTTCTTTTAGTTCAGAAATATATTTATCATAGTTATCTCCCCAAGTATCTCTGTAGTTTTTCGTTTTTTCTTCAATATAATCTACAATAGAACGCTTAGTAAAATCAGCATTTCTCCAAGTATCCTTTGTTTCCAAAGGTTTAGGTGCAGGTCTCTGATAATTTACTAGCTCATCAAGCGTAGACCCTGTAGCATTTGCTATTCTTACAAGTAATTCTAAAGGTATTTGTTCAACTGACTGTTCAAGACGTGACACATTGTCTTGTCTGACTCCTATCAATTCTGCAAATTCTTTTTGAGTCATCTTTAATTTGTTTTCTCTAAAGTCTTTTAAATTCAACATCTATTGTCATCTCCAATCTTTGGCAATTTATATGTTTATATAATAACACCATTCTCACATAATGTAAATAAAAAATATGCATATTTGCATATTTTTTATTTACATTATGTTTTGTAGCGTTCCAGAAGCATTAATAACTTGGAAAATTATTCAGCCAATCTATTAATAAATTTTTATTAAGAATGTTATATAGACTTCATTAAACAATTTACAAGAAGTCAATATCGGCCTCGATGCCTGACTTGAATTCAACCGTCACTTTCTCAATAAGCCTTCTTAACAGCAACTCATCATATTTTTCCAACTCTTCTGGTTGTTCATCTAATAACTCGGTCATTTCAATGATTCGTTGCCTTTTTCCTTCACGCTCTGCATTTTCAACCAGGGCACTTTGCTTCAATTCCCTAAGGCGATAAATCTCATCTGCCACATCCTCGTAATTTGCTTTCGAATTGGCCAGTCGTAATAATTCTTTTTGAAGCTCTTCCAGTTGTTCCTCAATGCCTACTGTGGCTTTGTCGCTATCTTCATTCAAAACGGTGGTTATATTTTCTTTTAAGACTGCAAGGAAAGTGCCTTTTCCAGCTAACACCTCGTTCATTGCTTTTACAACTGCTGCCTTTAGAACATCTTTATTGATGGTTGGGGAAGGGCAGCCGAACCTTTTTCTTCAAGGCGGCTAACGCATCGCCATACAATGGACCTGCATCCTCGATTGTTCCAGTGAACCCTTCTGTAAATCTCACCACATTCTGAGCAATAGACAATGCTGGATAGAGCGTACTTACTGCTGTAAACTCGCTTCTTTCCACTCTTTCCTGTGTAAAGGTTGGCCCGTCTGACCAGTTCTTCCTGCACCTGCATGAAAATTTCACGCGGGATGATGGGCTGTGGCTGTTTTCAACATAGTATTGAGGAACAATACCATTATTGACCACTCTCTTTTTGGAAAGGAAATCGACGGTATACGTCTTTTGGAGCAGAGCATCACCGATATACTTTTCATTCTGTAGTATCTTCTTAATGGTTTCCGGTCGCCATTTATTCTTGTTTGCAGCCGTCAGTATTCCGTCCGTTTCCAATCCTCTTGCGATTTGCAGCAGGCTTGCCCCTTCAAGGTACTCCCTATAGATGCGTTTTACCACTTCTGCACCTACCGAATCAATCACTAGTCGTTTGTTTTCACCTTTGGTGTACCCGAGGAAGCGGTTATGATTGACCTGAACTTCGCCTTGCTGGTATCGGTACTGAATGCCAAGCTTCACGTTTTGGCTTAGGGATTGGCTCTCTTGCTGGGCCAGGGAAGCCATGATGGTCAGCATGATTTCACCCTTGGAGTCCATCGTGTTGATATTCTCTTTTTCGAAAAATACAGCAATGCCTTTATCCTTTAACTGCCGGATATACTTCAAGCAGTCCAGGGTGTTTCTAGCAAAGCGGCTGATTGACTTGGTAATAACCATATCGATTTTGCCTTCCATGCAGGTCTCAATCATTCGATTAAACTCTTCACGTTTTTTAGTGTTAGTTCCTGAAATCCCATCATCTGCAAAAATACCAGCCAGCTCCCATTCAGGATTGCTACTAATGTAGGAAGTGTAATGCTCTATCTGGAACGAGTCCAGGTTTATGATGTCAGTTGCCAATTCTCGTATCTTACGTTAGTGGGAACAGGTCGACGACCTTTTTTACGTTTTCGAGGTATGCGGGAACATATCAAAGGTTTTGTCTGTTCGTGAGAACATATCAAAGCATTACCTCCTGTTTGCTGACTTGCTTTTTCTTTCCATAATTCTTCGGGAAGTAGTCTTTCCCAAGCTGCCAAACATACTGGTCGATTTGCTTAAGTTTATGTTTTTCCAAGCCATAGAAGGCACGGAATTCAATCAGAATGTTTTTGAATTTTGCGTAGTCCTTCAAATCAACATCTTGAAAATCTGAAAAGCCATTACGCTTTCTAAAATAGCGAAGCACCTCATCCACGTAGCTATCATAAATTGGATAGTCGATCGGATTGTGATGGCTACAATATTTTGTGGCAAAGGAGTAAAAATTCTTCAATGTCTCACCGATTGTTACATACTGGATATCTCCAACCAGGGTAACATCACCGGCTTTAAGTCTCGCATCAATATCCAGAGCGCAGATATGCTTTGCTACTGGATAGATTGAAAAAATGTTTGTGCTATAAAAGTTGTTAAGTGTTGAAGCTTTCAAAAGAATATCAGTTATGTCTTTATTCTTCGGGCATAGCTCGAAGAACAGTTTATTAAGTGCATCCTCCTGAAGTCGGTAGTTCTCAAGGCCATCCCATTTTTTTAGATAAAGCTCAACCTGATCGCTTGATGGATCGGGGACGATAACGCTTACTTTCTTCTTGCTTATATGCGTAGGTCTTGCTGTCTTTTCCTGCTTAGGCGCAGTCAGATCTACAGTTGCATCAGAAGCTAAGAATAAACGGAATCTTCTCAGATGAGACAAATAACTACTCGCAAGCGATTTAACGTTTCCGGTCGAGTTCTCAGAAAGAGCCTTTGTTAGTTCACTCTTTGCCACATTTTCAAAATCAGTATTCGTCACTGTATTCCAGAAAAGTTCTTTGCCGCCTTTTCTCCAAAGGTAGAAGGTGTCACTATAAGCAGTATCGATTGTTAATTTTGAAATGTCTTGGCTATGTAGGAAGTTCCTATACAAAGCGCGCAGCTCATCATATGATAAAGCTTTCAATTTGTTTGTATCCAAATTTGAACCTCCTTCACGCAATCAATTTTACTCATCCTCGTCATCCTCAGTTTCGTCAATGCCAAATAACATCTGGAACTTATTGAAGTTATACGGGTAGGAGTTGTCACCATCGATTCTTACCGGTTTATGTCCATTGCTATATTCAAATTCTAGCTCCCACTGTGTACCATCACACACCGTGTAACCGAAACGCTTGGTTGAATATCGTCTGCGCCATTCACCAATATGAAGGTCCATAAGAGCAGCCATGAAAGTGTCTCTTGTGAAGGGTTCCTCTTTATCAACATCCATCAGAGCGAGTGGTTCTTCGTCTTCCCATAATTTTGTATAGGCCTTCAATCCATCTGATAGTTCTACAACATAACTACAGTAGCCGCCAAAGAAACCGCCAATGCTGAAAGTAATCTTTGAGATGGCATTTATATTTGCATCAAAGTCAGCAACTTTTTCTTCTAATTTAGATAAGGTATAAGTACCACCGGCTTCAGCATAAGCTTGCTTGGCTCGCTCCAAGTATTCACGAGTCCAGTAGAGGCGCGTATCTTCGCTCGGATGCATAATAAGCTCTTTGCCATAGTCCGGGCTTTCCATCGTATTCTTAAGATGACCTATTTCTTGTTTAAGACCACGTATAGCGGTCATAATATGCTCTTTCGTTTTACCTTTAAGATGCCCTTCATAGTATCCTTCTGGGCTGATCATCATAGTAGGCCGCCTCCTTTACTCGCTTCCAGTCTTTATTTCCTTGCCATCAGATAGAATGAAAGACTGTTCAAACTTAACATCCATCACATCTGCTATGGCCTTAAGCTCTTCTAAGGTTATGGTTTCACGTTTCAGCTTCTTTCCAAAATTCTGTGGGGACTGACCTAAGCGTCTAGCCAATTCGGAGATACTGATATTCTTTTGTTCACATAGCTGTCGTATCATGTCCGAGGTTTTCATAATAGTACCTCCATGCCTCAATAGGAATACTATAAACCATTTGGTTTCAAACTACAATCAAAAAAAGCCCGTAACTCAGATAAAGAGCTACGGGTGATATTGTATTAAGGATTATTGGTCGATTTGGATTTCAATTCCGGACTTAAATTCTACGATGAAATGGTCATCATTGACTGTTATTTTATCAATGAGTGTCCTGACATACTGCTCATCGTATTCCGTAAGCTCGCAAGGCAGATCATTGAGGAAAGTCATCATTTCATCGATTCGCGTCCTTCGGTCCTGTTGAGATGCTCCCTCAGCCTGGATAGCCTGCTTCTCATTACGCAGTCTTCTAATTTCCATACCAAGGTCATCACCTGAGTTCTTCATATCGGCGTTTGCTAAAAGCTCGTGCTGGAGCGACTTTATCTGCTCATCAACCACTGCGATGCGATCGTCAACATCCTCTGTTAGACTGCTTTCGATGTTGTCTTGTAAAAGCGGCAGGATATTTTTCTTTTCACGGAACGCTTCATTTATCGCCTTTACCACCACTTCGTGAAGGAGTTCTTCACGAACTGTTCTTGCCGGGCAGTCAGGACCGTCTTTATCAACTCTGCTGGTGCAGCGCCAAACCGTAGATTTGCACCCTCGATTATTCCATTTTATTCTGCGGAATATATCCCCACAATGTACGCAGAAAACCATCCCCGATAATGCATACCGACCGGAGTAAACTCGTCTACGCTCTGTGCTGCCTTTGGTGAGGTTCGCGCGTCGTGTAATTTCCTCCTGGACTTTTAGGTAGATGTCTTTTGGAATAATGCCTTCGTGGCTATTTTCAACATAGTACTTCGGCACTTGTCCCTTATTGGCTTCGCGCTTCTTTTCTAGTATATCCACTGTGTATGTCTTTTGAAGCAAAGCGTCGCCGATGTATTTCTCGTTGGTTAGTATCTGCTTGATATTTGTTTCATGCCATTTTTTGTGCCCCGCACCGTTCAGAATTCCATCCGCTTCAAGTGATCTTTTTATCTTTAAAAAACCATCGCCACTTAAGTACTCGCGGTAAATTCGTTTTACGACTTCCGCCTGCTCCTGATCGATGATGAGACGTCCTTCTTCATCCTTGGTGTAGCCTAAAAACCAATTGTGGTTAACTTGCACCTTTCCTTGCTGGTAGCGAAACTGCAAGCCTAGTCGAACGTTAGCCGATAAGGATTCACTTTCCTGCTGCGCGAGGGAGGCCATAATGGTCATGAGCACTTCACCCTTGGCATCAAGCGTATGGATGTTTTCCTTTTCGAAATAAACGCCAATGTTCTTGTTCTTAAGGGCTCTGGTGTAATTCAGACAATCGACCGTGTTCCTTGCGAATCGGCTGATGGACTTGGTAATCACCATATCGATCTTGCCATCATGGCAGTCGTTTATCATGCGCTGAAACTCATCACGCTTCTTCGCATTCATTCCAGAGATGCCGTCATCCGCATAAATTCCGGCCAGTAACCAGTCTGGGTGGCTTTCAATGTATGAGGTATAATGCTGGATCTGCGCGTCGTAGCTGGTTTCCTGTTCTTCGCTGTCCGTACTGACTCGACAGTACGCTGCAACTCTTGTCTTCTGCTTTTTGTCGGTTGCTTTCTGTGTCCCGATGGTTTTCTTTGCCGGAATGACCGTAACGTTGCTCGCAAGTGAAATCATGGTGCCACCTCACTTTCGATCAGACTGTATAGGTACTCCGCCTGCTTAAATGGATCGATGAGTTTCTTTCCTGCTTTGGGCATTGCAAATTTTGTTGCTAGCTTGCTTTCCTCAACCGGCTTATCCGCAAAAACTCTACCCAGCCTCGTCTGGCGTTTGATGCGCTCGGCTTCTGCGCGATCGTAGGTATCCTGATCTATGATCGCCGGATAGTACACATCGCCAAGGTAGCGTTTATTCTGTAGCATTGCCTTTACGCCTGCATGTAAAAGCGTTAGTCCTGCGGCTTCTGCTGCAGCAATGTAAGCCAGCCCGGAAAGATAACCCTCATAAACCATCCTGATCTGGTCCGCTTGTGCATCATCAATGACCGCTTTGCCTTTTTCGATTTTGTATCCATATGGAATGGGCATCGTCTCACAACCTTTCTCTTAGCGTAATTCCACACTTTAACGCTAAGCCTATTTCATATCTTTTGAACACGATGATGTGATCCACGTGTTCCTCAAATGCATCCGCATCAAATTCTGTAAGAGTACCTACACTGTTGATGTACTTGATGAGCTTATTCAATGCTTCTACATGTTCGTGCTCGTGATTGACCGAAGCGTACAATGCTTCTTTTTCATCGCTTAAATTTTTAGCCTCAGCAATAAGGCCTGCATGCTGAGCTGTGTAAACCGCTGGCTCCAGGTATTCCTTAACAAAAAGGTCCATCAGTTGCTGCCTTTTATCAAAGTTATCTTCAAGCGCCGCTTCTAGCTTATAGATGCGGGCGAGTGGCGCTTCCTGATTTATGTCTTTAAGGCTTACAAGCAGCGGCTGCAACAGCACCTTTTTCGTAAATGCCAGCTTATTCATCATGTTTATGAAAGCCACCTCGAAATTTTTCTCGCGGATAAACTGCATGCTGCATTGGTCTTTTTTCTTAATGTGTGTATTGCAAGCATACGCGTAATATTTGCCTTTCTTGTCGGAGTGGGTTCTTCTTTTCCAAGTGGCGCCACATTCGCCACAGATGATTTTCCCGGAAAACGGATAGCGGTTTTGATACTTTTCATCACCCTGCTGGATTTTCATATCCTTGGCGCGCTGGTCAATCATGGCCTGTGCTGCTTCAAAATCCTCAGGGCTGATGATCGCTTCGTGATGTTCAGAGACGTAGTACTGCGCCTTTTCACCATTATTGGTGCGCCTGACGAAAGAGGAATCTGTGAACGTCTTCTGGAAGAGCACATCACCTTTGTACTTTTCATTTCGCAGGATCGCGCTTACCGTTCCACTACTCCATTCACTGTTGCGCCTGGTCGGGATTCCTTTTTCGTTCAGTTGTCTTGCAATTACATGTGCACCTTTACCGGCTAAACATTCTGCAAAAATGAACTTAACTACCGTCGCCTCTTCTTCGTCGATCACCATCAAGCCAGCTTCGTTTTTGTACCCATGAGGTGGAAAAGCCACAATGTAGGTTCCGTTTTGGAATCTCTTCTCAATGGACCATTTTTCATTTTCCGAAAGGGAAACCGACTCGCTTTCGGCAAGGCTCGAAAAAATAGTCAGTAACAGTTCGCTTTCCATGTCGCCGGTGTTGATGTTCTCTTTTTCAAAATAGATAAACACCTTCAACCGGATCAACTTTCGGACGGCTTCCAGGCACTCTGTTGTGTTTCTGGCAAAGCGGCTGATGGATTTGATGATTATGAAATCAATCTTACCGGCTTCGCAATCATCAAGCATTTTGAGAAGTCCATCACGCTTGGCCATGCTTGTGCCGGAGACGCCCTCGTCATAGTAAAGTCCAACATACTCCCAGTCGGGATTGCTTTTGATGCTGGTTTCATAATGACTTTTTTGAGCTTCCAAGCTGACGAGTTGTTCGCGACTATCTGTTGAAACGCGAGCGTAGGCAGCAACACGCAGTTTTTTTGGCGCTGTCTGCAGATTCTCGTTTGCTTCAATCTTTGTTATCCGTTTCATTGTCTCAACCTCCTTTCTTGCAGTACTATACATCACTCTAAAAGCCTTATTTATCAAGTCTTTTAGGACATTATCTCTGCTAA
>RZYP01000236.1 GCA_009930275.1 Negativicutes bacterium
ACAAATTGAAAATTTTGCAAAAATCGCAAAAGCTGATATAAATATTGATGGTATCACCGTAATTGCAGGAGAAAATAATACTGGCAAGAGTACTATTGGCAAGGCTTTGTATTGTATTTTTAATTCTCTTTATGACCTGGAGGATAAGATATTTTCGGAGCGAGAGGATTCTGTTTGGACTATACTACGGGCGGTGCCGATTTCGTATGGCATACGGCAGCAGACAATTCTTGGTGGATTAAAAACCAAAAAATATAGTGATTTGGTTCACGAACTGCTTAAAAAAGCTGAGAAAGTTGATGCAGATGTCCTTGGAAAGCTTTCAAAAGATGCAATAAAAAAGTATGCGAGCGACAGTAAGCTTGATGATACTGAAATAAAAGATTTTAGTAACAGGTTGTATGAAGTGCTAAATGTTTCTCGTGAAGATATTCTGCTTACTATTATATCTAAATACTTGAATTCTGAATTTAAAGGTCAGATTAACCATGTAAATTATCCTCGAAAAACATCTAGGCTAAACCTTAAATTAAGAGAAAAAGAAATCGGTCTTGAAATTGAAAATAACGAAATAACAGAAATGAATTTGGATGCACGAATTTATGCTCAGGCTTTGTACATAGATGATCCTTTTATAATAAACCGCCTTGATGAGAATAGTTTTTTCTCCAGCATAATTGGAGATGAGCATTCAAAATTTTTATTAAGATGTCTCAAGGGCAAAGTTAACGATAATGTTGTTGATGAAACCATTTTGAAAAAGAAGATGTCGACGATATTAGAAAATATTAATACTATTTTGAACGGTGACTTTGTGAAAGGTGAATCACAAGAAGAATTCCAAGAAAAGGGATTTAGAAAGTCTTTTCGCTTCTCTAATCTGGCATCCGGGCTCAAAACATTTGTTATTTTGAAAAAACTTTTGCAAAATGGGTTACTGGTTGAAAAGGGTGTGCTTATTCTTGATGAACCTGAAGTTCATTTGCATCCTGAATGGCAACTGCAGTTCGCCGAAATTATTGTTCTATTGCAAAAAGAACTTAACTTGCATGTTTTGCTTACTACCCACAGTCCATATTTTTTAAGGGCCATAGAGGTGTATTCAGCTAAACATCTTTTAGCTGACCGCTGCTATTATTACATGACTAAGTTGGAAAAAGATAAAGTGGAAATTGTCGATGCAACTACTTGTACTGACGAAATATACAAAATGTTAGCTGAACCATTTGCTATGTTGGACAGAATCCAGTTCGGGGAATAGGCTATGACAGGGAAAAATTTAGAAGGACTAATGAATAGTATTAAAAGCACTTTAAAAGTGACTTCGAAAGACAAAGAGCATGATGAATATATGGTTAGTATCACGGACATGGTTGTAAACTTTGATAAATATATTGAAAAATATGTTGAAGGGACAAACAGTATCAATGGGTGCAAGCCCAAATCTTGTGACGCATTGCTGCAATTAGCTGAAAATAGATATGTTCTTGTAGAATTTAAAAATGGCAGAGTTGACAAAGATTATGTTAGAAGCAAAATGAGTTCAAGCTGTTTATGTTTACTTGACACATTGGATAAGAAGGTTGACTATGCTAGAACGAATATTGATTTTATATTAGTGTATAACAAAGAGAAAAATTCATGTAGCACACCGACAAGAAAATTACAAAAAAATGAAGTGCAAACATCTACCTCTTTTGAGTTGCTTCGTGGCAGTGTTATGCACTCTGCAGAATTGCCAGTTCTTATGCCTGGGTTCGAATGTTTTGAAATGTTGTGGTTCAGGAAGGTTAGAACTTATTCTGCTGAGATTTTTGAATATGAGTATAGGAATGATTTTCCAAACATGAACTAGGGTTTGTCTAATAGGTATAGAGGAGACAACGGGGGACTGTCTCCGTTGTCTTTTTCAGTTGGAAAATGACGAGTAGTGACGAGTAAATGATGAGGACATTTTTGTTTGAGCATTTTTAAAAAGTGACGAGTAGTGACGAGTAGTGACGAGTAAGTAACGAGTAAGGACAAAGGACTTAGCTAAATGGACCACCGGGGACAGTCCCCGGTGGTCCTTATGGGGAGATTATTCAAATGAACTTAGCAGTGGCAGGAACAGGATATGTAGGATTAGTGGCAGGTGTGTGCTTCGCGGAGATGGGGCACAATGTTACCTGCGTGGATGTGGATGAGAAGAAAGTCGCCTTGATGCAGTCCGGCGCATCGCCGATATATGAGACTGATCTGGAAGACTTGATGCGCAAGAATTTTGCCGCGGGCAGACTGACGTATACGACTGACTACGCGTCGGCTTATCGTAATGCGGATGCCGTCTTTATTGGCGTTGGTACGCCTGAGCAGCCGGATGGTTCGGCTAATTTGTCGTATATAGCGACTGTAGCGCGCCAGATTGCGGAATCGGTGGAGAAGGACTGCCTTGTGGTGGTCAAGTCTACTGTGCCGGTCGGTACGAATGATAAGGTCGAGCAGTTTATCAAAGACTTCCTGGTGCATGACGTGAAGGTAGAAGTTGCTTCCAATCCGGAGTTTTTGGCGCAGGGTACTGCTGTGCGTGATACTTTGCACGCGGCGCGCGTTATTATCGGCACGGAGAGCAAATGGGCGGAAGACTTG
>RZYP01000052.1 GCA_009930275.1 Negativicutes bacterium
AGGGCCAAAGCCTGCCATGCAAAGTCTGAAGATCTCCCTGACCACCTCGGCGGCTTCCTCGTCAATGACCCACTTCAACTTATCTTCCGGGTCCTTGACATAACCGTAAGGCGGGTTGGTGCAGAGCGGTTTGCCGGATTCACCTTTGGATTTGAACACAGCTCGGATTTTCTTGCTGGTGTCCTTGGCGTACCATTCGTTGATGATGTTGAGGAATGGGGTAAAATCACTGTCCTGCTGATTGGCGCTATCGATGCTGTTGTTGATGGCGATGAAGCGAACGCCTGCCTCCGGGAACATGATCTCGGTATAGTACCCGACCTTCAGATAATCCCTACCCAGTCGCGACATATCCTTGATGATGATTGTTCCGACCATACCGGATTCCACATCTGCTATCATGCGGTTGAAGTCCGGTCTGTCGAAGGTGGTGCCGCTGACGCCATCATCCACATAGAAGCGGAGGTTACGAAAACCATTGTCCTCGGCGTACTTCTTCAGAATTGCTTTCTGGTTGACAATACTGTTGCTGTCACCGGAAAGCTCATCATCGCGGGATAGTCTGCAATATAGAGCGGTAAACAGTGCCTCATCGGGTGCTGGTGTTTTCCTTTGTATTTTGTTGAATGACTGTCTATTCATGCTAACCTCTCTTTCCGACAGTCTTCAAACGGTTAGGCACTGTGATATTACCGTACTATTTTGAAGTAGTCGAGTCGATTTCCGTATCTTTATTTGAACTGTCTGATATCTTTTCCAGGTGCTTTGCGTTGGCGGTAATCAGCCTTTTAAGCTTGGTGTAGGCACTTTCCTTTGCGGATTCGCTTACACAGGATTCAACGACATAGACGGTACCGCCAATGTCCGTTTTAAAGGTGCGGCTTTGATTTTGCGCGTCCATAAATGACCTCCATTTTCAGTTTTTTAGAAAAAGGTGCCGAGCCGGATTAGGACCCGGCACCCTAAGTTTGACTTAGGCACTCATCTGAAGAAGTTTGATGGCCTCAGGACGGATTAGGCATCCGTCAAGAAACTCAAAGCCAATATAGGCAATCTGATCAGTGACGTAGTACTTTTCTTTGATTGGTCTGATGGAAAGATTCTGCCTTTCAACGATCCAGTAGTAGCTGAAATCTCCGAAAGCAATCACCTTGTTGCCTGACGCTTGAGAGGGCATGAAGTTCGAGATCAGAACAGGTTTGCCAAGGATCGTATCATCAGTGCTTCTCCAGAGGTAATTCCCGCTGGCATCTTTGAGTTTACGGAGTGCCAGGGCAGTCTCATCGTTCATGACCCACACAGCACGATTGCGGTATTCGGATTCGAGATTGAAGAACAGCTTGATGATTTCATCGAAGCTGATGCTGTCAACAGCAGAGGCAGTTACACCGATTTCAGCGCCATTGGTCGGATGCAGGATGCCATAAGGCTGATTTACACCATCTCCGTTTATGAAGGCCCATTCTTCTTTTTTACAAAAGCTGCGAGCAAATTCATTGGTGAGATAGGATTCAACATCAAACGCCGTATCCTGTAGAAAATCGTTTTGAAGCAAGGTGATTCCTGCAAGCTTGTGTTCCTGCACACGATACTGCTTAAATAACTGTTCTGCGTCAGGAATAGGGCTGTTCTCTGGAATCCAGTCTGCTGCTGTGCAGGCATCACTTGCTATGATAGATCCCCCTTTGGTTGTGGCATTAATAGTGGTGGCAATTCTGCGAAAAAGGTTCTCTTTTGAGAGTGCTGCGAGGAAACGACTGGTCGATTCGTTTGGTAAGAAGTATGCGCCAGTCTGATAGTCTGAGCCTTCCCGTAAATCATTGTGCTGATCGCTGGACCCTCGGACTAAATTCCAAAATGCTCTGTTGTAAGTTGTTGATGTTTTCATGATAAAATCCTCCTAAATTTGATTTGGGGTTATTCCCCTGTTTGAATTCGCGTTTTTCTGCGTGAAGCCCCACGCCGCTGTCCGTTTGAAATAGTTCTAGGGATTTCACAGCCCCCAGGGTCACTTCTTGCAGATGATGCACCGAAAGGCTTGTGTCTCATCGTTGTTGAATGATGAGTGAATCGGTACCATCTGAGCTGTGCACTTGGGACACCGTACCATTAAGGCTTCAAGCCTTCCAAAGTCATACGGCTTGGTTGCGTGTACCCGGATAGCGCCGCTGTCGTGAACTGTCATATAGAAGCGGCAGCCGCTTTCCTCAGCAACTAAATAAGGGTTACCGAAGAAGTATCGAGTACACAGTAGGTTGTGGTCGTCTTGGACCAGAAGATAGGTTTTAGTAGCCATGCTTTTACTCCTTTCTCACATGGGGCATCTTGTGGCAGGTTTTACGGGTAGTTTCTCATGTGACTATAGAATTTAGAAACTACCTAAAATACTTGCCACATATTGCCCCTGTGTTGATTTACTCGAGGAATTCTGTTCCCCTGAGCAGCTTGTAGCCAATAAATACAGTGGTCTTTTCACCTCCATTACGAGGACGCTTCCTCACGATTTCACCTACATTGGCCAGAGCGGTTTTAAAATTTCTGGCGTTTTCCGGGAAGTAGCCGTTTTCCCTGCACCAACTTTGGTAGGCATAATAGATGTCTGAGGTACGTTCCTCACAGCTTCCATCCTCGACCAGGCGCTCTTCGATGAAGAGTCCAACCTTGTCATTTTCCCGGTGGTAGGCGAAGGTTGCATCCTTGACCGATTGCGGCATTTCAAGGCCGCTCCTGCGGAGCTTTGCATAGCCTTCCAGCGCCCAGTTGAGAATGCCGCTGAGGTTTTCTTGCTGAAAGAACTCGTCCTTCAGACCGAGGTCCCGTTCGAATTCCTCAAAGTGTCGCTCAAAGGGGATGATCTTCACCCGCCCACTGGTTAAGAGGGTCAGGTCCGTCACGGTTGGCAGGTAGTTGGTATTGGTAAAGATTTTGAACTGGGGCTTGAAATCAAAGCTGTTCTCATGCAGGAATCGGGCGTTGACGGTGTCACTGCCTGTTAGGGTTTTAAGCAAGGCTGCACTGAGCGTCAGGCGCTTGTCCGGTTCGCTGATGTTCACGAACCTTGCTCCGGCCAGCCTCGCCACATCCTCGGAAGGAGCGGAGCCGCTATTGTTTTGTTTCATGCCGATGGTTTCCGGCCTACAGGTTCTGCCATAATCCCCGCAGATCCGCAGAAAGGTTTCCATCGAGGTGCCTTTGCCATTTCGAGTAGTTGCGCCGAACAGGATGAACATCGCTTCATGGCGGGTATCTCCCGTCAGGGCATAGCCCAGGCTTTTCTGAAAGAACTCCGCCTTTTCCCGGTCGTCACTCATGACCTCGTCAATGAACTTCTCCCAGCGAGGACACTTCGCTGAAGGATCATAATGCACACCTGCGATTTTGGTAATGTAGTCCTCGGCTCTGTGTTCACGGAACACACTAGTTTGCAGGTTCAGTGTCCCATTCTGGCAGTTGAGCAGATAGATGTCAGCATCAAATGCACTGGCCGAGAGTGGATGCACGTCCTGGGCGTCTTTGAGGACGATTTCCCGTTGCCTGCGGGTTTGCCATTTACTGATAAACTCGATGTACTGCTTACGCAGCAGCTCTTCTTCAATAGACAGGGCATAAACCATCAGCTTGTTGGCCAGCTTTTTACAGAGATTCATGACCTTTAAGTTGCCTGTATCGCTACGCCATGCTTTTCCATCGTAGACGAACCATTGTCTGCGCTCCGGAACATACCGGGCGATGGCCTTATAGTGATCCGCGAACAGGTTGCTGTTGCCGATGTCGTTCCACCCATAACGGGGATCGCGGTGAGGCTTCATTCCCTCCAGAGGCATACAACCTGGCACTTCGAAATCCGTCTCGATTTGAGAGAGCATTCCGATAGGACTGTATGTCTCTGATACACCCTCGACCGCTTTTTCGAGAGTGATATGTCCGTAGGTGGTGCCGCTCTGCACCCGGTCCCATTTTTCACGGTACAGGCCGCTTTGTCGGAACAGCCTGTCCATTTGGTTGGCATCCTTACCGCACCAGAACGCAAGATGCGCACACAAGGAAAGGTCCGCTTCACTGTGGGATTTGCCTTCTGGGATTTTCCCGTTCCATAGCTTGATGAATTCCTCACTGTTCTTAGCAGTTTTTGCTCTGCTGAGGACTTCCTCGTCCGATAGATAGGATATGGCGGGCTTTTGACTCTTGGTTTTCTTTTTTACTTGTCTCAGCATGAAACGGTCCAGCAGGACCTGCAGTTTGTCGGCAGCCTCTATAATGTCCCCATCCCGAAACACATTGCCGGTTACGGTGACGAACTTCTTTGTCGCTCCAAAGACATACACTTCAACGCCGATGTGGATATTGTTGATGTAGTATTTGGCTGTGTTGTACTTGAAACCACTCGCATTGAACAGGATGCGAAGGCCCTTGCCTGATGGACTTTTCTCCATATAGCAGCCCTCGAACAGGTCTACGATGGCCTTGCTGAGAGGACTCAAGGTTCCGTCTTCTTTGATGCAGTGGTCAATGTCGATTGCTGAAAATCCCTTAAAGATGCCAATCCCCAGTCCGTCATACCGGTTAACCACCTCAACGGCAGCGGCATAACCTGTGAAGGTTTTTTTATTGTTTGGCTGTCCGCGTCTTCCGCTGGTCTGGTAAGGCACCTTTGATGGCTTGGCCTGTCCCTCACGTTCCTCATAATTCCAGAGGCAAAACTTGCCGTTTTCTCGCAGTGCTTTTGGCAGATTGTCGTATTGCATTTTTTCACCTCCTCCCGAGGGTTGATTTCTTGTCCCTCACTAACCAATGGAGCTAAACCATCTGTTTGAACGAAAAGAATCAGAAATATTTTTTCTCCCTCAATAGTCCCAGGACACTTTTGCCGGTTTTGAACGATGGAATGATCAATTGCCTTGAAGAATTTTTGCCGCTCACCATATGCCAGGAGATCAGGACAATTCGGACAGCGTGCCGACAAAAATAAAAAATAAAAAGCACCCGCAAAAGATGCGGATGCAAACATGAATAGGCATTAAAAATAATGCGTTCTTAAATTTTATTGTTATTTTCTCGTAATAGAGATATAATTGGAATATATTTGCGGGAGGTGCAAAACCATGGCGATAAGCTACAACAAGCTCTGGAAGCTGCTGATTGATAAGAATATGAAAAAGAAAGACCTGCAGCGTCTTTCC
Source organism: Negativicutes bacterium (assembly GCA_009930275.1). Next base: position 5,181 of record RZYP01000052.1, read on the forward strand.
GGCGTCAGTTCGGCTACCATTTCTAAGCTTGGCCGAAATGAAAATGTGAACACGGAAATACTTCAAAAGATATGCGCCGCGCTAAATTGCGACATTTGCGATGTCATGGAATTCGTACCAGACAAAAAAAACGGAGGAGAATTAACATGAGTTTAAGTGCAAATATTTCTGAAAAGGCCGCTCTAATCTGGGCGATTGCAGATAAATTGACTGGAGTTTACAAACCGCACGAATATGGGGAAGTTATTTTACCATTGACAGTTATTCGCCGCTTCGATTGTATCTTGTCAGACACTAAAGATGTTGTATTGGAAAAGTACGAAAGCGTAAAAACACTACCTATGAGAGATGTATTGCTTCGTAAGGCGTCAGCACAGCCTTTTTACAATACCAGTAAGTATACCTTCGAACGCTTACTGGATGATCCTGATAATATTGAAGCAAATTTCAGAGATTACCTGAACGGTTTTTCTGAAAATGTTCACGATATTATTGAGAAATTTAAATTCGATGGGCACATTAATACAATGGCGAATAAGGGGATCTTATATATTGTCCTTAAAGAGTTCACAACACAGAAGGCGAACCTTCATCCATCTGCTATATCTAACCTTGAGATGGGATATATATTTGAAGAAATAATTCGCAGATTTTCTGAATCTCACAATGAGGATGCTGGACAGCACTACACGCCTAGAGAAGTTATCAAGCTAATGGTAAATGTTTTGTTTTATGATGATAACGACATTCTATCTGGCAATAATGTGGCGAAAACAATATATGATCCCGCATGCGGCACTGGTGGTATGCTTTCTGTTGCCGAGGAATATTTACATGAGTTAAACACCTCAACAGAACTCGTTTCATTCGGACAAGAAATCAATGACCAAACCTTTGCAATCTGCAAAGCAGACATGCTCATCAAAGGTAACAATGCTGAATTCATTAAGGAAGGAAATACACTCTCATCTGATCAATTTGAAGGTCAATCCTTTGATTATATTCTTTCCAATCCACCTTTCGGCCGTGAATGGAAGAACGAAAAGGCAAAAGTTGAATCTGAAGCAAAACGGGGCTTTGCTGGACGGTTTGGAGCGGGGCTACCTTCTGTAGGCGATGGTCAAATGCTGTTTCTTATGACTGCTATATCAAAAATGAAAGAGCCAAAAGATGGCGGCAGTCGTGTTGCGATAATTCATAATGGTTCTCCATTGTTCACCGGTGATGCAGGAAGCGGGCCATCCGATATTCGAAAGTATATTTTGGAAAACGACTTGCTTGAAGCGATCATTGCGCTTCCTAACGATATCTTTTACAACACAGGTATTGCTACTTATATATGGGTGCTTTCCAATAAAAAGAAAGGCACCCAGCGCGAAGGCAAGGTGCAGCTTATTAATGCCAACGGTTTATATGAGAAACGCCGCAAGGCTCTTGGCAATAAAAGAAATGATATCCCAGACAGTGCTATTGAAGATATCACACGCTTATACGGTGACTTTAAGACAAGCGAAATCAGCATGATTTTTGATAATGAAGATTTCGGCTATACAAAAATCACGGTGGAACGCCCTCTCAGGGAGGAAAAGGGTGAGCTTGTCTTAAAAAAAGGGAAAAAGCAACCTGATTCCAATCTGCGTGATACTGAAAACATCCCATTAAAAGAAAATATCGAAGAATACTTCAAACGAGAAGTATTGCCTTTTGCTCCGGATGCCTGGATTGATAAATCGAAATCCAAAATAGGCTATGAAATTCCTTTTACTCGATATTTTTATAAATATGAAGAGCCTAAGCCATCTGCAGAAATCATGAAGGAGATCCTGGAAATCGAGAAGGAATTAGATGGCGCTTTGGCGGAGGTATTCGATGTTTAAGGTCATATTTGAATTCTTTACCGAGCCACTTGGACTCCCAATCGTATGGTATCAAGAATATATAATTCTGGCTGTCATAGGTTTTGTTGCATATATCATCGCTTATAACACAGTCGGAGATATGTATAGGGCGGATTTTATCTCTGGTAGCACAGCGGGGTCGTTTTTTCATTGGTTAATTAGATTATTTATTTTTGCTGTTATATGGGCAGTAACATACGGTATTATATGGATTTCTAAACTAGTCATATCTAATTGGCAGTTTATCTTAATGGTTTTGGGCGGTATTATAGGGGCTATCGTGCTGTGCGCCTTAGCTATATTTGGATTGCGGAAAATTAAGAACAGCAAGGCGGTGAACAAAGATGCGTGAGATGAAAGACAGCGGTGTTGAGTGGATCGGGAAAGTCCCGGCAGCATGGGATATTCTGCCTGTAAAGAGGTTTTTTCGAAATGTTAAACGTGTGGCTGGATCAGCGGTCGATGAATATGAACGGTTGTCTTTGACGATGAACGGCGTATTAAAGCGTAGCAAAGAAGATAGCGATGGATTACAACCCGAAAAATTTGAAGGATATCAGATTCTTCAGGAAAATGAGCTGGTCTTCAAATTGATTGACTTAGAAAATGTAAAAACAAGCCGCGTTGGATTGTCTCCTTATACAGGATTGGTATCTCCAGCATATATAGTTCTTACAAATCAGCAAAAAGACAACCGCTTTTTTTACTACTGGTTTATGTTCATGTACTATAATGAAGTCTTTAATCACTTAGGTGGAGATGGTGTTCGCAGTGCTTTAAATGCTAAAGATATGATGGCTCTCCCTATTGCATCTATATCTGAAAGTACAATGAAATGCATTGCCGATTACCTTGATGACAAATGCGCTAAAATTGATGCTATAATTGCCCGGCAGCAGGAAGTAATCGAAAAGCTTAGAGCTTATAAGTTATCTGTCATTACAGAAGCGGTCACCAAAGGGCTGGATCCAAATGTGCCAATGAAGGACAGCGGAATTGAGTGGATTGGTGAGATTCCGGAGCATTGGAGAATCACAAAACTGGGGCATATTTTTTCTTTCCTCGGTGGTTATGCATTCAATAGTGAGTTGTATACTTCAGAGGGCAATAACCAAGTAGTGAGAATAGGAAATGTGAAAAATTATAAGCTTATGTTAGAAACAAATCCTGTTTATATTAGTGATACAACAGCTAGTGAAACTGAAAAGTTTAAATTGCAAGCAGGTAATATCTTATTTACAATGACTGGGACTAAAGGCAAACGAGACTACTTTTATACACATTTACTTACAGAAAATGATGTTAATAATATCAATTTATATTTAAATCAACGAGTTGGTTGTTTATTACCCAAGGACGGTATTTTCGCCGGTTACTTTAATTATTTACTTAAAGATAATCGGATTTTGGATTCTATCTTTATTTTTGAGACAGGCACAGCTAACCAAGGTAATCTCGGTATTGAAAGCATTAAGCGAACAGTGCTGCAATATCCACCTATAAATGAACAAAAAAACATTTCAGATTATCTTGATAGTAAGTGTACAAAAATAGACGATGCAATTTCAAAAAAACAAGCCACAATCGAAAGGCTTGTTCAATATAAAAAATCTCTCATTTATGAAGTTGTTACCGGAAAAATGGAGGTGTAAATATAATGGATGCCTTTAGCGGTGCTATTAAGGTGTTTGCCGAAAAGCATTTAATTCCCAGTATAGTCAGTTTAATCACAGGTACCATTTTCTACCTCCTAACACCTGATGACTTTTGGGTTTTGACTAAGTTGAATAAAATATGGTATTTCCTGTTAATAAGTGGTTGTATATTCGTTCTTATACAAGTAATTGTTCTATCATTTAATAAAATGCAAGAAATACGGTATGGCTTGTATAATAGAAATCGTGTTTCATCAATGGGAAAAGCTGCACTAGAAAAACTATGGACAACAATAGATGAGTTTGATCAAGAAGATAGAAAATTATTAATTCAGTTTATCGAAAGTGAGAACGAGCCGTATACAGTAACCGGAAACGTACATTACTCATCTGGAAAATTGTTAGGTTCACAATATGTACATAAAATACAAGGCTATAAAAACGATAAAAGCAAGAACCAAACTGTTGAAAGATTCGATCCATTAAAAATGATGGTCTCTTCGGACAGTTATACACAGTATGTTTTAATAGATGGATTCTACAAAGTATTAAAACTGTCTTATGAGCAATTTGGGCAGATTTGTCATTTTAAGGAGGTGTAGAGTGTTGGACTTTGATGTGAAAGAAAAACGCTTTGAAGAGGATATTGAAGACTACTTTATTACCAATGGTGGTTACATAAAAGGAGAGCCTACCGCATTTGACCGAAAGATAGCACTTGATAAAGCTACTTTCCTGAATTTTATTCAAACAAGCCAACCAAAAAGTTGGGAACGGTATGTAAAAATATATGGCAGCGATAGTGAAAAACAGTTGATTGACCGTTTTTGCCGTGAAGTGAAAATGGTTGGACTCCTCAAAGTGCTGCGGCAAGGATTCACCGATCGGGGCATAAAATTCCGCGCTGTTTATTGGAAACCGGAAACATCCATTAATGAAACCAGCCAAAAGCAGTATTCTGACAATATACTACACTGTACTCGTCAATTGCATTATTCTCTGATAAATGAAAACAGTATAGATATCGTGTTATTTCTCAACGGTATTCCAGTAGTTTCAATGGAACTGAAATGCCAATTTACTGGACAGGATACGGCTAACGCTATTGCACAGTATAAATTTGACCGTGCGGGTAATGATGCTGTCTTTGAATTTAAAAATCGTGTGCTTGTACATTTTGCTGTTGACCTGACTAATGTATATATGACCACGCGCCTTGAAGGTGGCAAAACCTACTTCCTCCCTTTCAATCAAGGTTCCAATGGCGCAGGCAATGTTGGCGGAAAAGGAAACCCAATAAATACTGATGGATACGATACTGCATATCTTTGGAAAAATATTCTTTGCAAAGACCGTCTTCTTGAAATTTTACACAAGTATATGCACCTCGAGGTTGAAAGGGACAAGAACACTGGTGAAATAATATCTGAACGAATGATATTTCCGCGTTACCATCAGTTAGACGTTGTAACCAAACTATTAGAACAGGTAAAAGTAAATGGATCCGGACATAACTACCTTATTCAGCACAGTGCAGGATCGGGAAAATCTAATTCTATATCATGGCTTGCCTATCGACTAGTAGGTCTTCATGATGAGAATGATGAAAAGATATTTCAGACTGTCATAATAGTTACCGATCGTCGTGTATTGGACAGCCAATTGCAAAACACCGTATACCAATTTGATCATGTAGATGGTGTAGTACAAAAAATAGATAAGAACTCACAGCAATTAAAGGATGCTATTGAAGCGGGGACTGGCATAATAATAACTACATTGCAAAAATTCCCTGTAATTTATAAGGAAGTCAACTCCGGTAATAGGCGTTTCGCCATAATCGTGGATGAAGCACATTCCTCCCAAACTGGTGATGCGGCGAAAAAGCTAAAGCGAGCTCTTGCAGATACGGGAAAGATACTGGAAGAATATTCCGAGATGGAAAATGCTGAAGAAGCAGCACGAAAAGACGATGAGGATAAGTTGCTGGATGAACTGGCAGCACAAGGTATTCATGAAAACTTGTCATTCTTTGCTTTCACAGCGACGCCAAAAGATAAAACACTGAATATGTTCGGTTGGAAGGATGAAAACGGAAAGTATCATCCATTCCATATATATTCTATGCGCCAGGCCATTGAAGAAGGATTTATCCTTGATGTATTGAAAAACTATATGACTTATAAAATGTATTATAAGATTGCCAAAGCTATTCCAGACGATCCTGAATTGGACACCGTTGCCGGAGTTAATGCAATCCGCAACTTTGAAACATTGCATCCACACAATATTTCGCAAAAGACCACTATTATGCTTGAGCATTTCAGGAATGTCACCACACATAAAATTGGCGGAAAAGCTAAGGCTATGGTTGTTACTCCATCCCGTCTTCATGCAGTACGGTATGTACAGGAATTCAAGCGTCAAATCAAAGTAAAGGGTTACAATGACTTAGAGGTATTGGTTGCATTCTCCGGTGAAATTGAAGACAATGGACAAACTTTTACCGAAGAAAAGATGAATAAAAACCGGGATGGTGAAACCATTCGAGAAAAGGCTTTACCAGACGCATTCCATACCGATGAGTTTGGAATGCTCATTGTTGCTGAGAAATATCAAACTGGATTTGATGAGCCACTTTTACACACGATGTTTGTAGACAAAAAGCTATCCGGTGTTAAGGCGGTTCAGACTCTTTCTCGTTTAAATCGCACCATGAGAGGCAAACTCGATACCTTTGTCTTGGATTTTGTAAATTCGTCAGAGGATATTCGAAAATCCTTTGAACCGTATTATGAGGAAACGGTTCTGGAGGAAGAAACTAACCCTAATGTTATATATGATATAAAAAACACGCTTGATGAATTCCGTATATATCAACAAATGGAAATAGACCGTTTTGCAGATATCTTCTATTCAAAAAAAGATCAGTCTGCCGGTGATTTAGGAAAGTTACAGGGAACTATTCGACCTGCACTTGATCGCTTTGACGCACTGGAAGAAGACAGACAAGACTTGTTTAAGTCAACATTAGCTAGATTCAACCGAATCTATTCTTTTATCACTCAGGTATGTCGTTTGTTCGATAAAGACATACACAAATTCAGTGTATATACGAAGTTTCTTTATACTATGCTGCCGAAGGGCGGTCGAGATAAGGTATTTGTTGACGACAAGGTCCTACTGGAGTACTATCGCCTCGAAAAGGATTTTGAAGGAGGAATAGAATTAGAAAGTTCAGAAGAGGGGTTCCGTCCTATCACTGGCGAGGCCGGTCGGCGCGAAAAGAAAAAAGACCCTCTTACAATAATAATCGATACAATCAACGAGAAGTTCGGAACTAATTTCACTGAAATGGATAAGGTGTTACTGCAAATTGAAAATGATTATGCCTCTGAAGAAAAATGGCAGAACTATGCAGAGAATAATGACCGAAAAACCTTTATGTTGTTGTTCGAAAAAGACTTTCCAGAAATGGCGGCTACTAGGTACGAACAGAATGAAGATTTCTTCGTGAGAATGTTCTCTGATCCTGACATGATGAAACAAGTCATGGAATCAATCGGAGCAGTATTATATGAAAAGCTTAAAAAGAGGACTTACACTTCAACTTCAAAAGAAAAGTTGAGTAAAGTGGCAGAAGATTCTGCTCTATTT
>RZYP01000053.1 GCA_009930275.1 Negativicutes bacterium
GTATGGGATGAATGGTCCAGAAATGATTCAAGATACAAGGCGAATGAATGCGAAAGGAAATGGGCTACCTTTGGTGGTAGCTCAAATCCTATAACAGGCGGAACAATAGTACAAATGGCAAAGACCTATGGCTATATTCCGCATTCTTTTGCAGGAGACGGCTGCTTAGATTGGGATGATGTCATCGAATATGATGGCGATGGCATAACTTATGAAATACCAAAAACAATGACACCAGTTGAGCAGCTTATCCTTTATCTTGAAACTTTATTCAAACCAGAAGATTTAGTCGGATATGTAACAAATGACGTGTGGCAGGACGCTGAAGGAAAATGGATGCCATCAAAAGGTATATACAATCGTACTGCACAAGAGCTAATAGGTACACTAAAAAAGCATCCAGAAGACTTAGGTGCAACGATTGGTGATTGGAAAGAAGAATGTGGTGCATGGATTCGCTTTAATCCTTTAGATGGAACAGGCGTTAAGAATGAGAACATCACTCGCTTCACTTATGCACTAGTTGAATCTGACGATATGCCTATATCAGAACAAGATGCTTTTTATCGAAAACTCGAACTACCAATAGCAGCACTTACAAGCTCAGCAGGAAAGTCTATTCATGCAATCGTAAAGGTTGAAGCTAAGGATTATGAAGAATACAGAAAACGAGTGGATTTTCTATACGATTTTCTAGAAAAGAACGGACTAAAGGTAGATAAGCAAAATCGCAATCCTTCGAGATTATCACGTATGCCAGGTGTCACAAGATGCGGCAAAGAACAAACATTAATCGCAACAAATATAGGTCGCAATTCTTGGATTGATTGGCTTGATTTTGTTGAGGGTGCAAATGATGAACTTCCAGGACTACAAAATTTAAAAGAACAATTACTAGATCCGCCAGCATTACCTGAAGAGCTCATTGAAGGAATACTTCGGTGCGGACATAAGATGCTTATTTCTGGATCATCAAAAGCAGGCAAATCATTCTTGCTTATGGAACTTGCTGTGGCGTTATCAGAAGGAATGATGTGGATGGGTTTCAAATGTAAGAAATCGAGAGTGTTGTATATCAACCTAGAAATTGATTCAGCATCATTTATTAATCGTTTTGCTGAGATTTATAAGGCATTAAAAATTACACCGAAGCATAGCGACAATATTTCTATTTGGAACCTTCGTGGACATGCTGTTCCGCTTGATAAACTAGTGCCTAAACTAATAAGAAGAATATCAAATAAGCAATACAATGCAGTAATCATCGATCCAATTTACAAGGTTATTACAGGTGATGAAAACAATGCTTCAGAGATGGGTGCATTCTGTAATCAGTTTGACAAGATTTGTAACGAAACAGGATCGGCAGCTATTTACTGTCATCATCATTCAAAAGGTGCTCAAGGTTCAAAACGAGCAATGGATAGAGCGTCTGGTTCGGGTGTATTTGCACGTGATCCCGATGCACAACTGGATATGATCCAACTCGATGCACCAGAAGAATTTATAGCAAACTATGCCGACAACTTATCGGATACTGCATGGAAACTTGAATGTTCATTACGTGAATTCAAGAACTTCAAACCTCGCAATTTTTGGTTTAAATACCCTATCCATGTACTAGATACATCGGGTGACCTAGACAAACTTTTCTCGGAAGGTTCAACAGAAGCCAACCTAGCAAAATCAGGTAAGAGAGGTCAAACTCCCGAAACAAGAAAAGAAGAGTTTGATAGAGCATTCGATATCTGTTCTGAAGATGGAATTACAGCAAATGCGGAAACAGTAGCAGAGTATCTTGGCATAAAACCGAGAACTGTACGTGATAGAGTTAATGAATTTGCTGATAAATACAGTACGCATAAAGGTCTTATTACAAGGCATGAAAAAACTGGCGGAAAGGAAAACAACACGTAATCCGCCAAAAATTACAAAACTGGCGGAAAGGAAGAAAATCCCTATCTGCCACCAGAAAAAAACTGGCACAAAAACTGGCGGAAAGGGCTTATATATAGGTAGCTACCGCCACCAGCACCGCTGACGCTTTGTCGTAGTAGGATAAGGGCTTCAGAATCAGCCCTATCCCTACAACAAAAGCATCAACGTCAGCACAAGTTTTCTGCCAGACTCAAAAACTAAAAAGGAGCGAAGTTGATGAAATTATTTTTATTAATGGAACCACCTACAGTGACAGCTCAGCAAGCGAAGGTAGCGGTGGTTGGAAATAGACCTATGTTTTATAAGCCAGAGAAAGTTAAAACAGCAAGGCAAATGCTTATTAGACATCTGAAACCTTTCAAACCACCTAGCCCGTATGAAGGTGCGATTGAGCTTCATGTTGTTTGGTTATTTCCAAAAGGTAAATCACACAAGCATAACGAATGGCGGATTACCAAGCCTGATACTGACAACCTTCAAAAAATGCTCAAAGACTGTATGACAGATGTTGGTTTCTGGAAAGATGATGCACAAGTGGTAAAAGAGACAGTTGAAAAGCGATGGTCAGATGAACCTACAGGTATTTCAATAGAAATGGACAAATTAGATAAGATTCTAAAAGGAGGCTAGTACATGGACAAAAAAACTTATTTATCAAGATATCATAATTTGGTATTGAAAATGAATCATTTAAAAAATGATATTAATAGATGTCAGGAACTAGCAGACTCCATTCCTGGTCCTAAGTATGATGATATGCCTAGAAATCCTAATAGAAATACGGATGCACCATTTGTAAAGTGGATACTTCGTAAGATTGATAATGAGCATGAATTAGAAAGACTCGAACCTCAAGCCGAAAGATTAAGAAATGAAACTTTAGATGCTATTGCTAACATAGGTGATACAGAATTAGAATCAGTGCTTATTCATCGTTATATTTATTGGAAGTCTTGGAACGAGATATCTGATCTAATATTTGCTTCATCAAGCACTGTTAGAAGACTACATAACAAGGCTATGGAACAATTTAATATACCAGAATAAAATGGCAAGGCATGACAAGGCGTGGCAACTTGTGACAAGCAAGTCTATGTGGTATGATATAATTGGCAAAAGCCATAGAGATAGTGAAGGTCAACAGAGTCAAATCTGCTGGCCTTTTTTCATGCCAAAAGGAGGAATTGCTGTGCCAAGTAAGCCAAAGAAACCATGTGCATTTCCTGGTTGTCCTAAACTTACTTTAGATGTTTATTGCGAAGAGCATGCTTCATTAAGACAGAAACAATATGATCGTTATAACAGAGCACCAAACCATGATAAGAAGTATGGTAACAACTGGAAACGTATACGTGGGTTGTATGTAAAGAAGCATCCACTTTGTGAGAGATGTTTAAAGGAAGGAAGAATCACACCTGTTGAAGAGGTTCATCACATCGTACCTCTTTCTCGTGGAGGAACTAACCAGTTTAGTAATTTAATGTCGCTATGCCAAAGCTGTCATACAATAATCCATTATGAAATTGGTGACCGCAGTTGATGGTAGGGGGAGTCAAATCTCTACAAATTTTTAATTCGACACCGAGGCTGGGGTTTCGTGCGAATTTTTTTCATTTCAAAGGGGGTATTAACCGATGGCGAAGGACGGTACTGCTAGAGGCGGTGCAAGAATAGGTAGTGGAAAGAAACCTACCAACAAAAATAAGGTGGAAGTGTTAACTACAACCTTTGATAATATGTCGGATTTTGTTACACCAGATGAAATTGAAGGTGTCGAAGTTCCACCGATAAAAGATTATTTAAAAGCAAAGCAGAAAAATAGAAAAGACTTAAATGCTGAGGACATTTTCAAGACCACTTACTTGTGGCTAAAGAAAAGAGGCTGTGAAAACCTGGTCGGTAATCAATTAATCGAGCAGTATGCAATGAGTGTTTCTCGTTGGATTCAATGTGAAGAAGCAATATCAGAATTTGGTATGCTTGCAAAACATCCAACAACAGGAAATGCAATCGCCAGTCCGTTTGTTTCAATGTCGCAGGCATATATGAAACAAGTTAATCAAATCTGGTATCAAATCTATTCAATCATTCAAGACAATGGATCAGCTGAAATTGACGAGCTTGATCCACAGGATTTAATGATGGAAAAATTACTGAAAGCCAGAAAAATGTGAGAGGAGGAAATGTAAATGTACGAAAAAGTAAATCCATGCCATCCAGATAAGGTAGCAGATAGAATTGCTGGTGCTATTGTTGACTTAGCATACAAGCAAGCAGAAAATCCAAGAATCGCAGTTGAGGTGTTAATTGGTCATGGTAAATGTCATATTATTGCTGAAACATCTGTGTTTATTTCTGAAGGCGATGTTCTAGATGCAGTTCATAGAATAGCTGGTGAAATCATTGTTGATTATAAAGAAGTGCCACAAGATATTAATTTAGCATATAACCAAACCGATAGAATTCGCTGTGGGGATAATGGAATCTTTAAAGGGGTACCACTTACTAAAGAGCAAAAGAAACTATCGAAGATTGCTCATAGCATTTATGCAAAGTATCACACTGACGGTAAATATATCCTTAATGGTGATAGATTGATTATTTGTCAAAGTAATGCTAATAAAGCTGAAATTCAAAATGAGTACCAAGAAGCTGAAATAAATCCTATCGGTGATTGGACTGGTGGAACTGATGTAGATACTGGTGCAACTAATAGAAAGCTTGGATCTGATATGGCCGACTCAGTTACTGGCGGTGGACTTCATGGTAAAGACCTATCCAAAGCAGATGTTAGTGTAAATATCTATGCTTGTTTGAAGGCTCAAGAAACAGAAGTTCCTGTTGAACTTTGCTGTGCTATTGGCGATGAGATTATCGATGGTAGACCATATTCAGAAATCGTTGAGATCGCACGTGAGTTTATTAGTGATTTCGGTGGTTTTGAAAAATTTGCAGAATGGGGATTAGTGTAATGGCAAAAACATCAGTAAAAGAATTCAAATTAGTGAATGTCGAGTTGTTAGTGCCTTATGCTAACAATGCAAGAACCCATTCAAAAGAGCAAATTAAGAAGATTCAATCATCACTTCGAGAGTTCGGTTTTATTAATCCTTTGATTATTGATAGAGAACATAACGTTCTAGCTGGGCATGGTAGGCTTGCTGCAGCCAAAGCAGAAGGCTATAAAGAGGTGCCCTGTGTATTTGTTGAGGACTTAACTGAAGCTCAAAAGAAAGCATACATTCTTGCAGATAATCGTATGGCTCTTGATGCTGGTTGGGATGAAGAACTATTAGCAGTAGAACTTGAAGGTTTATCTGATTTAGGTTTCGATTTATCACTTACTGGTTTTGATGAAAAAGAACTATCTAACCTATTCAAAAGTGATGAAGCTGAAATCGAAGATGACGATTATGATTTAACAGAAGCTTTAGAAAAAGCAGCATTCGTTGAATATGGTGATCGCTGGATTGTTGGTCGCCATGTTTTTGTTTGTGGTGATGCTACCAATCCAGATGATGTCAATAAACTCATGGATGGCAAAAGAGCAAACTTGCTTCTGACCGATCCGCCTTACGGAGTTTCGTTCACGAGTTCAAGTGGACTCAAGATTAAAAACGACTCACTCAAGAATGAAGAGTTCTATCAGTTCTTATTGAAGGCATTTAAGAACATGGTTGATCACTGCGAGCCTGGTGCATCGGCTTATTGTTTCCATGCAGATACAGAAGGATTGAACTTCAGAACAGCTTTTCATGATGCAGGACTGCACTTAGCAGGTTGTTGCATTTGGGTGAAAGACTCCCTGGTTTTAGGTAGATCCGATTATCAGTGGCAACATGAACCTATACTTTATGGTTTCTTAAAAAATGGTACACATCGCTGGTATTCGGATAGAAAGCAAACAACTATCTGGAACTTCAAAAAACCGAAAAGAAATGAAAATCATCCAACGAGTAAGCCACTTGACCTTCTTTCATATCCTTTAAGAAACAGCTCACAAGAGAATGCCGTTGTTGTTGATACCTTTGGTGGCTCAGGTTCCACTTTGATGGCCTGCGAACTGACAAATAGAATCTGCTACACAATGGAAATCGATGAAAAGTATGCGTCAGTTATTCTAAGAAGATACGTGGAAAACACAGGTGATGCTGAAAATGTTTATTGTATCAGAAACGGACAAAAAGTAGCATACGCAGATGTTGTTAAGCAAGTTGACGGCAGTTCAGATAAATCTAGCACTAATGACTTGATATAAATGCCGTTTAGAGCGATATATATAGTACCTTAAAGGAGGTATAGAAATGGCAGAGAAAACAATAGAAGAATTAAGAACTGAGCTAAAGGAAACTTGTGAAAAGTATGATACAAGATTTTCTGGGATTGAGTATTTAGTTAACTATTACATTACTTCACTGAAATGGACTGAGAAAGAAGCACTCGAATATGCGTTGAAGTTATTTCACAATGGAACAATCACACAGATTAAATTGATAGGTAAAGATGGTAACGAATTATGATAACCAAAAAACAACTTGCTGAATTAAGAACCACGTATCCAAAAGGTACAAGGATCGAACTACTGAAGATGGACGATTTTCAAGCACCGCCAATTGGCTCAAAAGGAACGGTTGTTGGAGTTGATGATATTGGCTCATTTTTAGTTCAATGGGACAACGGAAGTTCGCTCAATCTTATATATGGCGAAGACCTATTTAAAGTAATAACCGATGACAAAGTTTGATATATAAATATATCAAAAATAGTTGAAAAATACTTCTCAAATGACTTGATATAAAGTGGCTTTAGAGTGATATATATACACGACAAAAGAAACACACAAGTCTAATGAGGAGGATTAAAATGAAAGAAAAAATTAAAAACCAAATCGACAACATGAAAAATCAAACAATCGGTGTTGAAATTGAAATGAACAGCATTACAAGAAAGAAGGCAGCAGAACTTGTAGCCGATTTCTTTGGAACAAGAGCATGGAACGCAGCAAGCGAATACGGGTATTCAACATGGGCCTGCAAAGACACAGGCGGTAGAGTTTGGAAATTTCAAAAGGATGTAAGCATTGCTGGACTAGACGATGAAAAATGCGAAATGGTAACACCAATTCTTAAATACGAAGATATCAATGCATTACAAGAGATAATCAGAATTCTTAGAAAGGCTGGAGCAAAAAGCGATGCAACAAGAATGTGTGGAGTTCACATTCACATTGGAGCAAACGGACACACACCAAAGACAATGAGAAACTTAACAAACATCATGGCAAGCCACGAGAGTTTATTAGCAGAATCATTAGAAATTGATACAAGCAGAATCGGAAGATACTGCAAAACGGTTGATCCAAGATTTCTTACAGCCTTAAACAAAAAGAAGCCATCAACAATGAGCAGCTTCGCAGATGTTTGGTACAGAAGCCAAAACGAAGATTATGGAAGAACTCAACACTACAACGGTTCAAGATACCACATGCTAAACTTCCATGCAACCTTCACAAAAGGAACAATTGAATTCAGATTATTCCAATTTGATGCACCTAAAGATGGCAAGCAAAACGGCCTTCACGCTGGACAACTTAAGAGTTACATTCAATTATGCCTAGCCTTAAGTCAAATGGCTAAGGAAGCCAAAGGAGCCTCACCAAAGCCGCAACAAAACGAGAATCCAAAATACGCAATGAGAACTTGGTTATTAAGACTTGGATTCATTGGTGAGGAATTCGCAACAGCAAGAGAGTTCTTAACAAAGAAATTATCAGGTGATGCAAGCTTTAGAAGCGGGGTAAGACCTGCTTCTATGGTTTCAGCTTAAGGAGGTGTAACATGTGTAAATACTACATTGCTTATGGAAGCAACCTCAACATTAACCAGATGAAAAGAAGATGTCCAACTGCTAAGGTCGTTGGAACTGGGTTTATTGAAGATTATGAATTACTTTTCAAAGGTAGCAAAACTGGTGGTTACCTGACAATTAAAAAAGCAGAAGGAAAATCACTACCAGTTGCAATTTGGAAAGTAACAGAACTCGATGAACAAGCACTTGACAGATACGAAGGTTATCCAACCTTTTATTATAAGACCGATGTTGAGATTAATATCAAAGGCATCAAAACAGGCAAAGAGTATCGAAAGAAAGCATTCGTTTATATCATGCACGAGGATCGAGATGTAGGGATGCCTTCAAAGTACTATGTGATGACTTGCCTTGAAGGTTATAAAACATTTGGATTTAGTCCTAAGTATCTAGAAGATGCATTATTAAAAAGTATGGAGGTTAACAATGAAAACAACAACTGATTTTAGTAAAACTTGTCCTTTGTGTAGTAAGGAGTACAAAGGTCATCCAGCGATTTCAAGAGTAGATAACCAAACACCGATATGCCCTACTTGCGGAACCAGACAGGCTCTTGAGGGACTTGGTTTGAAACCTGATGAAATTGAAAAAATAATACTCGAAATTCCAAAAATTGAAGATTTGTAAAATTTATATCAAAGCAAGGAAGTCGACTTAATATGGTCGACTTTTCTTTTACAAAAATATGGAGGATGAGGTTTTGGGAAGATTAAAGAGTTATGTTCCTACCAAGTTCAAAGCCAAAAACTCCGTTTACAGTAAAGAAGCAGCAAACAGAGCTGTATGCTTTATTGAATCACTAAAACACACAGATGGAGTTTGGTATAAAAAGCCGTTTGAACTCCTTAATTGGCAGGAACAAATAATAAGAGACGTATTTGGAATTTTGAAGCCAAATGGATATAGGCAGTTTAATACTGCATACATCGAAATACCAAAGAAACAAGGAAAGAGTGAACTGGCAGCAGCGGTCGCTCTTTTACTTACTTGTGGAGACTTTGAAGAAGGTGCTCAAGTATATGGTTGTGCTGCTGATAGAAACCAAGCGAAGATTGTATTCAATGTTGCAAAGAAAATGGTCGAGCTTAATAAGTCCTTGAAAAAGGCAGTTAAGATTTCTGAATCAAAAAACAGAATCGAATACAAAAACAACTTTTATCAGGTTCTTTCTGCAGAAGCTTACTCAAAGCATGGTTTCAATATACATGGTGTTGTATTTGATGAGCTTCATGCTCAACCAAACAGAAAACTATATGATGTTATGACAAAAGGTTCTGGTGATGCCAGAAAGCAACCTTTGTTTTTTCTTATTACAACAGCAGGTGATGATACAAATTCTATTTGTTATGAAGTGCATCAAAAAGCAATGGATATCCTTGAAGGAAGAAAGATTGATCCGACATTTTATCCTGTCATTTATGGTGCTGATCCTGATGATGATTGGACTGATCCAGAAGTTTGGAAAAAGGCTAATCCTAGTCTAGGAGTGACAGTAGACATTGAAAAAGTAAGAGCTGCTTGTGAATCCGCAAAGCAAATGCCAAGTGAAGAGAACTCCTTCAGGCAGTTAAGGTTAAATCAATGGGTGAAACAAGAAAAACGCTGGATGCCCATGCTGAAGTATGATGATTGCTATGTTGATTTTAATCCAGAAGATCTGGAAGGTCGTGTATGTTATGGCGGACTTGACCTCTCGTCTTCAATGGATATTACAGCCTTTGTACTTGTCTTTCCGCCACTAGAAAATGAAGAAAAATATCATGTATTACCTTACTTTTGGATACCTGAAGAGAATATGAAGCAAAGAGTAAGTCGTGACCATGTTCCATATGATTTATGGGCATCGCAAGGTTATCTTAAAACAACAGAAGGTAATGTTATCCACTATGGTTATATCGAGTTCTTTATTGAGGAACTTGGAAAAAAATATAACATTAAAGAAATTGCCTTTGACCGATGGGGTGCTGTTCAGATGACTCAAAACCTAGAGAACATGGGTTTCACAGTTGTTCCCTTTGGACAGGGCTTTAAGGATATGAGTCCACCAACAAAAGAACTAATGAACTTAGTTGTTGGCAAGCGTATCGCACACAATGGTAATCCAGTTCTCCATTGGATGATGGATAATATCTCAATTAGAGAAGATCCAGCTGGAAACATTAAAATGGATAAATCTAAATCAGTAGAAAAGATTGATGGTGCGGTAGCTACAGTAATGGCACTTGATAGGGCAATAAGAAACGAAGGATCTTCTGAATCTGTATACGATTCAAGAGGTCTTTTATTTATTTAAGGAGGAATAGACATGGGTTTATTTAGCGGAATCAGAAAGGCTAGAGACAAGCCTGAAAACAGAACAGCTGGAAGCAATTATACATTTTACATGGGTGGTTCAACTGCTGGAAAGGCTGTGACAGAACGAAGTGCTATGCAGATGACTGCAGTTTACTCTTGTGTTCGTATCTTGGCTGAGGCTGTAGCTGGGCTTCCACTCCATTTTTATAAATACAAAGATGATGGAAGTAAAGAAAAAGCACTTGATAGTAACTTATATCGTTTATTACATGATGAACCTAATCCTGAAATGAGTTCATTTGTATTTAGAGAAACGCTAATGACTCATTTGCTTTTATGGGGTAATGCTTATGCTCAAATCATTAGAAATGGTAAAGGTGAGATTATTGCTTTATATCCTCTAATGGCAAATAAAATTACAGTAGATAGAGACGATGAAGGTTACCTTTATTACAGTTATTCAAGAAGTACGGATGAAGCTAATGCAAAAGAAAACTCAACTGTTGTGTTATCTCCTAGAGAAGTGCTTCATATTCCTGGACTTGGATTTGATGGGCTAGTTGGTTACTCGCCAATAGCAATGGCTAAGAATGCGATAGGTCTTGCAATGGCTACTGAAGAATATGGAGCTAAGTTCTTTGCAAATGGTGCAGCACCTTCTGGTGTTCTTGAGCATCCAGGAACAATAAAAGATCCAGCAAGACTAAGAGAAAATTGGAATTCTACATTTGGTGGCTCAATAAACTCAGGTAAAGTTGCTGTTCTTGAAGAAGGAATGAAGTATACACCAATTTCTATCTCACCAGAACAAGCACAGTTTTTGGAAACAAGAAAGTTTCAGATAAATGAAATAGCTCGTATCTTTAGAGTTCCGCCTCATATGTTAGCGGACCTAGAAAAATCAAGCTTTTCAAATATCGAACAACAATCATTAGAGTTTGTGAAATATACGCTTGATCCCTGGGTTATTCGTTGGGAACAAGGTTTATATCGATCCTTACTTACATCTGATGAAAAAAAGAAATATTTCTTCAAGTTCAATTTAGAAGGTCTTTTGCGAGGAGATTATGCATCGAGGATGTCTGGTTATTCAACAGCAAGACAAAATGGATGGATGTCTGCAAACGACATTCGTGTGCTTGAGAACTTAGATAAGATCCCTACTGATCAAGGTGGAGATCTTTATTTAATTAATGGCAATATGCTCCCACTTGGTGATGCTGGAGCTTATGCATATAAAAATAAAAAGGAGGAAAACGCCGATGAACAAGTTTTGGAATTGGATAAACCAAACAGCAACGGAAGTGGCCGAAAGAGTCCTGGTACTTAACGGAACAATCGCTGAGGAGTCATGGTTTGATGACGATATTACTCCACGAATGTTCAAAGAAGAACTCGGTAGTGGAACTGGTCCTATTACTATTTGGAACAATAGTCCAGGCGGTGACTGTATTGCAGCTAGTCAGATTTATTCAATGCTCATGGATTACAAAAGTCCTATCACTGTGAAAATTGATGGAATTGCAGCAAGTGCAGCTTCAGTTATTGCAATGGCTGGTACAAAAGTACTTATGAGTCCTACAGCCCTTATGATGATTCACAATCCGTCAACTGCAGCATTTGGTGACCATAAAGATATGGCTAAAGCTATTGAACTACTTGATGAAGTTAAAGAATCAATCATAAATGCCTATGAGATTAAAACAAATCAAACAAGAACTGTTTTAAGTCACCTAATGGATTCAGAAACATGGATGAACGCAAAAAAAGCGATTGAACTGGGATTTGCTGATGCGATTTTAGAAGATACAAAAAAGATGATCGCAGCAGAAAGTTTTCAGTTTTCTACTCGTGAGTTTGAAAATCATCTACTTAACAAAATAGTAGATAAGGTGAGACCTACACCTATAAAAGAAGGTCGTAAAGTCACTGAGCTTAAAAATGAGCTCAACAAAATCAAAAAATATATTTAATGGAGGAAAAGAAAAATGACTATTATTGAATTACGTGAAAAACGTGCAAAAACCTGGAGTGCAATGGAAACATTCCTTGACTCTCATAGAAATGAGAAAGGTGTACTTAATATGGAAGACGATGTTATGTACTCTAAAATGGAAAAAGATCTTGATGATCTTACTAATGAAATTAAACGTCTTGAAAGAAAAGATATGATTGAAGCGGAACTTAATAAGCCTGTTTCAAATCCTATCACTGCAAAACCAATGACATCTGATAAAGAAGATGAAAAAACTGGTCGTGCATCTAATGCATA
>RZYP01000237.1 GCA_009930275.1 Negativicutes bacterium
GTGTCACAACGTGTTCTGTTTCAATGAAATCATTAACATCTACAGCCAGCTGTTTTTTAATTTTATTCCGTATATTTTCACGGGCTATCCGCACCAGATACGACCAGTCCTGGCCCGTATCTTCCGGAGTATTAATCATTACGAACCAATTTTCTTTGCCTTCGGGCGCATCGGATACCACAAGCTTTTTGCTGATAAAAATGTAAATAGTTGGGTCGGAAGTTATGGTTTTCTTTTGGAACAGGTGGTCAAATTCTTCCGGATAATTATTGCTGAAGAGGATGTTATGCAGTTTCAGTGTGCTGAAAGTGTTTTTCATTCCCCAATAAAAAATTAAGGCAGAGGTGGAGCGATCGCCTCTTAATACCCGTTTGGGAATCTTTTTTTCAGGCATTATGGTGCTGTAAAAAGTGGCCACATCGCTGTCACTAACTACTACCGTGGCACGGTATGGTTTTCCGCCGGCTACGACTCCCGATACCTGACGGCCTTCAAAAAGTATTTCTTCCACGAATGTATTAAAATGAAATATTACGCCCTTGCGTTCGGCAAGTTTTTGCAGTTGAACCGCTATGTCGTACATCCCTTTTTCAGGGAAATAGGCACCCAGGTTATGCTCGAGGTGAGAGATAATTTTCAGTGTGGCCGGAGTTTTATAAGGACTTGAGCCATTATAGGTCGCATAACGATCGAAAAGCTGTATAGTTTTTTCCGACTGAAACGATCGGGCATTACGTTGATGCATCGTAAGGAAGGGATCCAGCTTCCAAAGTTTCATTCCGGCTTTTCGAAAGGCCTTATTTGTGTAATAATTGGAGCGTTTATGGAAAGAGTTGTCGATAAAAACTTCGCTGGAGAAGCCGTAGAGTGCCTTTGCTTTTTCGAGGTAGCTAATAATGTTTTCAGGGTTTTCACCTGTTTTGCGGTGCATCTCATCGGCAAATTTTTCCGGGTCGGAGAAGGAATCGATGACCGTACCATCGGCAAAAAAGTAGCGGCAAACGGTTTCGAGTTTATGGTATCGGAAGTGATCCCCAGTGTTTTCTCCGGCCAGATGAAAGAGTTCCTCTATTTTTTCGGGCAGGGTAAAAAGGCTCGGCCCTGCATCGAAACGATATCCTTTGGATGAATACTGTGCTATTTTTCCACCTGCCGTTGGGTTTTTTTCAAACACGCTGACTTTATAGCCTTTAACTGCAAGCCGGATCGCTGCAGCGAGGCCGGCAATACCGGCGCCAATTATGATTGCCTCCTGATTGTTGTTCATATTCTAGTAACAAATTTAAGGAACTATTGTTACCTCGCAAAAAAATAATCCTGGCAGTCAATTCAGGTATTCACTTACTCATGTCGTATTCCGATATTTTCCACTTTCTGACGGGGATAAGATTTTCATCCGATTCAAAAACAATGCCCGAAAATTAATGTTAATTTAGCGTCATTAAACCTTGGCGGGAATAAACTATGGGTAAAAACGTATTGATCATTGGAAGCGGTTTAGGTGGCCTCACCACCGCATTACGGCTGGCGAAAGCCGGATATAGTGTAAAGATTGTCGAGAAGCACAGCAGCCCGGGAGGAAGACTGAATCAACTCAAAAAGGATGGTTTTACTTTCGATATGGCGCCTACGTTTTTTTCCATGACCTACGAATTTACTACTTTTGGGAAAGATACCGGCATCCGGCTTCCCTTTGAGTTTTATCCGCTGAATCCTCTTTATACCGTACGGATATTTGACCCCAAAAGCGGCAAAGACAGGAAATATACCATCTATAAGGAGTTGGACAAACTTGCAAAGGAATTTGCCTCCATTGAGCCGGACTTTGATCAAAAAGTGAAGCGTTATCTTAAGGAAACAGGTCGGCTGTTCGATGACACCATCGATCGGGTAGTGCGACGAAATTTTTATGATGCGATAAGTTTCGGCACTTCTCTGGCAGGAGTTCCTGTCCGTCAGGCACCAAAAATGGTTCGTACCTTCTGGCAGGAGATCAGCCGTTATTTCGACTCCGACGACGTGAAGATGATCTTCTCTCTGGTCTCCTTTTTCCTCGGCGCAACACCCTTCAACACGATGGCTGTTTATACCCTTCTGAATTATGTTGAGCTGGAACATGATGGGTATTATAATGTTAAGGGTGGAATGTACAAAATTGTGGAAGGGTTGATGAACGAAATAGAAAAAGCAGGAATTGAAGTAACCTTTAACACAGAAATTATAGGGAAAGCAACCGAGGGAAATTCACTACAAGGATTTATCGACACCAGTGGCCGCTTGTGGGAAGCCGACCTCTTTGTGGCCAATGCTGATGCTGCAGCCTTTCGTGGTCAAGTGTTGCAACGCCAAAAATTTTCGCCTGGCAAACTGGATAAAATGCAATGGACTATGGCACCGCTAACCTTATACCTCGGCGTGAAAGGGAAAATAGAAGGTCTTGATCATCATAATTATTTTTTGGGTGACAATTTTAAAGATTATTCCTCGAAGATTTTTAGCAATGGAATGAGTCTGAAACAGCCCTATTATTACGTTAATGTAACCTCACGGCACAACCCGGAAGCAGCACCTGAAGGGCATGAAAACCTTTTTATTTTGGTTCCTG
>RZYP01000054.1 GCA_009930275.1 Negativicutes bacterium
CGGCAAGGACATATCTTCGACGGGAATGCTGCTGGAAGTGGCGGCAGAGGATGCTGCTGACCTTGCTCACGCCAAGTCAATATACCTTTCGTTTGAAATTGTTGAAGGCACTATGCCTGAAGGCTATGAAATGTCAGTGCGGCGTATAGAGGCAGAAATCGTCAGGCAGCAAGCGGGCGAAGCCGGCAAGATGCTTTGCGGTGTCTGTTTTAAGGAAACACTGGCTCAGTATGCAGGCAAAAAGAAAGGCCGGTATATTTCTGCCGTTTCCTTTGCCCTGCTTTTGCTGATTGCGGCCTTTATCATCCTGATGCGCAGCGAAAGCGTTATCTATTTCAAGTTCAATAAAGGTCTCTATATGTATAGCATTATCGCCGCGGCTTTTTTGCTGACGCGGTATCTCTTCGGAGCTCTTTATAAGACGGTGCCGATTAAGGAAGATTTCACTCCTGGTGTCACCATTATTATTCCTTGTTTTAATGAGGAAGAATGGATCAACAGAACTATTCTTAGCTGTATCAACCAGTCCTACCCGTCTGAAAAGCTGGAAGTAATTGTCGTGGATGATGGTTCGACCGACAATTCCGTCGCAAAAATTCAGGAAACAATCGACAGCGTGGCGGACATTGTCGGTGAAAATGTGCGGCAGCGTTTGTTTTATCTGGTGCAGGAGCAGAATGCCGGTAAAAGGGAAGCTTTGATACGGGGAGCTTTGGCAGCCAAGCATGAACTGGTTGTCTTTGTTGATTCCGACAGCTTCGTTGATCCTTTCGCCATCTATAATCTCGTCCAGCCTTTCCGGGATGCCCGCATGGGCGGCGTGTCAGGCAGAACGGATGTTGCCAATACCTATACGAATGTTTTGACAAAAATGCAGGCAGTTCGCTATTATATTGCCTTTCGCATCATGAAGGCGGCAGAAGGCTATTTTGATGCCGTGACCTGCTTGTCGGGACCGCTCTCCTGTTACCGCAAAGAGCTTGTTTTGCAGCACAAGGATGTCTGGCTGAATCAAAAATTCCTGGGTCAGAAAGCGACCTTTGGTGATGACCGCAGTTTGACCAATTTCATTCTGCGTGAGCATCGGACGGGCTATCAGGATACAGCTGTCTGCTCGACTATAGTCCCCAATACTTACAGTATGTTCCTCAAGCAGCAGATGCGTTGGAAACGTTCCTGGCTGCGTGAATCCCTGATTGCCGCCAAGTTCATGTGGAAAAAAGAACCGTTTATGGCCCTTTCGTTTTACATGGGCCTCCTGGTACCCGTGGCAGCGCCTATCGTTGTCTTATATAATCTGGTTTACGTGCCGGCAGTCTACAGAGTTTTCCCGACGACGTTCCTGGTCGGCTTACTGATGATGGCGCTGATGATGAGTATGGCCCAATTGTTTTTGCGCAGAAGTTCGACGTGGATTTTTGGCATATGGTTTTGCCTTTATTATGAAGCGGTTTTATTGTGGCAGATGCCTGTGGCCTGGTTCACTTTCTGGAAATCGGAGTGGGGAACCAGAATGACGCCTGCTGACAGTGCGGCACAAGAAAAGAAGAAAAGTGGGAAATGACTGTATGATTAGTGCAGACGAAGAATACACAGCAAAAAAGAATAGCAAAAAGAAAAGGCGCGTTATCCTGCAGATATTAATTCTTGCTGTTATTGCGGCGGTCTTTTATCTTTCCTTGTTCACCGTCGGCAAGTATAAGCCTTATGAACCTACGGCAATTAACATGGGGCAGGACAAGGGTTTCATTGCTTTGTCTTATTTCGGCGTTGACCGCGTCGGCGTGCAGCCGCTTATCAGTGAAGACCGCCTGGAGGAGCATTTGGCGGCCTTGCAGAAGCAAGGCTATGTGACCATTACGCAAAAAGACATTAAGGATTTTTACGAAGCCGGCAAGCCGCTTCCGGCGAGGGCTTTATTCCTGATGTTCGAAGACGGACGGCGCGATACGGCTATTTTTTCTATGGCGCAAATTGAAAAATTTAATTATAAAGCTACGATGGCGACGTATCCGGAAAACTTTGCCAAGAATGATACCAAATTTTTGAAACCCCGGGAGCTGAAAGGTCTTGTCGATTCCAGTTTCTGGGAGCTTGGTACCAACGGTTACCGTCTTTCTTTCATCAATGTTTTTGACCGTTACAATAATTACCTGGGTGAACTGACGCCGCTGGAATACGCAATGGTTTCACCATATCTTGGGCGCCGGTACAACCATTATCTGATGGATTATATTCGCGACGAGTACGGAGTACCAAAAGAATCTTACGAAGTGATGAAAAAGCGTATCGACTATGACTACCAGGAACTTCACGATGAATATCGGGAGAGACTGGGTGCCGTGCCGCAACTGCATGTCCTGATGCATGCCAATACCGGCAGCTTCGGCAACAATGACCGCGTCAGCGCTATTAATGAAAAATGGATCAAAGAGTTATTCGCCATGAACTTCAACCGCGAAGGTTATGCGCTGAATGACCGCAAGAGCAGTATCTATGATTTGACGCGGATGCAGCCGCAAGCCTATTGGTATCCGAATCATCTGCTGATGCGCATCAAATACGACATTAACGAAGAAATAACTTTTAATCGCGGAGATGAAGCTCGCTACAACCTCTGGAATGTTGCCGCGGGTGCCGCTGAGTTCCAGCCGGAAAAGATTATCTTGACTTCGTTGCCCGAAAATCGCGGCCTGATGCACTTGCAGAACAGCGAAGAGTTCAAAAACCTCGATGTTTCGGTACGCCTGACAGGCAATAAATTGGGTACGCAAAAAATTTATTTGCGGGCCAATCAGAAAATGGACCGCTATGTTGCGGTGAATTTCAGCAATAACATGCTGCTTGTCAGCGAAAAGACTGGCGGCGTAGTTAAGGAGCTCCTGCGACTTGATCTTGACAGGTTTGACGGCAAAGAGAAGCTTTCGGTGGCGGAGGATAAGCGCAATGCCGAGGTAAGAGAGTTAGAGGCTTTGGCTAAATACGCCGATTCGACGGAACTTGCCAAGCAGTATTATGCGCAAAGCAAGAAAAAGGAAGCTGCAGTCGTACCTACTGTTGAGCAGGGTGAAAAAGAGTATGTTCCCAGCATCAGTGTGCATGCAAAAGGGAACCGCTTGGTTAATATAAGGCTGCAGGATAACCAACTGCAGGTCAGAGTTGATGGCAGGGAGGCTTTTAACGGAACTGTCAGTGACATGGCCGCAGGCTCCGTAGCGTTGGAAAGTGCCTGGGGCGGTTATGGCTGGAGCCAAAGAAATCTTGCTGACGATGTTTACGATGGCGTCTTTGAAAGCCTTGTTCTCAAAGAAATTTCGGTCGCAGGTCAGGAAAAAATATTGTACAGCGACAAATTGAGCGGTTTTGAAGCTTTTAGCCATAAGTTGAACAAAGTTTGGAATGCGGTTGTCAACTGGTTTATAGTGCATTTATAAAATGAGAGGTATAGCGGCGTGAATAAGGTGCTGAGAAATAGCTTTAAAATAATCCTGTTGTCGTTGTTGGTCTTTCTGGTCGCCGGCTGTTATGGTGGCAGGGAGGCTGATGTCAAAGCGGCGGAGCAAACGAAAAACCAGCTTTCTGTCTGGACCGTTTACTGGGACTTGGAAGAAGGAAGCAAGGAGTTTCAAAAATTTACAAAGCGCTTGGACGAGGCCTGTGTCTTCGGCGCCTATTTCGATGAAGAGGGCAGGCTCTTTCTGCCGGAGGAACTAAGCTGCGACAAACGTGTGGCGAAGAAGAAAAAGGGAATGGTCGAGTACCTTACGATCGTTAACGACAGGATTCTTCCCGATGGTTGTACGGAATACAAAAGCACGGTTTTTCTGCGCGAGTTGCTCAACGACCCGGAAAAGCGCAGCAAACATATTGAGGAGATTATCGCGCTAGCGCAAGCAGAGCATTTTGCCGGTGTGGAGATTGATTACGAAAGAGTCTGGAAGGATTGCGAAACTAAGGATGCTTTTCTTCCCTTCATCAAGGAGCTCTACGCTCAGGCCGCTGCTAAAGACTTGAAACTGCGCGTGGTTCTGGAGCCGGGCACACCGTTTAAGGACCTTGTGCTGCCGGTAGGGCCGAAATATGTTGTAATGTTTTATAATCTATATGGCACTCACAGCGGGCCCGGGCCTAAAGCAGACGCTGCTTTCATCAAAAAAACTCTGGGCAAGATGGTCAATGTGCCGGAACCGAAGTCAGTCGCGTTTGCGACCGGCGGCTGCATGTGGAGCAGCACAGGCGAGAAGAAATTTATCACGGAAAATGAAGCCAAGCAGTTGCTTGATGAATACCATGCCGATGCCGCAAGAGACCCTGCCAGCAGGGCAGTTACATTCAAGTACCGCGAAGGAACCACCGTGTACGAAGTCTGGTATGCTGATGCGGCTTCCCTTGATTATTGGATAAGCCTGGCTGAAAGAAGCGGGATTCGCGATATCGCTATCTGGCGTTTAGGCAGCAATGCAACACTTGCTAAAATCAAGCGCCTCGATTGAAAACAGCAAAAACTGAACCAAAGGGGACAGCCCCCTTTGGTCCGGAAAGACTTGGAGTTGACCAATTTGGACGATACTTTGAAATATTATGCGAAAAATACGGAAGAATTCATTGCCTCGACACTGGAGGCAGATATGTCGGTGACGCAGGGAAAGTTCCTGGCACTTTTGCCAAAAGGTGCGAGCATTCTTGACCTGGGCTGCGGCAGCGGCCGGGACAGCTTGTGCTTTCTGCAGAAGGGATTTCAGGTTACGGCGGTTGACGGCTCAGAGGAACTGGCGAAATTTGCCGGTGAATTGATCGGGCAGGAAGTAATTGTGGCGGATTTCCAAGAACTGGAGCTGCCGCCTGCCACTTTCGACGCGATTTGGGCCAGTGCGTCGCTCTTGCATGTTCATTCGAAAGATTTGCCAGGCATCCTGGCTAAGGTAATCAATTGGGCGAAGCCGGGCGCCATCTTCTATCTGTCGTTCAAATACGGCGACTTCGAAGGGGAACGCGGCGGCAGATACTATACCGACCTGGATGAAAAGCGTTTTGCCGCCTTCTTGCAAAAGAGCGGAAGGCAATTAGAAATCATTGAGCAATGGGTCGCCAAGGACGTGCGGCCTGACAAAACAGAACTTTGGCTGAACACTCTGGCAAGAAAATGAATTATTTTCATAATAAGAAAGACGCACGGAGATTTTCCGTGCGTCTTTTGCCTTTATAGGCATTTCTTTTTATTGTGAATTGTCAAAAGGGTGGACCAAAGGGGTCTCTCCCCTTTGGTCTCTCCCCTTTGGTCCACGGCATCGAGGGTTAGTTATTTTATCAGGGCTGCGCAATAATTAATAAAACCAGAAATAATAATGGCATTAGTAATATTACTCAAGAAACCGCCAATTACCGGTACTACAAAGAAAGCTAATCGGGAATATCTATATTTGGAACATACGGTACTCATTGTGGTCATGGATACCGGAACAGCACCTAAACCAAAACCAACATGTCCTACAGCCATGATAGCAGCATCGTAATTTTTTCCCAAAAGCTTGAAAGTAAGGAAATAGCAGAAAATAAGGATGAAAACGACTTGTGCCAGTAGTAATATTACCAATGGACCAGCCAATCCTGCCAACTGCCATAATTTCATCGAAATAATTGACATGGAAACAAAAAGTGCCAAAGAAAACTCGCCAACCATATCAATTGCTGCGTAAGCAGCTTCGCTAGTATTCTTTTTGAAATCAAGAGCAACTCGAATCAAAATACCAGCCAGCATAGCGCAAACATGAATTGGGAAATTAATGCCGCCCGCTTTTAGCATTAAGAAAACTACTTGTCCTATGCCAAGAGCTAACATCATCAGAAAAACAGCGTTAAGGATATTTGCTTTAGATACCAAGGTGCCGGTAGCTTTGCCGGTTTCATTAGCGGCCTCTTCCTTGCCATCCTGGGAAGGATCTTCGAGACGGAAACGTTTAACAAGGAAATTGCCAAACGGTCCTCCGACGATACAACCGGAAATTAAGCCAAAGGTTGCAGCAGCCAAAGCGACTTCCAAGGCAGCAGGAGCCCCTGCGCTTACAGCTAAAGGTGCAAACGCAGCCGCATTACCATGACCGCCGGTCATAGGAGTGCTGCCTGTCATAAGAGCAATAAGCGGGTTCATTCCCATTGCTACACCTAGTCCTACAGATAAAACATTCTGTAAAAAGGCTAATACAGCTGCTAAGATTGCGAAAATGACTACTAATTTGCCGCCTGTTTTCAAGAGGCTTAAACTAGCTGCAGCACCGCTGGCTGCGAAGAAGATGCAATAAAATAACGTGTTGACTGTTTTATAATCAAAACTTAACTCAACAATACCACCATAATACAAAGCTAAAGATATACAAGAAAAAATAGTTCCGCCGACAACGGCACTTGGTAAGCAGTATTTCTTGAGAACAGGTACTTTGGCACGAATATAATCACCAAAATAGATTGCTAAGACTGAGAGAGCTAGTGTTTCAAACATACCTAATTTAAGTACACCCATAATAAAGCCTCCTCTTTTAAATTTGTTGACTTTTGCCCACTCTAGTTACTAAGTCTTAGCATTTAATCTGATTTAAACAAGAGTCATCACTAAAAATGGCATATCGTCCTAAATTAAATACGCCGTGTTTTAATAAAATCCTTTTGGGTTTCAAAAATAAAATGTTTAAATATTGAACTGGGACATTGTCAGTCCGAACGGGGCAAAGTAATGCCTGGCTGTCATTCCGACCGAAACGAAGTGTAGTAGAGGAATCTTGCGTTTTTAGATGCTGACAATAGTCAGTGATATACAGAGGAGGTTAAGAATGGGCGACAAAAAAAGGATGAACCTCATTTTCCCAGAGGTCCATCCTTTTTGCAATCTACTCTAAATTTGCTGCTGCATAGTTTTCTTCACTTCTTGATACTATAATAGTACCAGTTAAATCACCTAAGCAGTTGTTTGTCGTTGTACCCATATCAAACAAGTGATAAAATGCGGCGATTACGCCAACAATTTCGATGGGGAGACCAACGGCCTGAACAACTACCATAAGCTTGACAATGCCGCTGCCTGGTATACCGCCGCCACCCATGGACATAATAGTGGAAACAAAAATTATATTAATTAATTGTGCCAAGGATAGGTCTTGCCCAACCATTTGGCTGATAAAGGTAATAACGCAGGCATATAGTAAAACAGAACCGTCAGAATTCATTTGCGAACCTAGGGGAATGGTAAAACCGGAAATTCTATCAGGCACATTATATTTTTCCTTAGCGACCTTGATATTGACAGGAATAGAGGCAATGGAGCTGCATGTTGAAATAGTATATATCCACAGCTCGGCACTGTCTTTAATAAATTTAAAAGGACTAACTTTGGCGAAAACCAACAGGAAAGAGCCATATACAAAAATTACATGTGCAAGGCAGGCGAGATAATAAGTTCCTAATAAAACTGCCATACTTGTGAAAATGCTGGCACCATATTTGCCAAAGCAGTTGGCCATCAGGAAAAACACGCCGATAGGAGATGCAGCCATCACGATGCCGATGAGGGAGAATACCATGTCGCTGGCACCATTGAAAAACTTGACCATGGTCTGCTTATGTTCTTCATTTTTCATCTTTAAGATGGCAATACCGATGAAAATAGCAATGACAAGGGTTTGAATAATGTTGCCGTCGGCAAAGGTCTTAATCATGTTTGTTGAAAATAATCCTTTGATAAAGCTTGCCAGAGTAATGTTGGCGGCACCCGTAATCTTTTGGGACGCCATGCCTGTAAAATTAGCAAAATGACCGGGTTGGAGCAAGTTGGCTATAAGTAAGCCGACAATGCAGGCTAAAACCGTTGATATAACATAATAGGCAATGATGCGGGTGCTGATGCGTTTTAAGGCTTGTGAGCTGTTTTGGGAAATTATGCCTGTTACTATGGTACAAATAACCATAGGGACGACAATCATTTTGATGCAGTTGAGCCATACATCACCAATAAAAGTGAATTGCGTGATGGGTTTACCGACAAGCAAGCCTGCTAAAGTTCCCAAAATCATGGCGATAAAAATTTGCGTAGCTAAGGATAGTTTTTTACCTCTGATAATCATTGCGTGCCCTCCTTAAGAAATAATTTAAGATCATAATTCATTATCAAGCTTTTTAATAATGCTCGCTGCCCCGGCAGCGTCGTCTTTGGTAATAGCATTATAAAAAACTAAACGTACGGATGTTTTCAGAATAGGCCTGATCAATAACCCCAGGTCTTTGGCTTTAGCGCAAAAATCAATCGGGGAAATTCCTGCGTCTGCCAAATCAAGCATTACAATATTTGTTTGTACGCTTGCCTGAACTTTTATTTTCTTTAAGTTTGTCAGCATGGAAGCACAAAGGAGTGCATTGGCATTGTCTTCGGACAATCTTTCAATATTATGTTCTAACGCATAAATAGCCGGCGCCGCAGCGATACCGCCCTGACGCAATGCGCCACCCAAAAGTTTGCGGTTTTCCTTTGCTTTGTCAATAAAAGTTTTTGTACCGCAAAGAAGAGAGCCTACAGGTGCGCCTAATCCCTTAGAGACGCAGAACATCACCGAATCCACATATTTACAGAGTTCTTTGGCAGAAACCTTCAGATAGGCAGCAGCGTTAAAGAGTCTGGCACCGTCCATATGAATCGGGACCTGATATTTATTTGCGATTTCTCTGATTTCGGCCAGGCGGTCTAAATTGACACAAGTACCGCCTGTGAAATTATGGCTGTTCTCCAGGCATAACAAGCTAACATCGTTATTTTTAAGTTTATCCACCAAATCTGTCAAATCAGGCATGAAGTGGTCATCAAATTTATAGAAGAGAGGCTGCATCTGACCAAAGCGGCTGTCAAAAGCTGTTTTTTCGCTGCCGTAAAGGTGTTGGAGTTCATCAACGAGGACAATATCGTTAGGTTTGCCATAAGTAAATAAAGCTGCCTGGTTGCCTAATGTACCAGAACAGCAAAATAAGCCTGCTTCTTTGCCTGTAATTTCGGCCGCCATATCTTCTAATTTGTTAATGGTTTTGTCTTCTCCGCGTCCGTTGGCATCTAAACGGCCGTCATCGCCAAGTTCGGCAGTAAGGATGGTTGCCAGCATCGGTTGAGTAGGCAGGGTCAAAGTATCGCTTCTTAAGTCAATGATTTTCATATTAAGCCTCCCTGATTGCAATAGTATACAATTACATGATCGTGATTCGCTGTAAATGTTTACATGTGTCTATTTGAAATAAAATTCTGTACATTTCAATTTAATAATACCCTTGACATATAGTCAAATATAAATGTATAAATAGAAGTATAGATAAAAATCTATAATGACGAGCGGAGGATCAAAAATGTTTAGAAATATGGAATATATTTTGTGCGTATATAAGGAACGCAGCTTTAGCAAAGCAGCGGAAAAACTTCACATCTCCCAGCCATCTCTCAGTGCTACGGTAAAAAAGATAGAAGAAAAAGCTGGCTCGCCTATTTTTGACCGTAAAACCACACCGGTTTCGCTGACCGCATTTGGGGTGGAATATATACGAGGAGTGGAACAGATCTGCGGAATTCAGGAACGCATTCAGAATATTGCCTATGAACTAGACACTTTGCAAAGCGGCAATTTGACTATTGGCGGCAGTAATTTGAGCATTGCCAATATTGTTCCTAAGGTAATCTGTGATTTTAAAAAAGCTTATCCTCATATCAGTTTACGTATTTTAGAGACCAGTACTTTGCAATCAAAGCATTTACTTGATTCCGGTGAGATAGATCTGATTATTACCAATCGGCCCTTAAATACAGACGAGTATAAAAGGATTCTCTTTTACCATGAGTATTTGCTGCTGGCGGTGCCTAAGGATTTCGCTGTAAATGATTCACTGCAGGCCAAGCAGCTGACCGCAAGTGAGTTTGAACGGGGACTGGACAAGGTAACCGACGACAAATGTGTCCATCCAGCTGAATTTGCCGATATGCCGTTAATTTTGCTGCATAAGGATAATTATTTGCGCTTGTGTACGGATATGTTGTTTGAGGAAGAGCAACTTGTACCTAATATCATACTCGAGGCAGAACAGTCGGCCATTTCATATAATTTTGCAAAGTATGGATTAGGAGCAACTATTTTGAGTCACACCTTGGTTAATGATGACTATAATGATAATAGTCTTGTTTTTTATAAAATTGCCGGCAAGTACGCTTTGCGGGACAAATTTATCTGCTATCGCAAAAAAGGCGGCAGCACTATCGCTATGCAAAGGTTTATTGAAACAGCTGCCAGAAATACCGAAGGCGATAACTAAATTTTGGCGCACAGTGCTAATGTCGAATACTTTGGCAAGAAAATAATATGCGAGGTAATGAGTATGATTATCAGTGCAAGCAGGCGGACAGATATACCAGCTTTTTATGCTGAATGGTTTGCAAGAAGGGTAGAGGCTGGTTATTGTACGGTAGTTAATCCTTTCAACAGCAGACAGGTCACACGCGTATCGCTCTTGCCGACAGACGTCGAGGTAATCGTCTTTTGGACCAGAAACGCATTGCCGTTGCTGCCCTATCTGCCTTTCTTGGATGCCAGGAAGTTTGCCTATTATTTCCAATATACTATAACGGGGTATCCAAAAATCTTGGAGCCAAATGTGCCGCGGCTGGATGAAGCTCTTGCTATTTTTAGAAAGCTGTCCGCTCAGATTGGTAAGGATAGAGTGATTTGGCGCTATGATCCAATCTGTCTTACCAATATTACCGACGCTGCCTGGCAGCTGCAACAATTCAGACTGCTGGCGCACGCTTTACGTGGGCAGACGAAACGCGTTGTAATCAGTATCGTCGATAACTATCGCAAGGCGGAGCAAAACTTCCGGTACTTAGCCAAGCAGGGTATACAAGTAGAGAAGGCTGATATTGAAGAAATGGGAGCCTTGCTCACGAGGTTTGCCGGGATAGCCACGGAAAATGATATGGAAATCAGCAGCTGTGCAGAAGTGTTGGATTTGAAGCCTTACGGTATTAAACCCGGCAGATGCATCGATGCTGCCTATATCAAGAACGTGTTCGGCAGCAGTGTCTCTTCCCAAAAGGACAAAGGGCAGAGACCGGAATGCGGCTGCGTTCAGAGTAAAGATATCGGAGCTTATGATACCTGTCTGCATGGCTGTGCCTACTGCTACGCTGGTACCTTGCAGATGGCGAGGAAGAATTATAAGTTGCACGACGATGCTTCACCGTCGCTGCTAGGTTGCTACAATGTTGGTAGGGAACAAGGGAAGCTATTTTAAGACGGAAGCAAAAATAAGGAGAATGTATTTTATTCTTGCACAGAAGTGAGCGACCAACAGCAATTGAACGGGTTCAGCCAACGCATTTTACAAAAAAAATATACCTGTTGCCAATCAGTGAATTTACTGATTGGCAGCAGGCTTTAAAGAGTGTTAAGGAATTCCCGGGTTTAGGCAAAAAGCTGCTTAGTAAGGTAAGCCGTTAGGGTTATTGGGTTCAAAAGTTTTAGAGTTTTCCACTGAAACCAAGGACAGCCGAATTTACACCGATTCTTTAATTCTCGACGGCAAAAATATTGGAAAAATGGATTTCTATTGTTTTGATTTTACCGAACCAGCGGTTGATGGTTTCTTAGGCTATAATTTTTTAACTAAATATAAGGTTTTTCTCGATTTTACCAAAGATATTATGTATATCAAAAAGTAAGCGTTTGGCATAACGGGTTATTGACTGCTAATCCACGAGAATCTGACCATGTAGCTTTTCATCTTAGCTCGTATGGAATTACTCATAACATCGTCAAAATAGTCTTCTTTAGTTTCCAAAGGCTGGAGCATCAAGGTATTTTTCCATATTCCTATTTCCTCATTATCACCAGTTACAGCAAAGAAGTAATAAGTAACCTTTAACTTTTTCTTGGTATTATTAGTGAATGTTGCTCCTGCTTGGTAATAGATAGCGTCGTCTGGAGCTTGTCCAAGATCATTAAAAAACAGGTCCATGCAGGTTATATCAGCTGATTTTTTATTGGCAGCCTGGGTAAGAGGCGGGGCTTGTAGCAAAAACAAACAGGCCAAACATAGTAAAACAGCGGTTAGTTTAGTAATGCCTCGGTTTTTCATAAAAGAGCCTCCTTCAGTGAGCTAAGTCGGAAGCGGATAATTATTGGACGGAATTAACGAAATCTACCAGATGTTGAACAGACACCGCTTTTTGTTCTCTTGCCAATTCATTTCCTGAGGAATCGAGAATCA
>RZYP01000238.1 GCA_009930275.1 Negativicutes bacterium
CTGGACTGAAGCGGACTATGGCTTTAGCGCAGCCATCAGCTACATCCTCGAAATGGATCTTGCAGGGAATGCATTTGCTTCTCCCATCACACTTGCCACACTAAACAATGCACTCACGACCACACTCACCAAAGGTAGCTTAAACAGCAAACTAATTGCCGCAGGAATTGCGGGAGGTGCCACCGTTGATGTTGAGTTTAGAGTGTTATCAAAAGTTAGTAATGCCGTGGAAAACCTTGCCAGCGTGCCACTTACAACCAATGTTACCACTTATCTGGTGATTATCGATTATCCCTTGCTGAACGTCCCCGGATCCTACCAGGGCTGGAACCCCGAGGATAATACCACTGTCTTATTTTCATTAAATTTTGATGAAAAATATGAAGGATACATCAATTTCCCGGATCCAAATACCGAATTTAAATTCGCAAAAGGTTCATGGGATGAAAACTGGGGTGATACCGGAGCGGATTTCACCCTCGATCCGGGTGGAGATAATATTATCATTGCAGAAGCCGGATATTACAAGTTTAATGCCGACCTCAACAGTCTGACCTATGAATACCTGAAAACCGACTGGGGATTAATTGGTTCTGCCACTCCCGGCGGATGGGATACAGATACTGACATGATCTACGATACGGACAGTGGCGAGCTTTCCGTAACGTTGAACCTGGTGGTTGGAGAAATTAAATTCCGTGCCAACGACGCATGGGATCTGGATTATGGTGAAACAGATCCTCCAACAGGATTTCTGACGAAAGGTGGAGCAAATATTCCAATTTCAGAAGATGGTAATTATACAGTTACTCTGGTACTCAATCAGGCAAATTATACCTATCGTGTAATGAAGAATTAGATTTTATTACAAAAACCTTAAAAACAGGCCCGGTTGAAATCAATTCTTCCGGGCCTGTTCATTACACTTCATACCGGTCACATGTCAAGCTCAAACTGCAGTTCCGTACCATTTCCAGGACTGCTGGTAATCACCAGCTGACTGCTGTGTTTTTGCAATAATTCCTGAACTAACAGCAATCCTACACCTGTTCCCTTCTCACCGGCTGTACCCGTCCGACTCGTATTCTTCTGGCACAGAAGCACTTCATCCACTATAGCCTGATCCATTCCTATACCAAAATCAATAACCTTAATCGTAACTTTTTGTCTGCAAACATTTTCCACGGCCTGAAGTACAATCTCACTGTCCGGATACGAAAACTTGATGGCATTGGAGAGCAGATTTAAAACAATCGTACGAATCATATTTCGGTCGGCAAAAGCAAATACCGGTGTTTCTGTATAGGTAATTTTCATACCTTTTGCCTGAGCCCTCAGCGTATTCAATTCAACTAACTCTGAAAAAATTTGAGATATATTCAATTTTTCAGGAGCAAAAACGGAATTTCCCGAGGTAACACTGGCCCAGGAAAGTAAATCTTCCAACAATTCATTGATTTGCAATGATGAGCGTAATACCGTACCGATAATTGAACGTCTTTTTTCCTCATCAAATGCATCGTATTGACTATCGAGCAATGAGATTAATCCAAGCATACCTGCAAAAGGGCTACGCAAATCATGAGAAACGATGCTTAGAAAACGTGTTTTATCCTCCACAAGCATCTTATATTTTTCTTCCGATGCTTTTAACATCACTTCAGACTTCCGTCGGCTGGCCACCTCAACCTGCAATTTCTCATTTAAACGTTTGGTAATTCGGTATCGTTTTGCCAGTGCGATAAAAAGAGCGATATGTACCAACAATAAAAAAAGAATCATCAGAATAAAAAGATTACGCATATTCCTATCAGTTTCCAGAACAGCAATTTCCCGTTGTTGCTCCTGCATGATTAAGCGTGACTCCACTTCCGATATTTTCTTGGCTTCCTGATCCGAAAATATTTCTTCCTGTAAAGAAGAATACTGCGTTAAGTATTCATACGCCAAATCGTTGCGGCCGATCGTATTATAAAACTGGTTCAACGCATGTAATATTTTCAGGCGCAAAAGCCGCGCATTCAATTGTCGGGCATTTTCCTCTGCCCGAAGGAAATATTTTTCGGCTACCGAATGATTTCCACGGGAAACTTCCCATAAACCCCGATGAAACAACACGGCTGCAACGCCATAATTATTGCCGGTTTGCTCATACACCTGCTGCGCCCTGCCAAATACTTCTGTAATTGCCCCGGGGTTAAAATCATCATGAAGGGAAGAAATCAAGACAGCCTTATTGAGCAATACATTGGCCTGTTCTTCGGAATTATTCAGTTCCTGATAGAATTGCAACGACTTATCATAAAAAGGAAGCGCTTCTTTATAACGGCCACTTGCATGATAAACAGAGGCTATAATTCGCAGTGTATAAGCAATTTGTCCTTTATCATTCAACTCCTCTTTTATTTTAAGTGACCGGTTCGCATAATCGAGCGCCAGTTCATAATATCCCATATCCAGATTCACAACGGCAATATTGGAAAGGCAATAGGCAATACCCATAGAATCATCCACATCGCGAAAAACAGTCAATGCTTCCTGATGATAATCAAGAGCTTTGCTAAATTCCCCCATTTTTCGGTAAAGTAC
>RZYP01000010.1 GCA_009930275.1 Negativicutes bacterium
GCTTGTTGAAAATTCTGCTCTTGCTTTATGCTGTGGTATTGGTCCCATGTTAGCCAAAAATACTTCAATATTCTTATTGGTCTTAGCTTTGTAGTTCACTGTATCACGACGCAAAGCTTCAAATCGTTCTGTCCAGTGATGAGCAAGAATTGCTACCACCTGCTCTGAAGACGCCTCAGTGTGATAAGCTTTTTCAAATTCGCCTATCGTGGCACCGGCGGAAAATGCGGCAATAGCATTTTCTATCTCTAAACCCGTAGTTTTCAAACCCTTAAGTTTCTCTTCCAGGAACTTAACATCTACATCAGAACGATATGCTTCAACTGCTGCTATGCGTTCTTTCTTAACCATAGCTGTATCTTCTGGTCGAGTATCTAACAATTCTTCAGTCATATTAGGATACATATTAACGCCTACAGCACGATCCTTACGCAGATCCAGACTCTTGAAACGTTTTTGCAGAACTTCATCAATGCTCCGTTGTGGATAACCATCAGACAGGGCTTTAGTAATTCCGCCCATTTCTTCAATCTTTTGGAATTCTGCCCAAATCTTTTCAGCGATTTGCTTGGTTAAACTTTCTACCGCCCAGGAGCCGCCGGCTGCATCAATAGGACGAAGCATACCGAATTCTTCCTGCAGCATTACATGCAGATTGCGTGCGATTCTACGAGAGAAGACATCGCCTTTGCGAATCAATTGATCAAATGGTGCATTTTCGTAAGTATTAACCCCACCTACTACGCTGGAAAATGTCTGTGTAGTATTACGAAGCATATTTACATAAGGATCGAAAACTGTTTTTGTAAACTTGGCTGGACGACCATGAATAATAACAGCTCGATCTTTTTCATCTGCCCCAAAAGCAGTCATAATATTTGCCCATACTTCTTTTAATGCTCTTAGCTTAGCTATTTCCATAAAGAAATTAGCGCCTTGGTTAAAGCAGAAGTAGAGAGAGTTGGCAATATCATGAATCGAAATACCTTTTTCCTGCATTTTTCTAATATACTCAACTGCTATGGCAAAAGTATACGCAACTTCCTGTACTGCTTCCGCACCGCCGTCTGTAAACACTTCACTATCTACAAAAACTGTGCGCAACTCAGGTGCATTTTTGCGTGTCCACGTAATACATGCTGCCATGTCATCATATAAAGCAGACAACGGCAGAGTATTCTTGCCATTCTTGATCAATTCGCCCAAAGGGTTGCTGCCAATTACGCCATGTACCTCATTCACATTTTTACCTGATGCCTGTAGTGTAGCCGCAACCATACTAAGCATAGCAACTGCTGATTGACCGGTATACATCATAAAAGGATACTTAGCGAAATTCAAATCTCTAAGTAAAGAATTCATATCTTCAATTGTGGTAATATTGACACCGGTATCACCAGGTTTATCAGCGTTGCTGACATCTATACCGGTCATAGTTGCTGTATCTAAGCGTACATTGTAAACCGTAGAGCCTTTTTCAACTTCATCCTTTAACAATTCATTATTGTCTGCAGGCATGGACTCATCACAGCTTTGCGCTACACCCCAAGGTTCTTGAACATATTCATTAACAGTATTGCCACGCAAAAAGTCTCCCATGCCTGGATAATTATCAGCGGGAAGAATTTCTTCTGTCGCTTTCAGTGTGTAAATAGGTTCAAATGTAATTCCTTCATAGTTTTTGGTATACATGACCTTGTCAAAAGGTTGGCCTTTTAAAAGAACATTGCAAGCTGCTATCCATTCGTCTGTTGTAGGGACAGTAAATTCATCAAATTTAACTTCTGGAAATTCAGTTATTTTATCTGATTTTCTAAGTATGGCTTCCAGTTCTTTATCAGTTAATTGTTTATCAGTAATCCCTGAACCGGCAGGCTGTTTTTGTTGTTCATCTACCATAAAGACATCCTCCTTATAAAGAATAATAAAGCTACTATGCCTATACTTCACAGGACTAGTAAGCCCTTAGTCCGGTAACGCACCTCCACCTTTTTAAAATAATAACATTCAATTACTACCTTGATGTTGTCTTTCCTTCATTAGGCGGTAATAAAACAGCACTGTCTCTCATTCCAGCGTTATAAGTTTTAGCCGCCTTTTTGAAGGAAGACTTGAGAATGGCAAACAATCTATATACACGGTGTCCAATCCGTATATACCTAATAATAGGTTGAAAATAAAAACCGCCTCTCCTTGAAATGGAAAGACGGTAATTGATGAAAGAAATACGCAAGCCGAAAAGCTACGCGGCATCCCCTCCCTGTCTATCGCAGGTCAAACAGTGATGAAAATACAGGCAGTTCTTCTGACTCAGGATCAATGCTTGCTTCGCCTTCTCAGAAAAAATATTTCCAATGGCTAGTGAAGTTCGCTCCTCTTTACAGCGGCGGGACCGTGCCAGACTCACACTGGCTTCTCTATTAAACTCCGTAGAGTACCTATATTACATATTCAGTTGTCAATAAAGACATTTTATACTTTCTTAATGCTGCCTTCGTCTTCTAAAGCCTTAAAATCAACATAAACAGATACTTCATTGCCAGGATTTTTACGCAGATAGAATTGCTCGTTTTCTGATGCTTCTTTAAAACTCACAAGCTTTTTATATTCTGCCTGCCACTTGCGCATTTCACCGTTTTTTTTCATCGTATCATTAACAATAACATCGCTCAAAGATGCTGTTGGTTCCTTACCCTTCATCTGCATGAACCTGAAATAATACTCAATCTGAACCAAATCCTCTCCTTGAGTATAATAAACGCAAGGACGATAACATAATCCTTCATATTTACCTTGCCTATCCAATGAATACGGATCGACTATCTTAAAATACAATTTTAAGATATTAGTAATATCAATCTTCTTAGGATTGTAAATTATCTTAACACATTCAATATAATTTTTCTTACTTAGTCCTGCTGAGTCTTTAGCAAGACAATCTGTCGGAGTTTCTGCAAATCCCGCTTTGGCTTCTGTTACACCGTTCAGCCGAGAAAATACCTCTTGCAGAATATAATACGGCCCTCCTGATAAATATAATTCTTTCATCGATTAGTTCCTTTCTGGGCATTACTAATAAATTACAAAAGGAAACAAAACAAAAAACACCTTTCCCGAAGAAAAGGCGTTAAGAAGGCTGCCATGATGACATAATAAAAAAGTCATGCGCGCATCCCCTCCCCGTCTCTCGCGGGTCAAACAGTGATGTACATACAGGCAGTTCTTCTGACTTAGATTCATCGCTCGCCTCACCTTCCCAGGAAAAACCCAGTGGTATATCGAGGTTTGCTCATCAACACAGCGGCGGGACCGTATCGGAATAAACCGATTTCCCTATTAAGCTCCAAGGAGCACCTGCACATCAATATTAATTTGACTTCTTGATTATATTTCTTCTAGTATAACCTGTCAAGTATTTATAATAAAAAGCATTTATGTATACATGTATACATAAATGCTTAACAAAAAAACCGGACACACGGTCCGGTTAAATTTCTGGCTCCTCGAGTAGGACTCGAACCTACAACAACTCGGTTAACAGCCGAGTGCTCTACCGATTGAGCTATCGAGGAATTCTCATATCAACAAATGATATTTTACAACACCTTTTAATAAGTGTCAACTAACTTTTTAGCTTATTACACAAAAACACTCAGCGTGCAAGCTTATATATAAGTGCGTTACAAATTGCCGCAGCTACATTGCTGCCGCCTTTACGCCCGCGCGCAACAATATAAGGAGCACCTGACTGCATGATTATTTCCTTGGCTTCAACAACGTTGACAAACCCTACAGGTACGCCTATTACTAATTCCGGCTTAATTTTGCCCTCTTTAATTAATTCATCCAAACGAACCAACGCAGTTGGCGCATTGCCTACTGCTATTATTACTGGTCCTTCAATCAAACAGGCTTTTTCCATGCAAGCGGCGGCGCGTGTAGAACCAGCCTCTTTTGCCCGCAGGGCTACATCAGGGTCTGCCATATAGCAGACAGCCTTACAGCCTAACTTTTCCATACCAGCCTTATTAATACCAGCCTTAGCCATATTAGTATCGGTAACAATCGTTGCTCCATTTTTTAAAGCTTCCAATGCTTTCTCGACAGCATCCTCGGAAAAATGAAGAGTTCTTACATAGTCAAAATCGGCTGAAGTATGAATGACACGCTTTATAATGCTAAGCTTTTCTTCATCAAGTTTAACCTCGCCCAATTCTTCGCCGATTATTTCCATACTGCGTTTTTCAATATCTACCGGTAATACATTTTCCAATTTCATACTAATACCTACCTTTCTATGCCTGTTCTGGCTGGTACACCTTTTTCATAAGGATGTTTAATTTTTTTTACCTCTGATACATAGTCTGCCAATTCGAGCAATTCCGCCTGCGGATTACGCCCAGAAAGCACGACTTCCATATTCAAAGGTTTATTTTTCAAAAAATCCAACAAGCTAACTGTATCAAAAACACCTGTATTACAAGCTCCGATAATTTCATCGAGAATTAATAAATCAATTTTTTCTTCGTGGCATTTTTCCAGAACCTTCTTAAATAACTGCTCATGTTCTAATAACACTTGTTGCTTTTCGTGATCAGTCATTTGGAAAGTAAACTTTTTGGTTTCTTTACCACGCATTACCTCAATGTTCGGAACATACTCCAAACTCTTTAATTCGCCCGTAGGCCGGCTTTTAAGAAATTGCACAAGCAAAACCTTGTTGCCCCTGCCCGCGCAACGCATAGCCAAGCCTATGCACGCAGTAGTTTTTCCTTTGCCGTCGCCGCAATAAATATGAATCAGACCTTGTTCCATATCAGATACCAGCCTTTAAAATATCATAGATTTTTCCCATATCAAGACTTTTACGAACCTGCTCCGCCAAAATATCATACTGTTGCTTTTTATAATCTGAGAAACTTATCATTTGAATGTCTTCCGGCTTCATTCCTTTTCTTGCAAGCAAAGCATCAATAATATTTTTAGCAATGCCGTCCCCATCAAAAATTCCATGAACGTAGGTGCCGTAAACATTCATTTTTTCAGTAACATTTTGGGCACCTTCAGGCATAATTTCGCCGTTTTCATGTATTGGTCTCATCTTGGACAAACTATTATTGAGGTCAAAATTGGTTACACCGGAGTGTATTTCATAGCCATAAAAATGATGGTCCGATAAAGCTTGGAAAATTCCTTTTACCTTGCCGAAAAAGCCTTCTACCTGAATAGTTCTCTTTTTCTCAGCGAAGATAGTTTCCACGGGCAAAAGTCCTATGCCTGCAACATCTCCGCCTTCTTCTACTCCATAAGGATCAGAAAGTTTTTCTCCGAGCATCTGGTAACCACCACAAACACCGAATACAACAGTACCTGCATGGGCTCGTTTTAAAATCTCGGCTTCGAGTCCGCTCTGTCTCAACCACAAAAGATCGGCTATAGTATTTTTAGTGCCGGGAATGATAATCATATCCGGTGACTTTAGGTCTGCGACTGATTTTACATAGCGCAGCGAAACCCCCGGAATTAATTCAAATACGTTAAAATCCGTATAGTTAGACATTCTTGGAAGTTTCATCACCGCAATATCAATTGCTTGAACTTCGCTTCTTCCGTCTAATCTTTCGGACAAACTGTCTTCGTCTTCAATATCGACTTTAAGCATTGGTATTACGCCTACTACCGGTATCCCTGTTTTCTTCTCTATCATTTCGAGACCCGGCTGCAAAATATTGATGTCACCGCGAAACTTATTGATAATAATACCCTTGACCATCGCCCTTTCATCTTCTTCGAGAAGCATCAAAGTTCCATAGATGGAAGCAAAAACTCCACCCCTGTCTATATCTGCAACGAGCAAAACAGGTGATTTAGCCATTTTGGCCATGCCCATATTAACAATATCCTGCCCGCGCAAATTTATTTCTGCTGGACTGCCCGCACCCTCGATCACAATTATGTCGTTCTCGGAATCAAGCTGGTTGTAAGCTTTCATAATTTCAGGTATTAGTTTTGTTTTAAAAGCAAAATACTCTGCAGCGGTCATGGTTCCAATGGCCTCACCGTTAACTATTACTTGTGAGCCCCTGTCACTTGTTGGCTTCAACAAAATTGGATTCATAAGCACGCTTGGTTCAATATTAGCAGCTTCCGCCTGTACTACCTGTGCCCTTCCCATTTCAGCACCGGTACGAGTTATAAAAGAATTCAAAGCCATGTTTTGCGACTTAAAAGGAGCTACCTTGTGTCCGTCCTGGTTAAATACACGGCACAATCCGGCAGTCACAAGGCTCTTGCCGGCATTAGACATAGTTCCTTGCACCATAATTGCTTTTGCCATTTATTACGATCTCCCCTCAAATAAAAACTTCGTAAAATCACGATAACTTTTTATGGAATAAACTTCTTCATTGTTCTTATTTATTAACCCTGCAACAAACGGAACTTTATCTGCAGTATGCCTACCTGAAACAGAACTTGTGACATGATCTCCGCAGACAAGAACCTTGAGTGGACCAACCGTCGAAGACAATAATTTGCCAAAAAATTCCTTGTCAATTTTCGTGATAAAATCTGCTTTTCCTAGATAATCATATCTATGAGAAACTTCATCAGACCCATTAAAATGTACGAATACGAAATCATTATCATTTAACAATCTTAAAGCGGCGTCAGCTTTTTCAAAAATATCCGTGTCAACATCCGCGGTTGCTCTTAAAAGTTCAGGCCTCGTCATGGATAAAGCAAGAGCAATACCTTTAATTATTTCAGCAGCACATACTACAGCGCCCTTCATTCTATGCATTTCCTCAAAAGATTTCATAACCGTTCTCTCAGAAGGCCCCCAAGGATAGAACATGTACTCTACGCCATCACGGGCAAACTTGCTTAATAGCTTTCTTGTTTCAGTGATAAAATTCTTTAGAAGCAATGATTCTCTGCATACTTCGCTGAGCAAATCATCAATCTTCTCGCCGACACTTTCATGTGGCGGCTTAACTTCACAATCAGTCAGCAACTCTTGCTTTTTATCCATAATCAGCAGGTTTCTGTAATATGACAAATGCATAAATTCGATATTGCTGTGGAATTCATCGGCAATCAATGAAGCCTCTTGCATTTCTTCCTGGGTCAAGCCTTGGGCATTAAAAGAGAGGAGCCTTCCTTCGGCATCGATAGAAACCAAATTGCAGCGCAAGACCATTTCATACTCGGAGATATCCCTTTCATTAGCAAGGAGCTCCAAGTAAGCCCTATTACGCGGGAAATCTTTTTGTTCCACGCCCAAGAGGCGCAAAGTACAGCCAAGGCTGTCAGGTGAAAAATCATTTTCGCAAATACTGACTTTTCCACTTAGCCCGTGCTGCGCCAAATAATCTATGTTTTTGTGTGAAGCGTAAGAAAACGGCGTATTTCCTCCAAGAGCAGGAATCGGCTCATCTCCAAGTCCGTCAATAACTACTAACAGTGTTTTCATTTTTCAAAATCTTCCTTAATGCTTTAATCAATAACTTATTTTCAGTTTTTTTCCTTACGGCAATCCGAAAATAATTATCACCAAGATTGCGATAGTTAGCACATTCTCTTATGAGAAACCCTTCTTTCCTCAACTTTGCAGGTAGCTTTGCAACCTGCACTAAAGAAAAGAAAATATAATTAGCCTTTGAGCCATAAATTTTGGCATTTAGCTTTGTGAGATTTTCAATCAGATATGCGCGTTCTGTTCGAATATATTCTTTGGTTTTTTCTAAATATTGCCTGTCCTGCAGC
Source organism: Negativicutes bacterium (assembly GCA_009930275.1). Next base: position 7,768 of record RZYP01000010.1, read on the forward strand.
GCTGCAATACCTGCCGCCTGGGCCAGAGTCGAAACATTCCAATCCTGCCCACTTTCACGGCATGCGTCAATGATTGAGGCATTATTGGTAAGACAGTACCCCAGCCTTACTCCCGGCATAGCATATATTTTAGTGAAAGCACCCAGCACAATCAGGTTATCATAAGCGCTAAGATACTCGACAACCGAAAAATCTTTTTCTTCATCGACAAAATCCATGAAACATTCATCAATTAAAATTTTTGTGCCGACATTATGACATTTTTCAATTATCTTCAACAGCATGGTTCTGGTAGTCAATTGGCCTGTAGGATTATTGGGGTTGCAGATGACGACAAAGTCGAGGCCTGCCGTAATTCTTTCTAAATAATCGTCCTGAATGCAAAAATCATGTTCTTCGGACAAATTATAGAATTCAATGTTGCAATCAACAGTTAGCAAGGCTTTTTCATAATCCGAAAAAGTTGGCGCCAGTAACAAAGCCCTTTTTGGCTTTAAAGCCAGTGCTAATCTGAACAAGACATCAGCCGCGCCATTACCGACAAAAATGCTTTCCTGACTTACAGAATGATGCAAAGCAATCTTCTCTACCAGCCTTCGGCAAAATGTATCCGGATAATTAAGACAATCTTGAATAGAACCACGCAAGGCCTTCCTTACCCCTACCGGCATACCCAAGGGATTTATATTTGCCGAAAAATCAATTGCATTCTTACCGTATTCATTTGCCGTTTCGGAGTAAATATCTCCCCCGTGCGAATATCTATACATAATTACCATTCCTTAAAAAATAATTAACAACTTAAACAAAGAAAATACTGTTACAGCCAAAATCGATGTCAAATACATCAAGTTATTGGCTTTCTTGATGTCCTCCGGGCTAACTTCACGCAGCGCATCACCGATAGTTGCCTTTGGAACAAATTTTCCGAAATAAAAATGTCCGCCACCCAGCTGAATATTCAAAGCCCCTGCGCATACTGACTCAGTTTGTGCGGAATTAGGACTAAGATGGTTATATCTATCTCGCCAAAAAATACTCTTTGCTTTCCTATAATCATAATCTAAAAAATAGCTGGCAATAATCATGAAAAGAGCAGTTAAACGAGCCGGAACATAATTAAATATATCATCTAATTTAGCCGCACACCTACCAAAATACAGATAACTTTCATTCTTATATCCTACCATGGAATCCATAGTGTTAATTGCTTTATAAAGAAATGCCAAGGGCGCCCCTCCCAAAAACATATAAAACATCGGCGCAACTATGCCATCCGTAGCATTTTCTGCTACAGTTTCAATGGCTCCCTTTGCCACTTCATCCGGTGTTAGTTCCTGTGTATCTCTGCCAACGATCCAGGACAATTGGGTTCTGGCGCCCACTATGTCGCCTTCAACCAGTTTTTTATAAACCTTCATGCTTTCTTCCTGCAAGCATTTTGTTGCGAAAATCTGGTAAAACATAAAAGTTTCCAAGGCAATTTTCAATAAAGGGTTAACTTTGCCGGCCAAGTACAGAAATAAATATGGCAAGCAAAAAGATAAGGCCGCCACTATTATTACGAGCATAGCACCACTTATCAGAAGCATGCTGTCTTTCCTGCCAAAAAGTCTTCTTAAATTTTTTTCAAAAAAAGAAATCATATTTCCTATCAGGCATATTGGATGCGGTAACCACTTGGGATCACCAAAAATCAAATCAAGGATAAAGCCTGCTATAATTGCCATTACCGTCATCATAAACTTATGACACTCCTAAAAAATCGTATCTATTCACCACTAGTGTTCTTACAAGCGCGAATGAAATTCGCCGCAAAATTCGGATTTCCCCACAAGTGCATATGGGGGTAGCCGGCGCAGAGACTGTCATCGGCGTTAATGCATTCCCATTGTGCATTGCTTGAAGCTTTTTTAGCTACAAAACTGTTGCCGTTGGAAGTACTATCAGAATAGTGGAATTCATGAGCATTAATTTTTTCGCCGGTTTTTGCCAGCATATTGTCCTTACGTGACTCCAAGGTAATATAACCAAAACGCTTCAGCTTCTTTGTCATCTGTACTTCGCCCTTGATAGCGCCAACCCATGGCCAGCTTGTTCCTTCCTTATCAGTGTACCTTTCCAAAAGATACATAAAGCCACCACATTCGGCAATGCAGGGCTTTTTCTTTAAAATAAACTTTTTGATGCTTTCAAGCATAGTTGTATTTTTTGCAAGTTGTTCAGCATATAATTCGGGATAGCCGCCGCCAAGGATCAGACCGTCGCAAGGTGGAATCTGTTTATCAGCCAGAGGGCTGAAAGGTATTAGTTCCGCCCCCATTTCTATCAATATGTCCAGTGAATCCTGATAATAAAAACAAAAGGCTTTGTCTTGTGCTATAGCAATACGAACCTTTGCGACTTTTTCTATTTTAGGCTCCGTGCAAGATAGTACGGGAGCTTCTTTTGCCATTTCAATAATAGCAGCAATGTCAATTGTTGCTGCTGCCTGTTCCGCCAACCTGTTTATAATTGCCTGCAAATTATTAATTTCTTCAGCAGTAATAAGTCCAAGATGACGGCTTTCAAAGCCACAGTCTTCCATAGAAGGCATATAACCCAGTAGTTTTATGCCGGTTTCTTTCTCTATAGCAGCTTTATAGTAAAGATATGTCATCTGGCTAACGTTATTAAGGATAACACCCCTAATATTACTGTCTTCCCTGAAATTTTTAAATCCATTTATTAATGCTGCCAAGGAAAAAGACGCGCCTTTAGCAGATACTGTCATAATAACAGGTGTACCCGTTAATTTTGCTAACGCATAGGCACTTCCTTCAGTTGTAGTACCTACACCGTCATAAAAACCCATAACACCTTCCAAAACTGCCACATCACTGTTTTGGGTATTTTTAGCCAGCAAATAGCGACAAGTATTCACACCCAACATGAAAATGTCGAGATTGCGCGACTTTGCGCCAACCACTCTGCTGTGAAACATTGGATCAATATAATCAGGACCGGCTTTAAAAGCAGCAGGATTTAAGCCCTGATTTAACAAGGCTTTCAATATAGCACAGGTTATCGTTGTCTTTCCAGAGCCACTATTCGGCGCTGTAATCATAAAGCGTGGAACATACGAATCCATCTTATGCTCCTTTCCTGATAGCTGTAATAACATATACGGGATTTTGCGCCTTCATCAAATTGTATTGTCCTATTTTTTCAGATCTTGCAGCAAACGCGTTGACAACCTCAAGTGAATACTCCGTTCGGTTCTTGTAATAATCCAGAACAGAAGCCAGCGTTTCAAGCGTTATTGCATTAATTACTATCCTCGCGTCTACATTTTTAATATAAATCGTGTCTAACATTGAATGAAGGTTTCCGCCACTGCCGCCAATAAAAACGCTGTTTGGCGCAGGCATCAATTTAATTTCTTCCGAGGCCTCCCCTTCAACAATCTCTAAATTACTAACATTGAATCTGTTTTTATTAATTTTAATTAATTCAATAGCTTCAGGATTACGTTCAAATGCCCAAACCTTGCCATTGCGTACCAATAAAGCAAGCTCTACTGAAACAGAACCGGTTCCGGCTCCTATATCATAAACAATATCTGTATCAAAGGGTGCAAGCTTAGATAAAGATATCGCACGAATTTCTTGTTTTGTCATTGGTACTTTACTGCGAATAAAAGCTTCATCAGGTAAGCCGTGCACTCTACGTGAGAAGTCACTATTAGCATTATTATTTATAATCATCATTACAGATAATGACAAAAACGACATGCTGCAAATTTCTTTAGCTAAGCCTTTTGTAATTTTTTCTTCGGAATAGGATAAGTATTCACCAACATAGACCAAGCAATCGCCTAAACCGTGTTTACAAAGCTCCTTGCATAAAACCGATGGCGAATTTTCTCCTCCGGTAAGGGAAAAAACCTTTTTATTCTGAGATACTGCTGCAACAATATTATTATTACGGCCGTGCATACTAATAATCTTAGCGTCATCCCAAGACATATTTAATGCCTGTGCAAAATAAACCAATGAACTTATACCACAATAGCGTTTTACATCACAATTTTCCAATTTATCCGTAATTATTTTCGCCAAGCTAAAGAAACCAACGTCTCCTGAAACCAATATACCAACAGTATTATCCAGGGGATCAAGTTGCTGAATTATTTCCAATATTTTTGATGTGCTGAATGTTTCGTAAACCATTTTTTCAGGCTTGGCGTAAGCTGCCAACATCCTTCCGTCGCCAATTAAAACATTGCTTTCATCAATTGCTGAAGCTGCTTCTTTTGTCAACAAATCTGGATTGCCAGGTCCAATGCCAATTATATTTATTTTTAGCAATTGACTTCCTCCCCCGCGATAAACTTACTTTTATTGCACAGTTTATTGATTTCTGCCAATACCTTGGCAAAAGCGTTGCCACATTCAGGTTCACGCTTTATCACAACAAGCTTTGCTCCTGCTGCGGTCGCGGCCTCTTTCTTTGCCTCAAAACCACCGGCGCTGCCGGATTCTTTAGTTATTACATAACTAGCCTGAGCGTCTCCGAACATTGCCGTATTTAGTTCCTTGGAAAAAGGACCTTGCATACATATTATATTGCTCGGTCGGTAACCTAATGCAATTGCTTTTTCCAACGAATTCATCATCGGCAGAATTCTTAATGTTATTCTCTTCTGATAATCCGAGACTTTTGTGAAAAAATCAAGGGCATTGCTCCCTGTGGTTAAAAATATATTTCCTTGGACTTCGTTAAGAAACGCAACTGCATCTTGATAAGATTCAACTTTAATACAGTCATCTGTCTTAATTTCTGGGCGAAGAAGACGCAAATACCGGCAATTAGCTGCATCACAGGCCGTTTTAACTGTTTTAGTCACTACAACTGCATACGGATGAGTAGCGTCAATAACGCAATCAGGCTTATTGGCACTAATAAAATCTTCCATAGCAGCAAGATTCATCCGCCCAACCAAAACTTTTAAATTACACTGCGGATCAATAATTTCCGCCCCATATTCAGTTGCAACCGATGCAATAATGTCGACTTCGGCGCCAGCCAATGCCTTAATAAGTCTTCTTCCTTCGCTTGTACCGGCAATCAGCCAGATGAGCGGTTTCTTCTTGTCCATCAGATTCTATAACCCCTCGGTGTAACCATTTTATTACCAATCACTTCGGTTTGAGAATTGCCGATTATAACGGTTGAAAACATATCTACCTGTGCGTCTCGTAATTCTGCCAAAGTCATTATTTCATATTCTTCACCATCACGTCCGATATTTCTAACGATACCGGCAGGTACGTCAGCACGTTGATTGTTCAACATTATATCACATGCTTTTTGTAAGTAGTCATGACGTTTGAAACTTGACGGATTGTATAAGCAAATAACAAAGTCAGCTTTGGAAGCCATATCAAGTCGCTTCTCAATTTTTTCCCAAGGGGTCAAAAGGTCGCTAAGACTAATTAAAACAAAATCACTGATAAGCGGAGCGCCCAAGACAGCCGCACCGCTGCATGCTGCCGTGATTCCAGGGATTACTTCAACCTCAAGATCAGGGTAATCTGCGGCTACCTGATACATAATTCCAGCCATACCATAAACACCGGCATCCCCACTTGAGACCATTGCTACTGTTCTGCCTTTAAGAGCTTCTTCAATAGCAAGTTTACAGCGTTCAACTTCCTTGCGCATGCCTGTACTCAAAAATTCTTTATCTTTATATTCATCCCTTATTAAATCAAGATATACATGATAGCCCGCTATTACATCACACGCAGAAAGCGTTTCTCTTGCTCTTTGCGTCATTTGCTCAATACCGCCCGGGCCCAGACCAACAACATAAACTTTTTTCATCACATTGTACACCATCCCTATTATACTTTAAAATTGGCATGCCATTCCTTTTTCGCAATTGCCAAAGTTACACCGTTTAAACTTGTTTTCGGCAGTACTATGCTGCCGCCTTCGCTGATGGCAACAGCAGCGCGCTCACAAACGTTACTAACGCCAACAACAGATTTTACAAAATCTGATGAAGTGAACTCTCCGCTCTGCTGCTCAAGCTCTTCAGAAGTGAAAAATTTAATTGGCAGATGATATTTATCAGAAAAAGCAAGTAATCCCTGTTCATCTTTTTTCAAATCAACAGACGATATACCCACTATTGCCTTTAGGCTAATATTCATTTCCGCAAGTTTTGCAAATACCAGTTCTTCTATTAATTCCATCGCTATGCCGCGTCTGCAGCCAATACCCATGTAAAATGTTTTCGGCAGCAAATTTAAAGTTATGGGAAAAGGCTTGTTGTCACAGTTTTCATCAATCACCAGTCCCACCCTGCTTTTTCGATTTATCGCTATATTGTGCGGCACTTCTCCATATATAGGATATTTACTGATAAGGCCGACAGTCTCACCATCAACTAAAGCGGATGATACCTCCTTAGCCGCAAACATACTGGAAATATAGACATTATTTTTGGTTGCCCATTCATCGACCGCAAATAACCCATTAATATCGGTAGCTGTCGTTATAACAGGTTGAGCCTCAATTGCTTCGGCTATCTTGCGTGCTATTTCGTTTGCGCCGCCAATATGGCCTGACAACAACGGGATAACATATCTACCTCGTTCATCGATAGCAATCACTGCCGGATCAAGCATTTTATTTTTAACATAAGGAGCAATTGCTCTGACGGCTATACCACAGGAACCAATATATACTATCACCTGATTGTCTTGAAAAGCCTGTCTCGCAGACTGAACACAGCCGCCGCTTATTTTCAGAGAACTATCTTCTTCTGCAAATTTTACCGTAGTATATGCTTCAGCTATATAAGACAACGATTGCAAACAATTTCTTACAAGCAAACTAAGGCGTGCACCTCTTCGCGTATAAGAAAAAACTATCGCTTTCATTTTTCTCCCTCTTTCGAAACAGAGGCTTCTCTAAATCCATGTGAAAAGCTGGGGTTGTAGAGTTCAGAGCGGTCGTAAGTATCCCCCAAAAAACCGCCTACAGTTATAAGAGCTAAGTTGCTGATATTATTATCTTTTGCCGCAGCAGCCAAAGTAGCTACGGTACAATGAACAACCTTCTCATCAGGCCAGGAAGCCTTATAAACTATTGCAGCGGGTGTTTCTGGTGTATAACCACCTTCAATCAGCTCTTGCGAAAGTTTTTCAGTCATGCCGGAACTTAGGAAAATTACCATAGTTGCTCCATGTGCTGCATAATCCGCAATTTTTTGTCTATCCGGAACCGGTGTACGGCCTTCCATTCTTGTAATAATCACTGATTGGCTGACATTAGGCAATGTATACTCAGCCTTTAGGGCAGCTGCAGCAGCGCAAAAAGAACTGACGCCCGGTACAACTTCGAAGTCCAAACCATGTTTTCTTAATATATCCATTTGTTCTCTGTGAGCCCCATAGACACTTGGATCGCCTGTGTGCAATCTGACAACAAGTTTGCCGGCTTTTGATGCAGGAACCATTGCTTCAATAACTTCTTCCAAAGTCATATGGGCACTATCCATAATCACGCATTCAGGTTTTGCATATTGCAAAAGCCCCGGATTAACTAAAGAACCAGCATAAATAATCAAGTCAGCCTTTTCCAACAAGTCTTTGCCTTTAACTGTAATAAGATCAACTGCTCCTGAACCTGCCCCAACGAAATAAATCATGCTCTATCAAACTCCTTTTCTTTAACCAAAATTATTGAAAAATAGCTGCTCTCGCTATCAATTTCCTTTAAGTTACGGTAAACTCTTTCGCCAGGCAAACCGCACCTTTCAACCATTGCCGCATTATTCAGCAATCCCCGAACTTCAAGCTCACTGCAAACCTTCATGATTTCGCTGCCGGATTTCATTAAAACCTTGTTGCCTGGTCTATCAATAAATTTCCAAGATTCTTTGTAACTGCCTGGCAAAATTATTAGTGGTTCTGATTGCTCACACAAAGAAACGTTCAACTTTGCCGCTACAGCGCAAAACGAAGTAACACCAGCGACCAGCTCAGCATCATATCCTGCCGCTAACACCAATTTGTGAACATATATGCAGGTTGCATAAACTGTAGGGCAGCCCAATGTTATGAATGCTACATCCTTGCCTTGGTCTAATCTCTCTATAATAGCGTTTGCACCAGTTTTGTGGGCTTCATCCAATGCCCTGGCGTCCTTTGTCATAGGCATATTAATCAGCAGCTGCTCTTTTTTATCAATATCGACTGCTTGCTTAATTATTTCTTTAGCCGTCATTTTTTCATTGTCGCCTTTCGGCATAGCAACAACTTCACATTCCTTCAAAAGTCGCACAGCCTTCAGTGTCAATAGTTCCGGGTCCCCAGGACCGATGCCGATGCAGTATAGTTTTCCTCTCATTTTCTATTTATTCCCCCATTTTCTAATTGTAATCTGATTAATTCATCTGCGCAAACAGTTTTGCCCAATATGCCATATATGTTTGAAAACATCATAGCTGCCGTTTTAATCTTACCATGCACTCTTTGCTGCATATAATAATCTATTCGTTCGTTAACCATTTTGAGGACTTTCGCATCCAGACCTTCCCGTTTCAAAACCTTAACAGCTTCATCAGTAGTCAATGTATTTGCAATTTCTTTGCCAACTTCCGGTTCTATGCCTTGATACATAGCATAAAGTGCGAGAATTTCTGTCCTGCAGTCAGCATATTTTGAATGAGTGTTCATTACACCTTGGGCTAATTTAACAAGTTTTCCTGAGTGTCCAATAATAAAGACGCTTTCAAAGCCGCAAAAAACCGCGTAATCTAAAAGTTCACCTACAAAATTGCTGCAAGTAACAGCATCCGAAATATTCAACCCCAATATATCCTTAGCATAATCTTGCCCGTAATTACCAAAGAAAGCGAGCAGATTCTTATTTCCCTTGCTTATTTGCACATCCATTTCGACAAATAAGGTATCTACCAATGCTTTTTCACTCATCGGTTCAACAATGCCGGTGGTTCCTAATACAGACAAACCGCCGATTATCCCAAGACGTGGATTAAAAGTCTTTTTGGCAATTTCAACCCCTTCAGGTATAGAAATTGTTATTTTTATTCCGCCGTTATATCCATACTTCTGCGCAACTTGCGCGACTTCATTTCTAATCATCCTGCTTGGAGTCGGATTAATGGCAGGGCCGCCAACGGAACAAGCCAGTCCTGGTTTAGTAACGGTACCCACGCCTATCCCGCCAAGCAATTCCAGCTCACTCCCGGCGAATTTTTCAACGGTAGCATAGACCAGAACTCCATCGGTATCATCAGGATCATCGCCCGCATCTTTACGAATAGCACAAACGGCCTTACTATCTGTTAATAAAATATCCTGTGTGTCCAAATTCAAGGCTATACCCTTTGGTGTATTAATTGTAATATAATCCAGCCGTATCCCTGAAAAAAGCATAGCAGCGGCCGCCTTAGCTGCCGCAGCTGCACAGGTACCAGTAGTATAACCACAACGCAGTTTTTTCCCCCCAGATATTCTGTATTCTTCCAATTTCCTGCTCCTTTAATCTTTTGCATAATTTAATATCCAAAAAACAATAATAAAAGAAAAACCCCTGCGAAATCGCAGAGGTTTAAGAAACGAACCAAAGAATAGCTATAAAACTAACAACTCTGGTGCTATCTCCATCTCTCGTGGATTACAGCAAATAAATTTAGGATGGTTCCTGACTTAAACGTTTTGCGTTTATCACAGTGGCGGGACCGTGCCGGATTTTCACCGTTCTTACCATTTGAGCCTTCACAAGCACCTAAATATTATTAAATTACCATGCAATTATATCACACGTAAGCCTTAAAATCTACAATTGCCTAGAATATAAACCTTGCTGCACCAAACAATTCGTATCTACTCTTTATTCGATATTCTTATCTGAGAAAACATTGTATAGGAATATTAATAAACTATCCGAGATAAATTCCCTATATGTTATACTAAATATATACTTTTATTAGAAAACAATTATAGAATTGTTCGTATTGCTGGATATCCTGTTCTAACTTCTATGATTCAGCATTCGGGAAAGGTGACTATAATGGCTCATCTACCAATATTGGTCTCTGATTTGGCAATGATACTGCTTGTTGCCGGGGCAACAACCCTGATTGCTAAAAGATTAAACCAACCGCTTGTTCTTGGTTACGTAATTGCGGGTTTTTTTACAGGACCTTTTTTCAAACTACTCCCTACCATTACAGACATGAAAAGTATTTCTACCTGGGCAGAAATCGGTGTCATATTTCTACTTTTTGCTCTTGGATTGGAATTCAGCTTTAACAAATTGAAAAGTGTAGGCAAAACAGCAATTATTGCTGCCTTCACCGAAGTAACCGGCCTGCTGATTCTTGGTTTCGGCTGCGGCCGCCTCTTGGGCTGGAGCAATATTGACAGCATTTTCCTTGGCGGTATGCTTTCCATGTCTTCCACTACCATAATTATCAAGGCATTTAATGATCTGAAACTCCGTGGTCAGCTTTTTACCGAGAAGGTCTTTGGCATATTGATTGTTGAAGATGTCGTAGGCATAATAATGATGGTTATGCTGTCAACGCTTGCTAAGACAAGCGAGTCTCTCCCGGGTCTTGAATTACTCTTTGATATATCGCGGCTTTTGTTTTTTTTGGTTCTTTGGTTTATTATGGGTGTTTATCTCGTACCGTCTTTTTTCAAAAAAGCTTATAATTTGATGAACGATGAAACATTGCTGATTGTTTCCGTCGGTCTTTGCCTGGGCATGGTCGTTCTTGCTACTAACATGGGCTTTTCACCTGCTCTTGGCGCCTTTATTATGGGTTCTCTGATAGCTGAAACACAGATGGCCGATAGAGCTGAACATGTCGTGAAACCGGTGCAAGATCTTTTCGGGGCCATTTTCTTCGTTTCTGTCGGCATGATGGTTGACCCGCAGCTTCTTATGCAATATGCAATTCCAATTGTACTGGTAATACTTACAACTATTATAGGCAAACTAATTTTTACTTCTCTCGGCGTTCTTCTTTCTGGGCAATCTCTTGGAACCTCGCTGCGCTGTGGATTCAGCCTGGCACAAATTGGTGAGTTCTCCTTTATCGTAGCTTCTTTGGGAATGAGTTTGGGCGTCATAAGTGATTTCCTATACCCTATCATCGTCGCTGCATCTGTTATTACCACATTCACAACACCCTATTTCATCGGCCTGGCAGATCAGGCTTACAAAACCATCAAAAAGAAATTACCTGCAAAAATGATGTCGTGGCTTAATCGCTACACAACCGACACTGATGCTGCCGGTGAAAGAGATACTGACTGGGCAACATTCCTAAGCATTTACCTCTTGCGTCTTGTCGTATATTTAACCCTTCTAATTTCAATCTCTTTTCTTTCCCTTAATAAACTGTTACCCTACTTGGCTACTCTTCTGCCATCCTTCTATGCCTCTATAGCAACAGCACTGATAACACTGTTAGTGATGGCACCGTTCCTAAGGGCAATGCTGATTAACCGTGGTCACCACCCAGAACTTTTCTCAGTTCTCTGGTTTAAAAAGAGAACAAATCACATGCCTCTCATTTTTTTAGTCGTACTCAAAGTATCAGTTGCACTCTTCTTTATCTTTTTTGTTTTTTCAAAAATTCTCGATTTCCAATTTATAGCGGCCATCATCCTAACTTTTATTGCAACATCGATCATTGCTTCTTCTGATTGGCTGCTCGGTGAATATCTGAAAATGGAATCCAGATTTTTAGTCAATCTTAATGAAAGCCAATTGCTCAAACGACGGCAAGCATTAAACAATTCGGAAGATCCCTCAACAACAAATTGGCTTGATGAGAACCTTTTTGTTGTCCGTTATAACATAGAAGATGACTCTATTATGAGCAATAAAACTTTGTCACAATTATCCTTACGTAAACACTATGGTATAAATATTCTTCAAATTACGCAAAACAGCAAGTCAATAGATATGCCTGGCGGAGAAGATGTTGTATTGCCCGAATCGTCTATACTCGTCATAGGCACCCGTGGTCAGATCAAGTCTCTGAATGCAGCCATCGAAACAAAACAACTGGGGTTCTTAGCAACAAATGATCCTATAAGCTTGCGAAGTTTTGTGCTCAAAAAACAAGCAGATGATAAGTCGAAATTTCTTTACTGTACAATAACGGTCAATGCTACTTCTCCTCTTTTGAATAAGTCAATTAAGACCTCTGACCTAAGAAATAACTGGAATTGTTTGGTTATAGGATTGGAAAGAGGTAATTATACAATGATCAATCCTAACGTCTCTCTTGTTTTAGAAAAAGACGATTTGCTTTGGGTTCTCGGCAAACAAAAAATGATAAACCAACTTATCCGAGAAGAAATTTTATAAGTTATTCTTCTCTCTTTTTGGCAATTAAATAATATCCTAAGCATAGAAAAAGAGAAAAATAGGTAAACATTAAGAAAATCCAACTCAAATCAATCGGCAAGTTATTTGATGCAGCACGCAATGAGTTACTTGCCGGTGTCAATGGCAATATCTCCAGGAAAATTTTTATAGAAGCAGGCAGCCCTTCGGCCTTAAAAAATGTACCGCATAAAAACGACATCGGCACCAATATATATGTGCTGAAGTTACCCATGTCCTCATGTGTCGGCATTGCCATCGCAGCTGCAACTGCTAAGGCGGCAAATACGCAACAATTTAAAATCAATATTGGGAAAAACCAACCGGAAACATCAACATTAACACCTAAGACCGCAGCTATAACCAGTATAACAATTGTTGAAATAACACCACGCAAAACCCCCGATAATACTTTGCCTAAAACAAAAGCCCAAGATGAAATAGGCGAAATCAAATAAGTTTCCAATGTATGATAATATAGTCTGGACATATTCAGAGGGTTGGCCACTGTATTAAAAGCAATGTTCATGGAATTCATTGCAATCATGCCGGGAATAATAAAGCTTAAGTACGAATTTCCATCAACTGAAATATTCCTACCCAAGCCTATGCCAAATGCAAAAATATACAATATTGGTGTAATCATGCGTGATAATAAAAATTTAACCATTGTTTTTTTTAAAACCAGCCAATCTCTCCAAAAAACAGTGAAAACATCATACAAAAATGTGCTAACCATTGACACGCCTCCCTGTTAACTCAATAAAAACATCTTCAAGATTAGCTTTTCTTATTGTTGCATTTACGGATAAGGAAGTAGCAAACTTTGCGGCTTCTTCACGTACATTAAAAAAGTTATTTGTTAGCTGGTCACCGTCATTGTATTCAACCACGATATCCCCAATTTTTGCTATTAAGTCTTTGGGAGTATCAAGAGCTATAAGTTTGCCATGGTCCATAATTGCCACTCTGTTTGCCAGCGCTTCGGCTTCTTCAATATAATGTGTTGTCAGCAAAACAGTCATCCCTTGACCATTCATCGACCTTATTAAATCCCATATTTTTCTTCTAACCTGTGGATCAAGTCCTACCGTGGGTTCGTCTAAAAACAAAACTTTTGGAGTATGAATTAAAGACATGGCAATCATTAACCTTCTTTTCATTCCTCCCGAATAATTACGAACTGATTCATCTGCCTGGTCTTTCAACTCTACAAAGCTTAATATTTCATCTATTTTCTCTGTTCTTAAATTTGTATCAATAATATGATGAAGTTTTGCTTGCAGCTGCAAATTCTCCCTGCCGGTTAAGTCATAGTCCAGATTGAAATGCTGCGGGACTACGCCTATTAATTCCTTTACAGCGTCAGCATTTTGAAAAATATCATAACCACAAATGTTAACACTGCCACTGTTTAACTTGGCAAGCATTGTCAAAATACGTATTGTAGTAGTTTTACCGGCTCCGTTTGGTCCTAAAAGTGCAAAAATCTCGCCGTCACCAATCTCTAAAGTCAAATCTTTAACAGCTAAACGATTACCAAATTTTTTCACTAAATTATTAATCGTTATCATTATTGACTCCTTAAAAATTATTTATAGTTTGCGAGTTATACAAATTATAGTATAATCCGTGCTTTTCAATTAGTTCCTTATGACTACCTATTTCCGCAACACCATTTTTATTCAAAACGATAATGCGGTCAGCATTAATAACCGTTGTCATCCTATGTGCAATTATCAAAGTTGTTCTGTTCTTGATGAGCTTATCCAACGCTTCTTGGATAAGCTTTTCTGTTTTATTGTCTAAAGAAGACGTTGCTTCATCCAAAACAACTATAGGTGGTTTTTTTAAAAACATTCTTGCAATGGCGATCCTCTGTTTTTGACCACCTGACAATTTGACGCCGCGCTCACCGATTTCAGTTTCATATTTTTGCGGCAAATCTTCAATAAAATCATTGGCAGCGGCCATCTTGGCGGCCTCTTCAATTTCGGCAAATGTAGCTTCAGGCTTGCCAAATCTTATGTTATTACTAACCGTATCAGAAAACAAAAAAACATCCTGCTGCACAAGGCCGATACTTTCACGCAAGTGCTTCTGCCTTATTTTTTTTATATCTATTCCATCGATAGATATGCTCCCTTCATCGGGCTCATAAAAACGCAACAGCATATTGGCTATTGTCGTTTTACCAACACCGGTTTCACCAACAAAAGCAACTGTTTCTCCGGGCAGGATTCTTAAATTCAATCCCTTTATAACATTTTTTTCATCACTGTACCCAAAAGAAATATTATCAAATACAATTTCCCCACTTATCGGGAAATCCTCTACAGGCTCTTCTGCATCAACAATTTCAGGCTTAATCAGCATAACTTCCCTAAACCGATAAAAACCTGCCATGCCGCGCTGATACATTTCAGTAAAAATTGTTAGACGAAACATTGGTTTCATAAACAAATTTACATAGAGCAAAAAAGCCACAAAATCACTCATCAATAATTCATTTTTGATTATCAAGAAGCCTCCTGCAAACATAACTGCTAAATTTGCGAAATTAGTAAAAAAATTCACACTACCCGCAAAATGTGCCAATACTTTGTAGGACTTCTTCCTCGTCTGGAGCAAATCAAGGCATTTGTTCAAAAACCGGTTGAATTGATATTCTTCACGTGCAAAAGCTTTTACTACTCTTATACCGCTTAGGCTTTCTTCAGCCTGTGCGCTTAATTCCCCATTTTTAGCTCTATTGGCACGAAAAGCCAACTTCAGTTTCTTATTAACATAAATCGTATGAATTGTTTTCAAGGCTAGCAATCCGGCAATCAAAAAGCCGAGTTTTAAATTCATCCAAAACAGCATGACAATGGTTCCGAGCATAGTTATACTGCAAACAATGACATCATTCGGACCTCTGAAGGCTAATTCGCCTATCTCGGATATGTCGCTTGTCAAACGCGATAATAATTGTCCTGTGCGGGCATTGTCAAAATACTTGAAAGACATGGATTGCATATGCTTAAACAAATCGAAACGCATGTCATTTTCAATTTTTGCGCTAAGAGTGTGCCCGTAGTAACTCACGGCAAAGAGAATAAAATAGTTAAAAACATACAATAGCGCTAAAACTGTTGCGTAAAACAACAATACATCTATTTCTTTTCTGGGCAAAACACTATTAAGGACATATCTTACCGCCATAGGGAAAATTAAATCCAACCCGGCCGCAATTAATGAACCAATAATTACAGCGTATAGAGTTTTGCAATATGGCTTGTAATATTTAGCGAAATTCTTAATCATTTTTTACTCCATTTTAGGCTGTTTCGTCTCTTTTTGCTATATTTGCCACAAGTGAAAGCGATATCCGCCTATTATTTTACCTTCCGGTGTCACCGCAGGTGCCTCTATGCCCGCAACAAATTGTCCATCATTTGATATTTTAATTGCTTGCAAAGGTCCCTCTGTCTGGAAAAACTTTAATTCGCTGCCATCGTTAAGCTTAAGGATAAGAGCTCCATGTGCTTTGTAATTATGAGTCCTGACATTCCTGCCAACTGCGCAGGCAGCTACGCCATTGGCAAAATCCAACTGTTCAATCGTCCCTAACGCCTTATATTTATATTTGAATTCTCCTTTTATATCAAAGACGAATAAAGAATTATTGCTAGGGTGTTCTACCGGTGTCGGCAACTGCCAGTTTTCACGATTAAAGGTATTTATAGTCGTGAAAACAACTTTATCACCAACAACATAGCCATCACGTCCACTGGCATTTAACCAAGCTTTGTCAATTTGCTGCGGTTTTGAGAGCTCTCTTTCCCACAACATTTTCCCTGTATTATCAAACAAAAAGCCACGCCCGTCACTGCCGGATCCAGCCAAAAGCTTTCCATCTTTTGAGAAATTCGGGCTCCCCCGCATTACAGTAGTTTCAAACGGTGGAACTGACGCAACTAAAACAGAATTTAACAAAACGCCTGTGCTTTTATCCAAAAAATAAAGTGTGTCTTTATATTTCATATTCGTCCGGAACTCATAGGCAGAAGTTGAAACCACAATTCTATTATCAGCTCCGTTAGCATCACACCAAGTTATCCAACTGTCTAATACTTCATTTTCCGGATATTTCCAAAGTATTTCTCCCTTTTTGTTAAAAGCGACGGTGCGGGCATTATAGCCTCTTGAACCATCTTTAAACATGACAAATCTATAGGCATTTATGAAAACCTTATCCTCATTATCTACACTGATATGAACGACTGAAGGATAGGAATGTTTTGCGATATCGGCACCGACAACATCAACGGTCTCGTATTTCCAAAGCATATCACCATTTTCAACTGACAAGGCAAATAATTGACCCGTCGGGCTCTGCTCACCGATGTAAACAATTTTATTATCCTTGCTTACAGCCATAGAAATAAACTTGCCAAGGCCCAATGATCTTTTCCAGATTTGCTTGCCCTGATTATCAAACAGGAAAACTTCTCCGCGCTCAGTTCCTACCAACCACGATTTACTGGACTCGACATATTCCACCAGACCCTTGGTAAAACCCATGCGATCATAATTCTCATTAGCAATGTCGCCTAAATGAATTGAAACGTTTCCTGTATTCTGCGCGCCGCTAAAATAATACCATGGTGTTTTATTACCCGTTAACCAAAAAAGCAGCGCCCATGATAATGCGAAGATCACTAGTGCTAAACGTCCTTTAAAATTTTTCATAAATAAATCTTCGTCCAATCGTATATCATTCTAAGACCTCCAAAATATAGCCCTTGTTCTGAAAGCAGGTAAAAAAACTTGCTCAAGGCAACTAAAATAGTAAAAGTTACCAAAAACAGACAAATAACCATTTCTTTTAGTGGCCATAAATCTCCTTTTTTCGAAGTTGGCAAAAAGACCCCTCTGCTGGTAACAGATAAGGCTAATGTTTGCGCTCTTCGCAGGCATCTTGCCAATAACGGCTTGGCAATATATGGTAAATGCCTTATTATGCTTCGTCTTCCGCTTTCACTGTCTGAGCGCAATCTTAAAGCAGTAATTATCTCTCCTGTTTCAGATGCAAGAACCGGCAAAAACCTTATAGCCGTAACCAGTACAAAAGCTATCTGCGGCGATAGTTTCCAGGAAACAAGCGCTTTCAAAAGCTGCCTTGGATCAGAAGTCCAGCAAACCAATAAACCTATCGACATCATAATAGAAGAACGGAGCCCTTGCACTGCCCCATACAAAATACCCTCACGATAAATAACCAAACCTCCGGTAAACTTGCCTATTAAACCAGCTCCTGGCGCCACTAACACAAACAAAGGCGTCCTTGGGGTTTGCGAAAAGAAAAGCGCTTGGCTGAACATCGAACCCCATAAACCCAATAAGAGCAAAATTGCCAAAGCTTCCCACTTATAAATGGAAGTTCTAACTGCGAGATGGCAAAGCAGAGTAGCTGTAAATAAGTAAAACAGAGTGCGCGGATTATCTATAATTACAGCTGAAACTGCAAAAATGAACAAAACGACCAATTTAGTCCGGCCGCTCAACCTTTGCGACCACTCGGCTGAATCACTGCCTTCCCACAACTGACGCATCGACATATTGCTTTACCTCCTCAACCGTTATACAGCTCGGTATTAACAACTCTTTGGACATTTTCAGCATTGGCGGCTCATTCAAACCGCCTTCCAGCAACTTTTCCGTGTTGCTTAAGACTCTGCCAGCTGCATCATCCACCAAGAATTTGCCTTCGGACATTAATATTACTCTATCGGCAATTTCCCCTGCCAGTTCAATATCATGAGTACAAAAAAGAACGCTGCCGCCATCGGCAACAAAAAAAGATATCAGCTCTTTTATCTCGTCCAAACTTTGCTGGTCTTGTCCCGCTGTAGGTTCATCGAGCAAAAGCAATTTCGGTTTTCTGGCAAGCAAGGCCCCCAGCACAGTGCGCAGCCTTTGTCCTTTGCTTAAAGCCAGTGGAAAGTCATTAATGTATTCCCTCAATGACATTTTATCAATAATAGTGTTAATATACTTTTCATCAGCGTACTTGTTTTTCCAATTCAATTCCTCTAAAACACTGTCAGCAAGAAGCATTAAGTCCGGCTCTTGGCGTAAGTAACCTATTAAATGTGCGTTAGTAATAACAGCTTCATGCAAAAAATTTAATTCGCCTGCGGAAGGTTTAGTCAAACCCGCCAAAATATTCATCAATGTACTTTTACCTGCTCCATTATAACCCATCAAAGCAACAGTTTGTCCAGGATAAATGTCGAATGAAATGTCATGTAAGGTAGCTTTTTTGGCACCGGGGTAAGTAAAGGCAATATTTTTTGCAGAAAGCAAACTCTCTGCCAGTTCTTTTCTTTCCTTAAAACAAAAGTTTATACCTCGTTTAATGTTACACTCACTCTCTATAATTCCGGCCAAACTTTTTGTCTCACTTTCAAGCTTGGAAAGGTTCAGTTGCCTTGCAAGTTTAATATTTTGAGGCTCACGCAGACCAACTGCCTGCTTGGCACCAATCTTATCCCAAGCTTCCTCGATAGGACCGTCATAAACAATTTTACCCTCATACATCATCGCTAAACGTGAAAAATACTTTGCAAGCTCGTTAACGCGATGCTCCGCTATGATAATCGATATTCCATCATTAATGTTAAGTGAGCACAAAATCTCCATGAAATCTTTTACACCCTGCGGATTCATCTGGCTTACAGGCTCGTCCAATACCAAAAGCTTAGGTTTTGTAACTAAAACAGAGGCCAAAGCTAACCTTTGCCTTTGCCCTCCGGAAAGCTCGTGTATGCTTCTTTTCTCAAAGCCTGCCAACCCTACTTTTTGCAAAGTAGCGGAAACAGAAGAACTAATAGCTTCCTCCGCAAAACCCTGATTTTCGAGTGCAAAGCCTACTTCATCCTCAACTGTCATTGCAAATAGCTGATCATCAGGCGTCTGATAAACAGATCCTACCATTACACCGACTTCTTCCGGAGATAAATCCGAAATGTTTTGTCCGTCAATAACTACATTTCCATTTAATTCGCCTTCACTGGTAGCCCTTAGCAACCCACTCACAGCTTTGAGTAAAGTTGATTTGCCACACCCCGACCTGCCGGCCAGAATCAACATTTCTCCCCTCTTCAGGCGAAGTGAAATATTATGTAAGGTAAAAGCAGTTCTCGTTTTATATCTATACGAAAGATTTTCTAAAACTAACATACTATTCCCCCATTACCTGCTGCAATTTGCAGCCCACTTTATAGCCCATGAGGCAGCCAAAAGAACTATACAACAGTCCGTTGACGAGCATATACAAAAATATGTACCAGTCTGCATAGTATAGCCTATAGAAAAACATCATCTGCTCTAAATTTATCATAGTAATGAAGGCATCCGCCACGCCGACCATGATAGAGACAAAAACTATATACCGCTTTGACAAGCTGCTAATTCTATAAAACCCGCAAAGCCACATTACGCTTTCCAAGACAACTATATATACTGCATAACTCAAAATTCCAATGGGTGTAAACTTGCCGAACATAAGTCCCGCAAGCATCCATTTAAGAAAGAACATTAAAGCCACTACACCGGGTTTTCTGTACAAAACTAACAACGACATGACAAGAAGATAAAGTAATATTCCGTTTAAAATTCCAGTGACTAATCCTGAAAACGGTCCTAATATTACATGCAAAAAATCACCAAGCAACGTCGATGGCAGAACTACCCCGCCGAAAGCAACCGCCGCAAACAAAGAAACCGTTATTGCACCTTTGGCTCCGATTCCAATGATACACTTTTTTAAATTGCTAAAATTATATATTAATAACAATAAGCAAAAAAATGAAAAACCAACGGCAAAAATGCCCATGCTTCTTTGTTTTATAATTTTTATCGGCGTTTCATAAACTTTCTTCTGGCCGCTTCCCTCAACCGTCACCCTTAAATTATATTCGCCTTCAATGATCTTGAACTGGTCAACATAAATTGGTAAAATAAATGACTGATTTTTGATTCCATCCAATGAAATTAACGCGGTACTTGCGTCTTGTCCTCCCTTAGTTTCAACCCATCCCTGTTCTGCTTCGTTTTCACTTAAGCTTGTCATGCAAAGTCCGGGGACGACTGTGCCTAAAACTTTATCTACCAGCTCGGCTTTAAATTTCAATACTCTTTTATCAAGCTGCGGGTTTCGCATTTCAAGAAAAACATGTGCCGCCGGGTGATTAAAAACCGCTGCCCAGTTTGTAGTTCCGCCCCCCGTCATCCTATTACGAAAGCCTTCTAATGTTGTATCACGGATGTAAATAGTGCCATCCTGAGCTCTCTCGTCCTTATGACCAAGATTATCTACAGGCAAGGTAAGCGATTGAATATACCAGTTGAATTTTGAAACATCCGGATAAGACTTTCCCTCTTTGGAGAAATTCATACCCTCAGAAATAAGCGCCGTATGCATAAAACTTATTATTTCTTCTTTTTCCCACGAACCGCCTGAAAGCTTAACTCTGATTTCGTTTTTACCTTCAGCCAAATCAGGCTCAGACCTCAAATAAAGCAAATCAAAGTTTTGACCATAATTTGCTGATAGTTCAACATCTTTAAACAAAACTAACCCCGCTTCGTTCTCTTGAGAACGCCATGCGGAGTTTTCCTCTGGTCTGATCCCAAAAGGCAAAAGCACCTCCAGCCTTACTTTTTGGGGCTGCGGATCATTGTAATTTTCAATGTTAATATACAAGGGCTGAGTGCCACTGCCATATGTTTCATTTTGCAGCTTGCTATCAAGGCTGTATGGATACGCAGCATAAAGATCAACCTCACCGGCGAAAGCAATACCCGTAAGATTGAATAACGAAAAAATTAATAAAAGCAAGCCCTTGTATATCATTTTATCTCCTTATGCAAAAGCGTCAAAATTAAAATTTACCTTAATCGGAACGATATGGGAACATAAGTATAACAGCGTATTGGTTGCCCTGCTCCATTTTTTGCAGGCGTAAAACTCCAATTATAACAAGCAGCAACAGCAGCTTCGTCCAATTCATCTGCACCAGACGAACCATCGACAACGACTTCTTCAACCTCACCGTCTGCTCCAATAAGCAGCCTTACTGTCGTTGTCCCTTCAATGCCAGCCCTTCTTGCGCTGCTGGGATAAACCGGTTCCCGATGAGAGATTATCCTTGGCGGCACTGCAGGTGATCCCATTCCATCGCCTACACCAGGGCCGGTACCATTACCATCTCCTGAACCATGACCCCCGCCTTTGCCACTTCCGGAGCCTGAACCACTGCCACTGCCAGAACCTGACCCAGAACCCGACCCACTGCCAGTTCCATTTCCGGTCACACTACTGCTTGGGTTTGAAGAAATTTTTCCGTCAGTATTCATCTGAGCGGGTTCCATTACTTTTTCTTCGGCATTATTCGTATAACTTTCTTTGTGCTCTTGCGTAATCTTATCTAAAATATCATTTAAATTCTGCTGCTTAGCAGAAATGCTTTCGGTATGTGCGGGACTTGAGGGCTTTTCTTCACCGACAGCCGAACCTTTGTTGGCTCCACCGCCGCCACCGCCGCCACCGCCAACGACGGCAATTTCGATTATCTTGCTATCGACTTTATTGCCTGCCAACAAGCCGGTTAATGCCAAAAAAGCAACAAGAAAAATATGAAATGCAAGAGAACCCGCAAAACTAAATTTCAATCTTTGCTTTGAATTACCGTACATCATTTACCAGCTCCCGCGTCTGTAGCCAAACCAAAACGATTAATTCCCGCACCTTTTAGAGCATCAAGCACAGTTATTACCTGCCCATAATCAGCATCTTTATCAGCACGTATCACTATAGCAAAGCCCGGATTTAATTTCTGTTCCATCACGGCCTGCATTGCTAAACTTTTGATATTTGTCTCTTTATCCCCCAGCCAAATGGAACCGTCCTTTTTTATAGAAACTGCGAAAGTCGTTTTAACATCAACTGCTGAATTATCAGCAACCGGTAATTTTATTGGTATAGTTTTCATGTCAACCATGTACATGGTACTTAGCATGAAAAATACAAGCAAGAAAAACATAATATCAATCATTGGTATTATCATTAAGTCAGGCGTTTTAAGCTGCCTGCTATCTCTAAGCTTCATGGCTGCCTCCACGGCTTCCGGCTTCGAGCAATGCGGAGAAACATTGCTCCATATTTGTAATAACGCTGTCCAGCCTTTGTGCAAAGTAAGAATGAGCCGCAAGAGCAATAATAGCAACGCAAAGCCCAGTCGCTGTTGCAATAAGCGCCTCTCCAATGCCTCCGGTAATTGCCATTGGCTGACCGGCCTGCAAATTAAAGACGCTGAAAGAATTGATCATTCCAACTATTGTTCCCAGTAATCCGAGCAAAGGAGACATCGTTACTATTACGCCCAGATAACTTACTCGGTTTCTAAGCCTGGCAATAATAAGACCAGCCTGTGCCTCCATATAATTGAATTTTCTTGTGTTATCCCCATTTAGCTTCATTGTTTCACAAAGTATTTGTGCACAAGCGCCCTTAGAATTAGAAGTAAGATTCATAGCCTCTTGAACCTTATTTGCGGCCATTAATGAGCAATAATTCTCAGCAAAGTCACTGCCGGAATCCGCTTCTTTATAAAAAAGAAATCTTTCAATAGCAATCGTAATTACCAAAATAGAGCAGAACAATAACGGCCACATAACAAGGCCACCCTTAGAAAAATACTCAGTAACTGTTTTAATAGCTTCCATCCTTGTGCCTCCCAGAATTTTAATATTATTTTTATTTAAGTGACTTTTATTATCTATTAATCACACAATTTTCGCAAATAGCTCTGACTAACAATTCCTTCCTCTCCTCATCTTCTTCACCAGGAATTGTTGTAACTTCTATGCCTCCGCTTTCAGGATTTCTGGTAACAATCACAGGCACCTTATAAGCAATACTTAAGTGCCCTGAATCCAAAACTTTGGCAGGAGAACCATCTGCAAGAATGCCACCATTAGCCACCAAAAGCAAACGGTCACAAAATTTAGCTGCCAAATTAAGTTCATGCGCAACCATTATAACTGTTTTACCGGCTTTGCATAATGCTTTACAAAATCTGAAAATTTCTTCCTGATATACAATGTCCAGTCCTGTAGTAGGTTCGTCTAAAAAGAGCACAGGCGTTTTTTGCGCTAAAACTTTCGCCAACAAAATTCGTTGCTTTTGTCCGCCTGATACTTGTTCAACTGAAGACTCGGCAAGATTCCAGACACCGGTGTATTCCATACATTGCTTAACAATTATTTCATCTTCCAGACTTTCACCTTGCCACCATTCCAAGTATGGATAACGGCCGGCCATAACAAGTTCCTTCCCTGTATAGCCAAAAGACACGTCTACGTGTTGCTGTAAATATGCTACTGTACACGCAAACTCTCTTTCCGACAATTCATCGGCATTTTTGCCAAAAATCTTTATATTGCCTTGCTGTTTCGGCAAAAGTCCCCGCATAGTTTTAAGCAATGTGCTTTTACCGGCACCATTGGGGCCGATAATACCAATCATTTCACCGCTTTTAACCAGAAATGAAACATCCTCTAAAATATTTTTATTTTGGTACCCCGCTGACAAATTTTCGACAGAAATAACTTTTTCCATTAGTCCTTCTTTCTTTCGCCTGCTTTTGCGAAAAGATAATTGCTGTTGGAGATATGATTTAATTCTACTTAAAATTATCTGGATAAGCTGCCTGTGCAATTTCTTCTGCAGCATCAACTACATAATGAGAAATACTGTATAGTGCCGCATCATGTATCTGAATCAGTTTATTATTGCGAATTGCCTTTACTGTTTGATACGAACTATCATTTTTTGTCGCTTGTATCAACCTTTCAGCATCTCCCTTGTTGTCGAAATCCCATGTAGGCATAAGAAATATGTCAGGATCAATAGCAACAATCTGCTCTTTGGTAATCGACTCGTTTTTGTCAATACCGGTTTCAGAAACACCATTAATTACGTGTGCGTGCTTACATATATCATCAAAAGTCGTACCTTTGCCTCCGAACGCGCCCATTAAGGATAAAGCCACAACTGTTTGTCTTTTATTGTCGGGAATATCCCTGAGCTTATATTCTAAAGCGGCAAGCCTCTTTTGCATTGTTGCCACAATAATTTCCCCATTTTTTTCTTCATGAACAACCTTAGCAATTTCATGAATTGATTTTTGTATTTCCGCAATTGTTACCGGCGTTTTATACACATACACAGGTATACCAATACCACGCAGATTTTGTGCCAATTCTATTCCTATCCAATCAGGAACTATAACGAGATCAGGTTCTAACATAAGCAGCTGTTCCATGTTTTTAACTCTTACTCTTTGCTTTACAGCTTTAGCCTTTTCTGCAACCGATGAGATACCGGGGTCATCAGCTAAATTTGTCAATGCAACAATCCTATCAGGGTTTACCATATCGAGCAAAATTTCATCTACACTGATGCTTAACGAAACTATCCTTTTGGGTTTTTCTTTAAAAACGAGATTAACACCTGTCGCATCAATAACAGAATAACCCCGTACATTATCATAATTATTTCTGGTTGCATCCTTGCTGCAGCCAGAAATAAGAAACATCCAAAAAAGTATAAGTATAAATGTATATTTGGTAATATTATTTTTCAAGTTCGCACCAATTAATCCTTTCATAATTTAAAACGAGGACAAACTCTGTCCTCGTTTTAAGAAACTTTAGAGACCGCAAAAAAGAGCCTTCCTGCTTATGCGGGAAGGCTCAATATTTGTGAAAAAACCAAACTTTCACAATTACCTTCCTATCTCTCGTAGGATTCAAGGCAATCAACAACTAGGCAGTTCTCCTGACTCAGAATCATTGCTCCACCAAGCCTTCCCAGAATATTCCAGTGGCATAGTTTGGCTTCGCTCCTCATTACAGTGGCGGGACCGCATCGGCTTTGCACCGATTTCCCTATTAAGCTTTTCAGCACCTATTGCATGCATAATTTATTCTTTTATCAACAACCATAGTGTATTTTAACATGGGCAAAAATCAATGTCAAACGCGCACTACAATAGAAAAATTATAATGATTAATTAAAATTTATATTGGTATGTAAGCATATAATTAGTTGGGGCACTATAGTAGGCAGATGTAGTATGATTTACATTGTCCTGTCTATCCAAAACATTATCAATGCTTAAAACAAACTCATTGTGTTTGTCTGCTTTATAATTTGCACTTAATGTAGTTAACAAATATGGTTTTGTTTTAACTGAATGACTGCTTGTAGGCGTCAGAACTCTGGCAGCAAGATAGCTGGCAGAGAAGCTGGTTGTTAATTTGCTTTCTGTATAAGATACGCCTCCGTCAAGTTGCCATCTTCCAAAAGCTCTGTCCCAATAATCCTTGATACCTAATTTTTCAGACTGTGATTTGGATTTTGGATTACCGTAAGTAACTCCATAATTATATGCCCAGCCTTGTTCACCCTGAATATCAACGCTTACTTCAATGCCAGTATTTTTCAGATCTTCATTTACAGCATAATATTTATCACCTGACTTACTGAAAGACATGTTATCTTTTATTTTGTAATTAAACAATGCGGCACGCCACTTATGGTCATCATGATCCTTTTTCCAACCTAATTCGTAGTGAACTCCCTTTTGCGGGCGTAAGTCGGGATCTCCCACCACCATACTGGTGCCAGTCGAATACATGTTGCTAAATGACGGCATAACAAAAGACTGCCCAACACTTGCGTAAACGCTCTGGCCTTCATCCAATTTACGTACATACTGACCTTGCGCACTAAAGTTATCGTAGTTTTTGTTTTCATTAGCGCCGGTTGTCCAGGTTTCGCGAGCGCTGATAGTTGCAATGTCAGTGCTATTCACATTTTTCTCCCATTGTCCATAGACGGAGAAGTTATTTCTTGAATAGTCAGCTGTCGCAACTCCAAGCGACCAGTCTTTATAACTTTCCTTCGTATAGGTTGTACCAAACAAAGCCTTGCTATCTTCCTGATCCCAAACCTTTTGGACATCATAACCATATGTCAGGTTTTTTTCCTTGTCGTCTTTGGCCTTTGGATAGCCTGTAGCAGACCCAGTGGAGCTATAATAATCGGTTCCAAGCGAATGCAATACATTGGAATTATAGAAAAGATTGCCTTTGAATCCATCATTATCCTTGAAATTAATCTGCACAAAATCTTTATCTCTTTCATGCCTGCGATCATATCTTGCTATATCTTCCAATGCATAACCTTCGCCAAAAGTATATGCAAATTTGCTAACAGATTCATTGTGATTATATAATACATCAACATGATCACTTACTTTGTAGTTTAAAACCAAGTCATTTTTTTCCGATCCTTTAAAAACGTTATACATTTCTTTATCAGTTGGTTTTGAAACTTCAGTAATTGTTGAAGAAATCTTGCCGGTATTGCCCCACTTATCGTAATTGTATGATACGCCTAAATCTCCGGCCTGTGTCGTAAAACCATAATTCTGCTGCCCATAATTACCCAAGCCCATCTTTAAAGTGTTGTTCATTTTTTCTTTTGTAATAATGTTGATTACACCGCCTGTAGCCTCACTGCCATAGAGAACAGCACCGCCACCTTTTACAATTTCAATGCGTTCAACATTTTCTAGTGGAATGTCTTCAAGATTATAAAGACCACGCCAATTAATTGGAGTACCATTAACCAACACTAATGTTCCTTTTTCTACGCCGCGCATACTGACCTTACTGGTCATAGAGCCCAAAGATGCTCCACCCGGTCCCTTTGCTTGATAAACAATACCATTAATCTTAGATAGTGCTTGCTGCACATTTCTTGCTCCGGTTGCTTCGAGCTCTTTTTTTGTTAAAACTTCCGTTGCTGCCGCAACTTCTAAATCCGGTTTTTCATATCTTGTTGCCGTTACAATCATTTGGTCCAAGGTAAAAGATTGTGTTTCGCTAGCAGCAGCAAAAGCATTCGCGCCCCCTGCCAACAATGTTCCTGTAATAAGCATCGTCATCAGAATGCCTTTACTAATTTTTTCATTCTTCATTTGCTAACTTCCTTTCAAAATGTTTTTCTATAGCAATATAAAAGCTTTCCCGTACCCAATCTCACATGGCCGCACTTTACTAACTCTTATAAAAGCCCAAAATAAAAGCCCTTCCTCAATGAGAAAGAGCTTGAATGCACAAAAGAAATACGCACAAAGACGTAAACTGTTCCGCAATTACTACCCTATCGCTCGTAGGTAAAACGTAATCCTACAAAAGGCAGTTCTTCTGACTCAAGTTCATCGTTCATCCAAGCCTTCCCGGAAATTCCAGTGGCGGTATTGGATTCACTCCCTATTACAGCGGCGGGACCGTGTCGGATTTTAACCGAACTTCTCTATTAAGCCCATACGGGCACCTCTTGATTAAATATTAAATTATCATTATTTACAATTGAGATTTTAACAAAGCCGCAGCCTTTTGTCAAGAAATTGACAAAAGGCTGAAAAATATTAAACTATTTTATTTTCATTAGCCTTTGCTGCTGTCGAACCAGCCCAGCCAGTTCTTCAAAACTATTATAATAAAGTTCATGCACCAAATAACTTGGTTGCACAAGTTCCAGCAACTTTCCTATCCCAGCGTCAGACCATGGCTGATGACGGTCAATACTGGTGACATGCTTCATGAGTTGTATGTAATCTTTATCTTCAGGAACACTCCGTTTAAAACTTTTAATATAATTACCGGATAAAGATGCACTCAAATGAATTCCCCTAATTTTTTCTTTATAAGATCCTAAAGCCTCTACTGTACGGCATAAGTAAGCCATACCATCTTTTTCGTCAAACAAGTCTGGGTTAGTGTTCATTAAATGACCTGTATCCAACATTATGCCAGTATTGCTCGTTTCGAGCAAGGCGAAAAATTTTTTAACTATTTCCCGATTAGTAAGCCTAAGTCCCGGCCACCATAGGTTTTCAAATAAAACTATAACGTTATCAGGTATTACGTCTCTGACAGCATTAAAAACTTCCGCCGTCGCACATATTACTTCTTCATCTGTATGTTTAAAATCAAAAGTGAAAATTTCTTCATTATCAGAGTTGCTAACATGCCAAACCAGGTATTCAGGCTTCTCTTGAAGTGCCAAGGTAATATTAGAACGAATTGATTCGAGCCATTGTTCCTTATTTTGCATATCTAAACCAGAATTGTCCGTTTTAATCTGCGACTTTAGGTTTGCATTTAAACTCTCTGGGGAGGGCTGCCAAAAATCGAGCCAAAATGGCCAGTATCTCAAGTGCACACCAACAGTATGGTCTGCATAGGACTTTTCGAAAGGCTTATTCTGGTAAATAAAAAGCTCTATACCGTCAAGCCCCATACCACCTAAAAAGTCGCTAATTTTTTCTTCTGGTATTGAAAATTCACTTTCATGGCCATCGACCGGACAATAGTTTATTAATTGTTTCACAAAAAGCCTCTTTCCATATAATTACGATAATAAGCTTAGCATAATAAAGTTCTGCTTAAAAATTCTTCCTCTTTACAATAAGGAGAAAAAGCCTTCAGCCCTATTGGCTGAAAGCAATTAGTATTAGGCTTAGGCATAGCTAACTGCGGGTTTAGCATAACATAAGCATAGTTCTTAGTCAACTAAACACACAGAAAATACACTAGAATAACATTTGTTTAATTTCTAGCTTTTGCATTTTCATTTGCAACAAATGCCGCAGCGATTTCCAGCATTGCTTCAGCAAAGGTTTTCTCAGGCACAGGCACCATTTTAATCTTGTTTTCCTTTGTTTCTAATTTCATTCCTTGTTTACTGTAAACATCCATTTTTTTGACAGCATAACTCTTTTCCTGAGGATTGAATAACATCAACATTTCACAGTACGAAGTCTTATCATTATTATTCAATTTATCAGCATAAGTCTGATTAAGCTTTTTCAAAACATCTTCGCTAGTAAAAACCGTTTTCACTATAACAGAAACTAAATCCTTTTTATCATCGAATTTTAGCGATTTATTATCATATGCATAAACACCAAAATCATTCTGCAAAATAAAGCTCCAACGGGCATTTTCGATTTCTGCTGCCGTCATTTTTGGCTGCATGCTGATTTCCCAGTTAGAGCCTTGCTCTTCTGCCGCAAAAGCTGTTGTTCCTATGCATAAAAACAATGCCATAAATAATAATCTGAACAATATTTTCATTTACCCAGCCTCTTTCATATAAAATTATTCATCATAGACAACAAACTTTTCAAAATCTTCGCGTTTCGGGAAAGAAATAGCTCCATTCATACACTTATTGACACAACCGGAACAAAGGACGACACACTGATATGGCCTGACAACTTCAACTCTATCGTCTACCAGCGCATAAACATCTTTTGGACAAAACTCATAGCATACTTTGCAATTAATACACTTTTCGGCATTAATTGTCGGATACCATTCAATTTCTTCACGCGGAACGGTAAAATGTCTTTTGCGTCTTTGCATATAAAGCACTTCCTTATCTGATTAGGATTGCGTATTACGTACAATCCTTAAGATTTGTTCTTTCGATAATTGCTTCAAATTAAAATAATTAGCTCCCATTTCCGTGGCAACCTTTTTAGCTATGCCAAGTTTTATAAAATCATTTTCCGTGTCAATAACTACTGATGTAACATTAGCTTTGTTAAATTTTTTAGCTATGTTTAATGCACTTTCAATAGGGTCTTTATCATTTTCATCGACAGCATTGGCTCTGCCATCGGTTAGTAAGATTAAGATTGGCTCAAGCTCCTTGTCTTTTTTGTTCATGGTACTGAGAGTCATCAGTGCAGTCGAAAGGCCTTCTGTCAGCGGCGTTTTACCGCCAGTAGGCAATTCTTTCAAACATTTTTGTGCTAAATCAATACTTCTGGTGACCGGCAATAATACATCAGCTTTTTGACGACGAAAAGCGATCATACCAACGCGATCTCGTTTCTGATAAGCTTCCTGCAACATGCAGAAAATAGCGCCCTTAACCGCGCGCATACGTTGTTGTGCGCCCATGGAGCCGCTGGCATCAACAAGAAATAGGAATGTGTTGCCAATACGTTTTTCCCTAACCTTCTGCCTGAGGTCTTCCTTATTGATATTCAGGGCACAACAACCCTTATGGGCTCTAATTCGCTGATAAGGTGCTGCTGCTCGGATAGTAGCATCAAAAGCGAGATCTTCTACTTTTCCGCCCGGCATGCTCGCACGGACATAACGTCCTTGTTTAAGATCTGTTTTGGTGCTGCTCCTTTTACCATTTCCACGACGCACATTACGGTCCTGACCCATGTCAACAACCATCTTAGGAAGAACAAACTTATAATCAATATCTTCAACTTTTTCATCCGGCGCCTGATTGTTCTGGTTTTCATTGTTTTGGTCTTTATTGTCTTCTTTATCAGAATCATTTTCATCAGGCTGCTGCTCGTCTTCTTTTTCATCATCTTTGGAGTCGTTGTCCGATGAAGGGGGAACTGGAGGCGGCTCAGAATTATCCTGATTATCCTCTTCCTGGTCTTCTTGTTCATCGCTATCGTCATTTTCTTGATCTTCCGAAGACTCTGGCTCTGGTGTTTGTTCCGGAGGTTTTCTCATTCTATGTGGTAATACATATAACGCCGCTTCTTCAACATCTTTTGGTAAAACATAATCACGTGCTGCTAATGCTGCAATGGCCTTTGCTACTTCCAAAAGATAAATTTCGGCACGATGTCCGGCGCAAAAAGCTTGTGCACACATCTGAGCTGCCAGTTGAATCATTGCCTCAGGTAGCTCCATTTCTTGCACAAGTACCTTAGCCTTATTAATTCGTTCCTTAACGTTCTCTGTCTCATCGGCGTAAACAGTTCTGAATTTCTGGCTATCAGCCGCGTATGCCAAAAGATTTTTCATAATCTCTACTCTAGAGTCAATATCCTTTTCGCTTTTCGATTCTGCATACATGCCAAAACGATCCAATATATGACCTGGGAACAGGCCTTCCTCTGGATTCATCGTGCCAACAACAGTAAAATTCACAGCATGAGAAAAGGATATGCCATCTCTTTCAACATTATTGATACCAGCTGCATTTATATCCATAACCGCAGTCAAAAGGTCCTGACGCAGAAGATTTATTTCATCTATATAGAGAATGTTGCCGCTTGCTTTTGACAGTATTCCCGGTAAAAACTTCTTTTCTCCTTTGGCAATAGCGTATTCCAAGTCAATACTGCCGAATAACATGTCCTCCGTGGCATTAAGAGGCAGTTCTATCAATTTCTGTTCGCCTACTAATTCTTTTATACCACGAACCAATGTGGATTTTGCAGTTCCCTTTTCACCGCCTATCAGCAAACCTCCTGTTTTAGGATTGACTATCATTATTTCAATAGCACGTTTAAGGTCATTTTGCCCGGTAATCGCTGTAAAGGGAAATAGTGTCTGATTGCGCATACTAATTGCTCCTCCTATCAATCTTTTTTGTCCAGAAGAGCTTCCACCTTATTCCAGTCTAACTCGCCTTCTTCAAAAGGACGGCGGCGCATTCTATGCGGCAAAACAAGTTTTGCCGCATTTTTTATGTCTTCAATAATTACATTTGTTCTTCCCTCAAATGCCGCTAACGTGATAGCAGTTTTGATGACTGTAATATCCGCCCTGTGCCCGTCAACCCCTAGTTCCAGTGAAAGTTCCGCAACTTTAGAAAGCAAATCGTCACTGATTTTCACATCAGGAAGTACCTGTTTAGCTTTAATGACTTTTTCTGCCAAAACTTTTTGTTGCGCTTCATATAAGCCAATGAATTCATCGGCATTTTTTTCATAAGCCAAGCGCCTTTTAATTACTTCCACTCTTTGTTCGGGAGCATGTTCTCCTTTGACCACGACTGAAAGACCAAAGCGGTCTAAAAGCTGCGGTCTGATGTCACCCTCCTCCGGATTCATTGTACCGACTAATACAAATCTCGCAGGATGTGAGTATGAAACACCCTCACGCTCAACAGTATTGATACCCATAGCAGCAGCATCCAGCAATACATCTACCACATGGTCATCCAAAAGATTTATTTCATCTACATAAAGTATATTTCTATTAGCTGAAGCTAAAATACCAGGTTCGAATTTCTTTTCACCATGCTTAATCGCATATTCAATATCCAAAGTACCAACAACTCGGTCTTCTGTAGCACTGACAGGTAATTCCACAACCTTCATTTTGATTGTATTTTTGTCAAGTTTATTGGCCTTTGCGTATTTCTCAGCGCAAGTTTCACATAAATTGTTAGGTTCATCTGGGTCACAATGAAATTGACAGCCCGCAACACTGTCCATCGCTGGCAAAAGCTCTGCCAAGGCACGTACTGCAGTTGATTTTGCCGTCCCTTTTTCACCTTTAATAAGGACGCCACCTAGAGCGGGATTTATTACATTCAAAATTAATGATAATTTCATATCATTTTGACCAACTATTGCTGTAAATGGGTATACTGCTGTTCTTTTCAATTCTTTTCCTCCTATGTGCTAAATGTTTAAAAAACAAAAAACTCTCCCCTTCATACTTGGGGAGAGTACAACGCAATGCTACTAATTGGTAAAAAGAAGCAACCTGCGTTGCCTCCCCATCGCTCGTAGGGATTGCGGCAACAATATAGCAGGCAGTTCTCCTGACTCTGGTTCATCACAGTTTCAAGCCTTCCCGGACAATACTCCAGTGGCATAGTTTGAGACTGCTTCCCATTACAGTGGCGGGACCGTGTTGGACTTACACCAACTTCCCTATTAAGCCTTGCGGCACCTGCACTTTATTATAACCATATTAAGATATTTATTACAAGTAATAATAAACTATATACCTGTAACACAGTCAATAATTAATTTACATCAATTCTACAATCCAGCTGCCTTTTCATACAAAATTTCAACAAGTACTTCCACCCATGCTGTATTAAAAGCTTCTACACTTGCTTCAGTAAGTTTGTCATTTGTTTCAACACCATATTTTTCGCCTATCAATAAAAGGATTTTTTGTGCGCAAACAACTACTTCCTTTTCCTCCAGTAAACCCCACAAATACTGATCCAAAAGGTGCAGATAAAGTGACGTGTTCGATACAATAAAGCTGTCTTTTTCAATAGAATCCAATATTTCCAAGAAGACAGGTTTAATAATATCTCGGTCATTTCTTTCTTTAAACCTATCCCACAAAGTATCCTCTGTTACTCTAAATCTTTTAAATCTGCTCAAAGCACTATGCTGTGAAGACGGGCAGAGGCCTGTTTCCTTAAACAAAGCTTCTTTTACTGCTTTTATAACTGCCTTGCCTATCAGCTCACCCATCTTGGAATGTTTGCCGGCACTTTCCAAATAAAGAGCAGATTCGGCATTGGCAATTATGATTGTCTGATCTGTCCCTGAACCGGTTGCCAAACCTGTTGAATAGTTGCTGCCTGCCATTAATTCCTGGATTGCTGCTGTCTTTGCCTCTGTACATGTTACCAAAGCTCTTGCCAATGTTCCCGGCGGCATGTCAGAATCCAGAACCAAAATAATATTAATAGTACCTGGTTTTAAATCTTTCATCGTCGGTTTGTAATAATCTGATGGATCTCCAACTCTGCCGCCATTAGTTTCTATGCCGCCTGTCACAATTGCCGTTACAGTCAAATCTTTATATGACTCCGTAATAATTGCGACATTCTCCATGCTGGCTGCCGTTCCCATACCAGTTACGGCATCTGCTTGCAGGCCAATTTTTTCGGCAACAATTTGCATATGTTTGTCATAAGTATCAGCATACATTTTGCAAGGCATACCTTTGGATTGAGTTGCGTCATGATTAAAAACGGCAGTAAATTTTTCACTATAGCCACCATTAAAAACAGAAGTACTCAGTACCTTCCTCTTACCATTAAAATAAACAACAATGCTCTTTTCGTACCTATAGGCAGTATCACCAGTCGAAATATCACATAATTTCATTTTTCTTCTCCCTGCTACGAGTAGTCAATCAATCCTATCATCTATCATTTTATTGCTAATTGGAGTCGTTGTCTCCCCTGTCTTCAAGTTCACCTTCCATAGCTAAAAATAACCTCTCCAGTTCTGCCTTGGTTTCAGGTTTGGCGTTCCACATATCTCTCTGCTCAGCTTCCAAAAGAACTTCCGCGATGCGATGCAAAGCCCAAGGATTGACTTCCTTCATCCATTCCTGCATGGCAGGATCAAGTGCGTATTTTTCCGCATATTTCTCATACATCCAGTCTTCCATAATTTCACTGGTTGCATCCCA
>RZYP01000239.1 GCA_009930275.1 Negativicutes bacterium
TTGAACTCCCGATCAAATGTTTTTCTCTTGTTTTTCATCTTAGCAATTTACTACTTTTTGTAGCTTAACTTGCTGTCCACCTAATTGGGGGATATCCAGGAAGTATTTTATCTACTAATAGTAAAAAAGCTCCTCCCGTTAGAAATCCTATTGTTGCAGGTAACCATTTAATAGCATCCTGCTCTTCCGACATTTCAATTGCTGGTAATAATAAAGACCAAACACTGGCAGCAATCATTATTCCCGCAGCAAAACCAAGCATTAAGTTTAATGTTTTTGGTCTAATTTCTTTAAAGAAAAAAACCATTGCAGCACCTAAGGCGGTTATACTATAAGTAAATAAGCCTCCCAATAAAGCTAATAATGCAGGATTATATTTGAGCAAATACTCTATATTCATAATCGTTATTTTACTGTCTAACCTAAAGATTATTACTACATTTCTTAATCATTTGCAATAATTGAATTTTTAGTTTTAGTGGGTTGTTTCACCATCAATTCTAATATGGCTACTTTTGCAAAATGTTTAAAAGATTTCTAAATGACCCAAAACACAATAGAACCTAACAGGCGCGAACTTACAATTGGCGAAGAAATTGCAAATAGCATAACCCACGGTATTGGGGCTTTGCTTAGCATTGCTGGCCTTGTCATCCTGATAGTTGTTGCTGCAAACAAAGGAACCGCCTGGCACGTGGTTAGCTTTGCAATTTTCGGGGCAACGATGGTTTTTCTTTATGCTTCATCAACACTTTACCATAGTTTAACCAACAAAAAGGCAAAGAGTGTTCTTATGCGGCTTGACCATGCGGCTATTTTTGCCCTAATTGCAGGAACATATACCCCTTTCTTACTTACTACGATTCGTGGCCCGATTGGTTGGACTTTCTTCGGCATTATTTGGGCAGCGGCAATAGCTGGAATTGTTGTACGAACAATTTACTTGCACCGTTTCCGCAAGCTAATGGTTGTTATTTACCTTATTATGGGCTGGATGTTTGTGTTCATGCTCAAACCAATGCTTGCTAATCTGTCATCCACAAGCCTTTTATTTTTGCTTATAGGTGGCATTTCGTATACAGTTGGTGTAATCTTTTATGCTTGGCGAAGCCTCCCATATGGCCATGGCATCTGGCACTTGTTCGTGCTAGGCGGGACAATTGGGCACTTCTTCGCTGTGCTTTTTTCGATTGCATAACCGAAAAATTTTATTCCTCTATTATTTAAAAATTTTCTTGAAATAACATTTTTTCGAAACTGCTTACTTTTTTTAACCTATCGATGGTGCTTTTTGCCTCAGGAAAGTTTAGTGTTTGCTGTCCATCTGAGAATGCCAATTCGGGTGTTTGGTGTATCTCCATAAGAATACCATCGGCGCCTGCCATAACGGCCGATAGGGCCATAGTCTCAACGTGCTCCCTTATACCTATTCCGTGCGAGGGGTCGCAAAATACCGGAAGGTGACTTTTCTCTTTGAGCAGAGGAATGGCATTTAGATCGAGGGTATTTCGGTACATCTTTTCGAAGGTTCTTATCCCCCTTTCACACAAGATGATATTCTCGTTTCCGTTGCAGAAGATGTATTCTGCTGCTGCCAAAAACTCTGATATGGTGCTCGACATTCCTCTTTTGAGCAGTATGGGCTTGTCTAGTTTTCCCAGCGCATCGAGTAGGTTAAAGTTTTGTGCATTGCGAGTTCCAACCTGAAAGATATCGACATACGGATACATCTCTTCAATCTGTGAAACCTGCATCACCTCTGTAACTAATTTTATCCCCTTACTTTTGCAGTGATGCGAAAAGAACTTCAGCCCCTCAATGCCCAACCCCCTGAATGCATAGGGAGAACTGCGTGGTTTGAATATGCCTCCGCGCATTAGCCTTACCCCGTTATCGCTCAGAAAATTTATTATTTGCTCAACCTGTTCCTCACTTTCGATGGCACAGGGACCAAGGGCTAGGGTTAAGCTATCGCGTGAGATGCTAATGTCGTCACCCAAATCAATTATTGTGTCATTCACTCTCCATTGACGCGACACCAATTTATTGTCATCGTCAACCATGTGAACATCTTTAACCCCATCTAGGTTGCCAATGGTCCTTATATCCACCTCTGCTTTGCCCACGCAAATTAGGTAGTGAGCATTACGGGTTACCACCTCGTTTGGTTTTAGCCCAAGCGATTTTATGTGGTTAATTAGTTCTTTTACCCTATCCTTTGAACAGGTATTTTTTAGTTGTATTAGCATTCTTTAATTTTTTTACTTCCAAGTTTTTGAAAAATAGATCAATATCTGAGCCTAATGTTTCCTCTCCCTTTAGCGAGTTGATAAAGGCGGTGCCAATTATTGCCCCTTGGGCATAGGTGTGCGCAAAATCTATGGTTTGCTTGTTGTGAATTCCAAATCCTACAACAATTGGGTTGTTTAGGTTGAGAATTTTCAGACGGGTTAAATAATCGCTTTGCAGTTTCGAGAACGAACCCTGAGAACCGGTTATGGCGTAAGTGCTTACTGCATATATAAACGGCGAGGAGAGTTCGTCTATTTCTCTTACC
>RZYP01000240.1 GCA_009930275.1 Negativicutes bacterium
TTATTAGGGACAGGAGGTGGTTTGATGGAAGACGAAAGCAAAATTTCCCTGATCACAAAGCGAATTGACGAAGCATCTTTCTGTTCTGCGTTCGTTACATCTGATTTTACAGACCTGGCAGAATACGAAACTGCCAAGAAAACAATCGCCCGCTTAGAAAAAAAAGGCACTCTGCGGCGAGTACTTCGAGGCGTATATGACAAGCCAAAATTCAGTTCTCTTCTTCAGGAATATGCTGCTCCTAATCCTGATCAGATTGCACATGCCATTGCCCGGAACTATAACTGGACCATTTCTGCAAGTGGAAATACAGCTTTGAACCAGCTTGGCCTATCTACGCAAGTACCGGCCGACTGGTCTTATATCAGCAGCGGTCCCTATAAAAAATACACATTCGGCAATGTTACATTGACTTTTTCCCATCGCTCCGACAGTCAAATGACTGGTATGTCAGAAAAGACACTTCTTCTCATACAGGCATTAAAGGCAATCGGTCAAGGCAATGTCAGTGAAGCTGATATAAAAGTGATTAGGAAAAGATTTTCTTCTGACGAATGTCAGACTATTCTTTCGGAATCACGCTATACCATCAGCTGGATTTTTGAAGTTATCAAAGATATCTGCAGGTATGAAAGGTGATCACATATGTACGAAATTGCTAAACTTCCCGGTGAAGAGCGTGAAATACTATTTCAGAACACTGCGGCCAAAATGGGCATGAATGCAGCCATCATAGAAAAGGATTTTTGGGTCTGCCTTACACTGGATTATCTGTTTCACAAGTGCCAATGGAAAAAGGCATTCGCGTTCAAAGGCGGTACGAGCCTGTCTAAAGTCTACAGCCTGATTGATCGTTTTTCCGAGGATATCGATTTGATCCTCGACTGGCGAACTGTAGGCTATGGGTACAGCGAGCCATGGGAAAAGCGCTCCAATACGCAACAGCAGAAATTCATTGACGAATCCTCAAATCGTGTTGCTACATTCCTGAAAGATGAATTCCTCCCGGTGTTTAAATCTGATATGGCCGACTACGTTGGGATGCCGGTTTCTGTTTACATTGACGATGACGATCCGGGAACCGTCAATGTCGGATATCCTCGTGCTTTTGAAGATACTTCTATTCTTCAGGAAATCCGGCTTGAGATTGGCGCTTTGGCTGCCTGGACGCCAACACAGCTGGCTGATGTTCATCCTTACGCTGCTGATTATTATCCCAGCGTTTTCCATCAAGCGTCTACGCAAATCCTGACAACAGCCGCAGAAAGAACTTTCTGGGAGAAGGCAACAATCCTCCATCAGGAAGCTCACCGTCCGGAGACATCCAAAATACCAGAAAGATATTCCCGCCATTACTATGATCTCTACTGTATGGCCCACAAGGGTGTACTTGAGAAGGCTCTGGCACAGAAGGAATTGTTAACTCAGGTCGCGGAATTCAAACGTACCTTTTACCCACGCAAATGGGCACAATACGAATACGCAAGAGTCGACGCACTTAAGCTTGTTCCTGCTGTTCATAGCATGGACAGGCTGCGCTCGGATTACGCAACGATGCAATCCATGATTTATGGGAACTATCCGGATTTTGATGAAATGATGCAGTTCATCAAAGAGATTGAGGCTCGAATTAACGCAACAACGTAACTGTTTGACGAATGCGGTGGAAGTCTGTTTTTTCTGCAGACTCTACGCATTTGTTTATGTTATTAACATCCAGCTGCGTTTAAATTGTATCACCTCCGATCTTGCGTGATAAAGCTAATCCCATCATCCGCCTGTGATCAGCGTCAGGATTTCTTTTGCGAAGGTGATGATGACGCCACCGGCCAGGGTCAGAAAGCCATTGGCTCTTTGTGATGGATCGTGACTCTTGAGTGATAGACCGATCTGAACAATGCCGAAACCCAGCAATATCATGCCTAGCGCTCTGATCAGTCCGAAGATAAAAGTAGACAGATTGTTGATGACTCCAATAGGATCATTCATTTAGTTCTCCTCCGTAATTTTGTAGTATATTGGCTTTTTGCTCTCGCTTGGATCTATGAGATCCTCTTCCGTGAGCAGGTCATAGTCGCTGTGCCTTGTGGGATCGTAATTGATATCCGGTACCTGCATTTTGGTGTTTGTTGATGTGTATGGTTCATAACCACCATCAGTAGTCAGATGAATATTTCGGTGTTTGAGTAAATCAATCTTCCTGTCACGCATAGCTCGTTCTCCACGGACAAAGAGAAGCGCGTCTGCGTTATTTAGCAGGCGCACCTCGTCCGGCATCAGGAGCTCACGGCCAGATTGCTGATAATTAGTTGAATAGCTGCCACTTCTGCCTTGTGACTTACCATATGTGTTTGTATCTATCGTTGTGTTTGGCAAAATAGAAATCAGCCAGTGCGGAAGTTAAGAATCCAGCCAGTTGGAAAAGAATAACTCCACTGCCAACCTTCATTAGATATCCTTTTAGTTAGCGACAACTGAAAGGAATAGCAGGAGATGTTAACAATGGAGCGGATTTATCATATCAGGAATCTTTACTTCGTCAAA
>RZYP01000241.1 GCA_009930275.1 Negativicutes bacterium
TCTCCTTGGAGAGCTAAATAATCCCCGCCCGGAAGCTGTACAGCATAGCCGGTTGAGAAGTTTAGTTTGTAACCACGTGTGTAGAATAAATTGAAATTTCCCTGAGCAGAACGTTCTAAAGAGGAAGCGTAAATTGAATGCGTTCCTTGTTCTTCTTTGCTCGCCAGACCAAAGGTGCGGTATCCTCCCGCTACAGAAATTGGAAGCCCTTTAATAATCTGAAATTCTCCGGTCTCTCTCCTCGAGAGTGGGGCGTAGACGCTATGCCGTCCCGTGACTCTACTTGAAACCGTTCCTTTAACAAAACTTGCGCCCCACTGCTTTTGAATAGCGGACAAATAAAGTCTGAAGAATCCCTGCTTCAGTGAAGCAAAAGCATTACTTATTTTATGCGTTCCCCTAAAAGAATTGGAGACATATGTTTTAACAATATGCTGACCTAGTTGCCCGCGAGAAACAGAAGAGTAAATTCTATGGAATCCTCTTTCCTCTTGTTCGAAAAAATTCTTGATTTTATGCGTTCCTCTTTCTGCTCTTTCAATGCTGATTGGAGGCAATGCCAGAGAGTCTCCGTTAGGCAATAAGGCGGAGTTCCCGCTCTGGAATAGCAGCATACTGCCTCGAAAATAAAACACGTTATAATCTCCCGTAGCGCTCCTTAAAACACTGCTCTGGATTCCATGCGTCCCGACGTGAGAGCTACTTAAAATCTCCAAGTAAATTGAATGCGTGCCTGCTTTTTTTGTTCCTAAAAAAACAACAGGAGGCAAAGAAAGAGATTCGCCACTCGGTAACAGCACGTTATTTTCGCTTGGGAAGGACAACATACCTCCCCGCAGAAAAAATGTATTGTAGGCTCCTTGTAGGCTGCTAAAAACGCTATTCTGGATGCTGTTCGTTCCTGTGGATATGTTTGTAAAAGTATTTTGTATGAGATGAAGACCACTCTCTCTCTTTTGCGTTGTAAAATATATACAATGAGTTCCTCTTTCCTTTTTCAAAATTGTCGTTTTTATAAGATGCGAGCCCCATTGTTTTTGAGAAAACGCCACGTAAATTTTGAAAGTCCCGTTTTCCGATTTTGTGCCTGATAAATAAATCGAATGTATACCAACGACGCCATTCGTGATACCCGCAGAAGCCAGTGAAATATAGTCACCCCCTTCATACAAAGTAACTTTATTTTCGCTTGGGAAAAGGAGACTCTTTCCTCGGAAGTAAAAAATATTAAAAGCCCCTGTGACTTTACATGAACCTCCCACACTGTTGCTAAGGAGAACATTCCCATTCGGAGAGGACAGATTCCCATGAGGCACCACCACATTTTTGACACGTTTCTCAAGGAATTTCATCTCTCCCACAACATTATTCTGTACAGTAGTATAGACGTTATGAGAACCATATTGGTGTGTGTCAATTCTGTTTAAAGTTGAAACTCCGACAGATCCAAAAATCTGAAGGAAGCCTCTCTTTTTTATGGCGTAAAGCATAAATGACTGGAAATTTCTATTTTAAGGATCAGGCCACAAATATTCAGTCCCCAATTTTGTATACTGAACCTCTATTCCAACAATCGAAATTTCACCCTGCCAAGCAGTATCCGTAGGACCTCCCGCATAAAGGATATCCCGCTCAAAATTTAAAGAGATAAAATTACCGTTCGCTGCATTACTAAAAGTCAAATTGACAGGAACCGATTCAGTTAACCTTTGAGAATCTGTGGAATACCAGCCTGCACCATCAAAAGCTCCCGTAGCTCCTTCCAAATTGGTCACGTATTCTCCAAATACCGAAACGCCACCTTTGACATCAAATTTATAAACTTGTGCCATAATCTAAGACTCCTCTGCCGTTTTACACGTTATATATACCTTGATTTTTATCATCCCTTTGTCCCAGTTTGTTGGCAATGGAAAATTAATTCCCGCTCTTTGATTATAGGTGTTCCCATCTGCTGCTCCTTTAAAAGTTAAAATTTTCAGAATGTTCGGATTCGTTCCTTCGGTCCTAGTCCAGTCTTCCAATTGAGGACTCAAATTCGGATCCGCTGGTAACGCAAAAGACTCAGCTCCGAACCAAAGCGTTCCTACGTTGCCACCTACAACTCTCTGTAGTTCTGCCAGTGTTGCTTTTACTGGAGATGAAGCTCCCTTTTGTAAAAAGATAGTATCATTCTTCTCCGCAACATTTGGAGACAGTTCAGCTAAATTCGTTGTCGATAAATCCACGTGAGCGGTCAGTGCCTCAGTATCTTCTCGCACCGTCGTTCCTCTTCCCGCAGTCAAAATATAATCAGGCATAAATTCTTTTTTTTAAAAAAAGGTCCATCGAACAAACCCTTTGTCAATGGACCTTTCAATTTACTTAGTACATATTTAGTTACTTCGTCTCGTTCTGAAAAAAAGAATCCATCCGTTTCGTATTTAACAGGACATCAACTTCGGAGCGTATCTGCTCAATATAAACTGATAAGCATTCAATGCTGTTCCTTGCTTGTTTATAATTTTCCGCAAAAGACGCGAATTTCTCTGCT
>RZYP01000242.1 GCA_009930275.1 Negativicutes bacterium
GACATAATTAAAAGTTAATATGAGGGTGTGAAGAAACTGACCAGTGAGTCGGTAAAAAAGAGATGAGGTATTTATATGTTGAACAAAAATGTTAAAAAAATAATCGCATCCCTCTTAGTCCTAGGATCCCTGGCCGGAACGGCAGCAACCACTACGGAAGCAGCTTCCAGAGATTACGACAAACATCGTAACCAAAAAATTGAATACAGGAACGACCACCATGACAAAAACAAATGGGAAAGAAAAGTTGATTCAAAACAGCAAAAGGCTTACATGAAAAAAGTAAGGCAGATTATGAAAGACAGAAATGTTCACGTACCGCCAGGTCATTGGGTTTACAACCAACGCATACCTAAAAAAGTGCTGATAAAGTACAAGGAAGCCCCAAGGCATTACCACCACGATTGGGATCATGATAACAACGACAATGATTTATTGCTCGGCATAATTTTGGGAGCAGTTCTTGCTGAAGCAATAGATAACAACTAAAATTCGAAGCACAGCAAGAGAATAATAACAATATCAGAACAAAAAGAACGCCTATCAAGGGCGTTCTTTTCTTTTGTCTATTGCAGGAGTTAGGTGGATGTAAGCGAATAGTTACAAGGTGAGAATTAATATTGCGGGGGTGACTTTATGCAAGAAGAATTGAAGATTACAGTTATAGATGAAAAAGCAAGACAGGATGAGGCAGACTCTGTTTGCAAATGGGCAGCTGCCCG
Source organism: Negativicutes bacterium (assembly GCA_009930275.1). Next base: position 723 of record RZYP01000242.1, read on the forward strand.
CGCCGGGGTTATTGTTGTTGCCCCGCTTTTGGGGACCATGGCGCTTATTGCTAACCAAATTTATATGATAATAAAGCTGGGGAAAGTATACGAAGAAGAAATTTCCGAGTCTATGGCAGTCAGCATTTTGGGATCACTGGGGACCGTTTTTGTAGGGCAAACGGTAGCGACACTAATCCCTTTTGCACCGCTCCAAATACCCTTGGCCGTAGGTACGACCTATGGCTTGGGCAAGGTTGTGACAGAATGGCTGCGAACAGGTAAGCCGCAAGACATGAGTGCTTTTAAGACTGTTTATGACAGTGCTGTTTTGGAGGCTAAGAAAAACATAGACCTGTTTAAGGATAATCCGGACAAAGATAAACCTTTGGGTGACGAAACGAAAAAATTTAAATAATTGAGTATTTGCAGACTTTTGAAGTATAATATAGGTTGTGATTTTTGATTAGGAGGCATATCATGCAAGAAATTTTCGACGTGGCGATTATTGGTGGCGGCCCAGCCGCAATATTTGCAGCTTATGAATTCACCCTTAAATATCCTGAACTCAAGGTGGCAATAATTGAAGAGGGGCATACCATTGATAAACGGAGCTGCCCTCTTGCCGAAAAGAAAGTTAACCATTGTTTGCGCTGCGTCCCTTGCAATATAATGAGGGGATTTGGCGGCGCCGGTGCTTTTTCGGATGGCAAATTCAATTTCACAACTGAGTTTGGCGGTTGGCTTAATGAATATATTCAGGAAGATGAAGTAATAGAGCTAATTGACTACGTGGACCGACTTAATTGTCTGCACGGGGCCCCCGGCGAGTATTTCAGTACGAAAAACTGCCATATAGCTAAAGAGGCTCTGGGGTATGATTTACATTTGCTTAATGCTAAAGTCCGTCATTTAGGCACGGAAAACAATTTAATAATAATGGAACATATCTATCAATACTTAAACAGCAAGGTCAATATTCGCTGTAACGCGCATGTGGAAAGAATCTACAGGGAAGCTGATGGAACGTTCTCATTAGGAATAAAGGGACGGACTGAGCGCATAAATTGTCAATACCTCATTGCAGCACCGGGACGTGCGGGGGCGGAATGGTTTACTGAGCAATGTAAGGAACTTGGCTTATCATTTATTAACAACCAGGTTGATGTCGGCGTACGCGTGGAGATTCCGGCACAGGTATTCAAACACATTACTGACGAAGTATATGAAGCTAAGCTGGTATATCGGACTAAACAGTACGGCGACTTGGTGCGCACCTTCTGCATGAATCCAAACGGCTACGTTGTTGCGGAAAATACCGACGGCATTGTAACAGTGAATGGCCACAGTTTCCGTGATCCGGCTTTGCATAGTAAGAATACCAACTTTGCATTATTAGTCAGCAACAAATTTACGGAACCCTTCCAGGAGCCTCTTAAATATGGCAAAAGGATCGCATCCTTCTCTAATATGCTTGGGGGAGGCGTTTTGGTACAAAGATTCGGTGATTTGATCAAGGGACGCAGGACAAACGAAAGACGCCTTGAAAAAAGTTTTACCAGACCTACATTGGAGGCTACACCCGGAGACCTGAGTCTGGTTCTGCCCAAAAGGCATCTTGATAATATTATTGAGATGATTTATGCGCTTGATAAAGTGGCACCGGGTATGACGAATGACGATACGCTTCTTTATGGTGTGGAGGTTAAATTTTACAGTGCCCGTCTGGAAATTGACGAGAATCTCGAAACAAAGATTCCCGGTCTTTTCGCTATAGGCGATGGCGCAGGAATCACGAGAGGCCTGTCACAGGCCAGTGCCAGTG
>RZYP01000003.1 GCA_009930275.1 Negativicutes bacterium
TGGTAGGAGTGATGAACCAATCCACAGCATCCCTTACAGTGTAGCACAGCCCTTGGAGAGGGGCTTTAATAACTACAATTCTATAATACAAGGAGTGTTAAACATGGTTTTTAGCTTCCTCAAAAAAAGCGATCAATATGATTACATCAAAACTTTTGCACGGCTGTCCGAATTTTCCTTGAAAGCAGCAGTATTCTTAGATGATACTTTGAAAAACTTGACGGCAGAAAAGCTGCATGATGATATTATAGCACTGCATAAAATTGAACAGGAAGCCGACAAAGCAAAGCGCGAAATGATGGAAAACCTTATTAGAGAGTTTTTGCCGCCAATAGACAAAGACGACATTATTATTTTATCGCATCAGATTGATACCGTTACTGACGCAATTGACGATGTTATGGCCTTTGTCGGAGTACATAACATAACACATATTCCTGCTGATGTTACTGTATTCACAGAGCTCATCGTAAAATGCTGTTATCATATGAATCTGGCTATGATTGAACTAGAAAATTACAAGAAATCCAATTCTTTATATGAGCAGCTGCGATCTGTCAATAGCCTGAAATCTGAAGGAATGAAACTATATGTCAATTCATTAAAGAATATTTATAAAATAACAACTGATCCGGTGCAAATAATGGTCTACACGGAACTATACAAGAATCTGGAAAACTGTTGCCAGGAATGTAAAAAGGTAACCAATACAATTGAAAGAATAATTATTAAGAACTTATAAGCTTACTGTCTTAATATCCCACTTGCCACATCTCCTTAGAGTGATGTGGCTTTTTTATAGTTACTGATGGAAGAAGGAATCATTAATTAATCTGAAATTAACAATATAACCATAAAAAGAATTTTCAGTATTTTAAAAAGGAATTGCGAAAAAAATGTCGAAACAATAAGTAATGAAATTATTCTGACAATTTTACCATAAAGGTTAAGAATTTACTGAAAATTCTTATTTACAACTTTGTATACTGGGTGTAGGATATAGTTAACAGAAAGTTCGAAAAAATCAAAAATGTTGTTTACAATTTTAAACTATAATGGTGGTGATACTACCAAATGGAAATGAAAATAAAAAGAAGGGTTGTTTCGAGTGACCAAAGGTTTTACTGCAAAATAATTCTTAGAAGAACATTAAGGGGGGATGGGTCGTGACTAAGTTATCCAAAAAAAATTTGTTGTTGGTTGCAGTGGCGCTCAGCGCCGTTTTTGCCTTTATGCTTTATCGTTATTTAAACACACCAACGGCGGCAGAAACTGTAATAGTAGCTAAAACTGATATTGCGCCCAAGACAACTATTACAGCTGATATGATCAAGGAAGTAGCTGTTCCCAAAGACTATATTCAGCCGAACGCCCTAAAGGACAAAAAGAATGTAATCGGCAGTATTACACGTGAAAATGTCATTTCAGGAGAACAGATAACTGCCCGTCGCTTGGTTGTTGCAGGTAAGTCAATTGGGTTTACCGGCATAATTCCAAAAGACAAGCGGGCCATGACTGTCTCAGTAACAGAAGAAACAGGTGTTGCCGGTTTTCCAAAACCTGGCGATTATGTTGATGTAGTTGTTACTTTCGACCAACAAGAATTAGGAGAACCGGTGAGCCAGATTATTCTGCAAAACCTGCAAGTACTTGCCACCAATCATGAAATGGAAGGTGGAGACACCGCGACTCAGACAACGGCAAAAGCCGCTTCTGCAGCCAGCAAAACTAATACTGTAACCTTGGCTGTAAATCCGCTTGAAGCTGCGCAATTAGCACTTAGTGATGAGAAGGGTAAAGTAAGACTGGCATTGCGTCCATTCCTGGCCTTTGACAGCGTTGTGGCAACAAGCGCGGTTACACCTACCGGCCTTATTGGCAATAAAGCACCAAAAGCTCAAGCCTATAGTACTCCGGCCGTACAAGTAGAATATGTTCCGTATGAAGTATCGAATGACTATTATGTTCCGCAACCGGTTAATAAAAGTATTCAAATGATTCGCGGCACCAAAACGGAAACTATTTCAGTCAATTAGTATAGCTTGCACAATTTTCAATAAGGAAAGGTAGGGGGCAGTATGAATAAGCGCAGATTCATATTTGGGATGGTACTGTGTTTGTGCATGTTGATTGTGGCTATTCCTGCAACAGCATTTTGTCAAAATTATGAGGTAGCCGTAAATCAGTCTCAAGTGCTTAATATAGAAGGAGTCAAACGCGTTGCCATCGCTAATCCGGCAATTGCGGATGTATTGGTAGTATCAGATTCTGAGCTTCTCCTTGTTGGCAAGGCTCCTGGCGTTACATCGCTGCAGGTATGGACCGATCGTGTTCCAACCATTTATTCAGTACATGTCAGTGGACCTGAATTTTATATCGGCAAACAAGTCAAGATTGAAGCTAAAATTGTAGAAATTGATCGCGGCAAGATTAAAAATTTAGGAATTAAATGGGGTAACGATTTGACAAGTCCCGGCACTTTTGCCTTCGGTCAAAGCATAACAAATACCGTAGACCGAGTCTGGAAAGATTTTGGCTCCTATCAAGATATTTTAGGGCAACTAGATCTCTTAATTCAAGACGATTACGCTAAAATGTTGTCTCAACCAAACATGATTACGCTCGGCGGTACCAAAGCTAACATTTTGGTTGGCGGACAAATGCCTGTACCGGTCAGCAATGATAATGGGCAAATAACGGTTGAATGGAAAGATTATGGAATTAAACTCGAAATTGAGCCAAGCATTAACGCTGAGGACTCAATATATACCAAGGTTAAGGCTGAAGTAAGTGCCATAGACTGGAATAGCAACCACAAAATTTATATTAGTACTACGGGTATGGCAATTCCACCTTTGACAATGCGTAAAGCTGAGTCAACCATTGTTCTGTCTTCTGGCCAAACAATGGCCATCGGCGGCTTGATTTCCAGCGAGATGACCAAAGATGTACAGAAAATACCGCTTTTGGGTGATTTGCCAATACTAGGCAATCTCTTTAAGAGTACTTCCTTTAACAAAAATGAAACTGAACTGCTTATTTTCATCACGCCGACGATTGTAGACCCATACGCGTATGTGCCGAAATCAACGACAGAAATGAAAGAAGAGCTAAAGAAAGACCCTTGGAGGGATACTAATCATGACAAACAAAATAAAGGTTCTGATAGCTGATGAACCTGCTATGCAAATGCGTTTCAAACAACTGTTTGAAGTCGAAAACGAAGCTGTTATAGTAGGAGTGGCGGCGACTGCAGAAGAGGCAATTCAAAAGGCTAAGACACTGCAGCCTGATATTGTTCTGTTGGATTTAAATTTACCTGATATGGACGGCTTTGCTGCTACGGAAATCTTATCAATTGAAGTACCATTTTCCGGCATAATACTGATGGGTTCCCGTAGCGGTCATGAGGATTTAAGAAAAGCGATGCTTGCCGGAGCAAAGGATTATATTGTGAAGCCTTTTCCGTCGGAAGAGCTTTTTAATGCGATAAACCTGGTCTATGCTTCGACTAAAAGAAGACGAGTTGATGTCAAAAATGAGGGGGATGGCAAAGTAATTACGGTTTTTAGTCCGCGAGGTGGTGTTGGCAAGACTGTAATATCAACCAATTTAGGAGTTGCACTGGCAGCATTAGATACCTCCTGCAAGGTTGCTATTGTTGACTGCAATCTGCAATTTGGCGATGTTGCTATGGCCTTGAACATTATGCCTAAAGCAAGTATCTCGGATATGGTAACGGATATAGAGCATTTAGATGAAAGGGTCTTATCAAGATACATGGTTAACTTTACAGATAATCTGCATATCCTTCCGGCACCATTTCAGCCTGAAAAAGCAGAAAGTATCACCCAGCAACACCTGACATCTGTAATAAACCTTCTAAAAAAACATTATCACTACATTATTATAGACACGGCGCCTCTTTTCAATGACATAATATTAGGTATCATGGATATTACTGATTTGCTCTTGCTGTTAGCTGTTCCTGATATTATGACGACTAAAAATATCAGGTTAAGCCTGGAAACCTTAAATACCTTAGGCTATCCTCAGGAAAAGATTATACTGGTTCTTAACAGAGCCAATTCTAAGTCCGGCCTGAGCGCTATCGAAATGGAAGAAATACTTCATAACAAGTTTAAAGTTGTTTTGCCTAATGACGGTAAGCTGGTTCTTTCTTCCATAAACAGAGGCCTTCCTTTCATTATCAGTGATCCAAATTCTCTTCTTGCCCGAGAAGTGCAAATGTTAGCCAAAAAAATTTATAATGAAAATATCGTGTCTTCATCAAACGAAAATGAAGTTTCAAAAAAAGGCTTATTCAGTTCCTTTAAATCAATGTTTTCTAAACCGGAAACGAGCTAGAGAAGCAAGCGTTGAATCCGGAAACAGGAGGTGGTAGTAATGCCGCTGCTCATAAGTGTAGTAGGTTTTTGCGTCATACTTTTGGTTTGTTATTACCTTTATAGTTACTTTACAGCTGAAGCAATGACTCCGGCTGAACGACTTGAGAAATTTTTGCTCCATTCACAAGGGCAAGATAGTGAAAAAGATATTAATGCGCGGTTAGTTGCTCCTCCTAATGAGGTAAATGATTGGCGGAAAAGAATTCAAAGTTTGGGCAGTGTTTTTGACACAACCTCTTGGGCTAAGCGAGCTGAAAACAAGCTTGTTCAAGCCGGTTTGAATCTTCGTGCATCGGAATTTGCCGTCATTACGATTGGGTCGATGTTGCTTTTAATGCTGTTTCTTTTCCTGGTAAGCGGCGGCAGCTTGCTCATGGCTTTTATTGGGCTTGTGCTTGGCTATATCCTTCCAATTCTGATAGTCAAAAGAAAAATATCCGTACGGCGCAAGAAATTTAATAGCCAGATTGCTGATGCCTTAGTTTTGATATCCAGTTCTCTTCGTTCCGGCTATAGCTTTATGCAGGCCATAGAAATGGTTAGCCGAGAGATGCATCCGCCTATTTCTGAAGAATTCTATAGGGTACTTCGCGAAATAAATCTCGGTGTAACAACTGACGAAGCTATGAACCATATGGCGGAAAGAATCAACAGCGTAGATTTAGACCTTGTTGTTACAGCCGTATTGATTCAAAGGCAGATAGGCGGCAATCTCACAGAGATACTTGATAATATTGCGAATACCATACGCGAAAGAGTCAAAATTGCCGGTCATATCAGGACGCTTACAGCTCAAGGTCGCTTGTCTGGAGCCATAATAAGTCTGCTGCCTATTGTCATGGCCTTTGTAATATACATTATCAATCCCAATTATATTATGCCTTTATTTACTCAAACAGCCGGTTATTGGATGCTAATAATGGCCGCAGTCAGCGAAATTTTTGGCATTTTGGTAATTAAAAAAATTGTCGATATTAAAATTTAAACATTTGAGCAAAGTATCTATACTTTTATAATAAAGAAAGGAGGCAGCCAAATGCTAAATAAAAGCCATAGATTTTTTAAACCAAAAATCAAAATATGCTGTAACAGTGGGCAAGGTTTAACAGAGTATGCTTTGATTCTGCTATTGGTATCTATCGTTTCTATATTGGCGATGACCCCGCTTGGCAATCAAATTCTCGTACTCTTTCAAAAAATTGCCGCAGCAATGGTTGCCGCAATCTTTTAAAATAATAATATTCAGAATATTCTTGACACCTTGTTTATAATTTGCTATAAAGTAAATAAGAGGTCAAGTATTATAAAAAAACCACAAAGATAATTAAAGGAGGCGGAGATAATGTTAAGAATGATTGAAAAAGCAAGGTTTATATTAAGAAGTGAAAAAGGTCAAGGTTTAGCAGAGTATGCTCTGATCCTGGTTTTGATTTCTATCGCGGCTATTGCAGTAATGCCTGGCTTAGGTGATGCTATCGTGGCAGCTTTTGAAGCAATTGTTGCAGCCCTCGCTCTTGGTTAATTTTAAAAATTGTTACTCGTTTATATTTTAGAAAAGATTTTCTCAAAAAAGGGGGGGCTTCCGGACTCTGGAAGTCCCCTTTTAAAACAGGATTCAAAAATATGTTAATTATATATGGTAATTGGTTTTGCCAGGAGGTGGCAAAATGATTGATAAGAGAAAAAGCATAAAAGGACAGGCATTAGTTGAAATGGCAATAATCTTGCCGATACTGATAGCACTGATATTTGGCATCACGGATTTTGCCCGGGTGCTTAATGCATATCTCGCTACGACAGAAGCATCAAGAGAAGGAGCACGCGTGGCTGCGCTTAGCGGTAATGATGCCGCTGTAGTATTAGCGGTCAATGATGCCGTTCCCAATCTCGATCCGACAAGATTGACAGTTACCGCACTTCCTGCGACAAGAAGCAGAGGTGACGCAGTAACAGTAACAGTAACTTACAACATTGATATTATCACACCGCTTGTAAACACCATGCTTACAAATCCAATGCCCATTACTTCTCAAACAATAATGCGTGTAGAGTAGGTGGTAAATAATGAAGAAAATTATGCAAGCCATTAAGAATAAGAAAGGCTTCGTTACCGCAACCATTGCAGCTATGATGGTGGCCTTAATCGGTATGGCGGCCTTAGCGACCGATGTTGGGGTTTTGTATGTTAATCACAATCAATTGGAAAATATGACGGATGCCGGTGCCTTGGCCGGAGCCCAAGAATACTTTTTTGATCAGGCTCAAGCCGTAACTGTAGCAAAAGGATATGCACTGCAAAATGGCAAGGTTGGAGATTTAGTTGATGCCTGGGTTGATACAGACGAAATGAAAGTTGTGGTTACGGCTAGTCGCGATGTCGGCCTGTTCTTTGCAAGAGTTTTAGACCGAGACAGTGCAAATGTCGCAGCAATCTCTGCAGCAAAAATCGCGACAGTAAGCGGCACCAGCAATGCTTGGCCCTTCGGTATTACTTGGGACCCAGAATTTTTGCCAGCGGGTTCAGCAGCTGGTAAAACCTTCACTTTAAAAGTTGATGAAAAAGACGAATATAAAGGCAACTTCCATACATTACGCTTAAAAAGCAAAAGCGGCGGCGATTCTGGCGCAAGCGTAGTAGCTGAAAATATAGTTTATGGCTGCGCCCAGGTTTTAAAAATTGGAGATAAAGTTAAAACAGAGCCCGGTAACGAGGTAGGGCCAATAAAAAAAGCAATTGATGATAGATTAGCAATTCCAGGAGGAAATGTAGTAATTATTCCGATTATTGAAGAGACCTGGACAGATCTTGGCGGCGGGGTAGAATTAGTAACCATTAAGGCTTTTGGAGCTTTTGAAGTAGACTCATCAAATGGGAAAACTGTTACCGGCCGATTTATCCAATTAGTTACAGGACCAGCAGAAATTCTTTCTGACGGATCGAGTCTTTATGGTTTATATGGCACTAAATTGGTAAAACCTTAAGTAAACCGCATTCGCACGAGGGGGGGGTATTATGTCACTATTACGAAGGCTGGAAGAACAAAAGCAAATGGAAGAACACCCCGAAATCAATGAAAAGGACAAACCGATAGTTAATTCAACTGTTAGAAGCGATCCTTATCAATATCTCAAGACAAAAATCCACAAACGTATTGTCGCTGAAATGAGTCTGGAAGACAGCAAAGCACTGGTCGAAAAAAAGGCCGATATTAAAATACTCAGAGAAGTTGTAACAAGAATTTCCAATACCGTAATGGATGAGGAAATCACTCTTGTTCCCCAAGCCGAACGCAGAAGGATCATTCCGGAAGTTCTCGCTGAAGTTCTGGGGTTTGGACCGATTGAGCCATTGCTGAAGGATGATACTGTAACAGAAATAATGGTCAATAATGCCAGTCAGGTATATATTGAACGAAAAGGAAAATTGGAGCTTACAGATGTTACATTTCGTGACGATGGCCATGTAATGCATGTCATTGAAAAAATAATTGCTCCAATCGGCAGACGTATTGACGAAAGCTCGCCAATGGTTGATGCGCGTTTACCCGACGGCTCTCGTGTCAACGCAATCATACCGCCCTTAGCATTAAAGGGACCAGCCCTGACAATCAGAAAGTTTGCCAAAGAACCTTACCAGGTTGACGACTTAATAAGGTTTGGCACCTGGACCAAAGAAATTGCCGATTTTCTTAAGGCCTGTGTTGAAGGCAAACTCAACATAATTGTTTCGGGAGGTACTGGTTCCGGCAAGACAACCACACTTAATATCTTGTCGGCGTTCATCCCGACTACGGAGAGGATTGTAACTATCGAAGATGCTGCAGAACTGCAGTTACGCCAGGAACACGTAGTAACTTTGGAATCACGTCCGGCAAATATTGAAGGAAAAGGACAGATTACAATGCGTGATCTGGTCAAAAACTCATTGCGCATGCGTCCCGATCGCATTATTGTCGGTGAAGTCAGAGGCGGCGAAGCCCTCGATATGCTTCAGGCAATGAATACAGGGCACGATGGTTCACTTACTACCGGCCATGCCAATTCTCCTCGCGATATGCTGGCTCGTTTGGAAACAATGGTTTTGATGGCGGGCATGAATCTCCCTGACAAGGCAATACGTGAACAAATTGCGGCGGCTATGAATTTAATTGTCCATGAATCCAGATTCCCTGACGGAACCCGTAAAATAACTGCTTTGACCGAGATTCAAGGTATGGAGGGAGATATTATTACTTTACAGGATATTTTCGTTTATGAACAAAAGGGAAAAGACGAAAATGGACGAGTCGTCGGCAGATTCAGACCAACAGGTATCCGGCCAAAATTTATGGATAAGCTTATGAATAGCGGCATACAAGTTTCCAATGATATTTTCTGGGATAAGCAACGCATCTAATATGTAAAAACCGAAATGGGGGTGACCAATTGTGTTGCTGATGATAGCCGTTTTAGCGTTTGTCATAATGGTTTTGTTTTCCTTTATATTTGTTGGAAGTTATGCCGCGGAGCGCGAAGACGTTTCCTTACGGTTAAAGGCACTGGAAGGCTCTCCAGAAGAATCCGTTACAGTTATTGATGAAGAGATGTCTGTATCCTTTAAAAATCGTATTGCTACACCATTTTTTAATAGCATTTCCCGCTTTTTCTCCAATTTCTTTCCTTCAAAGGCTTTGCTAACTCTAAATCGTAAATTGCTTAATGCTAATGGCTTTTATGGATTGAATGCTGAACAATTCTTAGGTCTCAGCCTTATAACGGGCATAGTATTGTCCGTCATTATTGTTGACTTAATGGTTATTACCAATCGGCCAACAGGCAAAACTATAACTTATGGATTGGTTACCTTTGCTATTGGTTTATTTCTGCCTTACATATTGTTGGAGAAAAAAATTAAAAAGAGAAAAATAACCTTACAGCAAGAATTGCCTGATGTGCTCGACTTATTGACAGTAAGCGTTGAAGCTGGTCTGGGTTTTGATGGTGCTCTTGTCAAATTATCCGAAAAAATGAAAGGTCAGATGGTTGACGAATTTAATCGTATGCTCCAGGAAATCCGTATAGGCGTTTCCAGAAAGGATGCTCTGAGAGCGTTGGCTGAACGTTGTGATGTTCAGGATATTTCTTTATTTGCAGGTGCCTTAATTCAAGCAGATCAATTAGGAGTAAGCATTTCCAAGGTTTTGCGTATACAATCTTTGGATATGCGGGAAAAACGTAGGCAAAGAGCCGAAGAACAAGGCATGAAAGCACCAATTAAAATGCTTTTTCCACTTGTATTTTTCATCTTTCCAGCCCTTTTGATCGTATTACTTGGACCAGCGGTTTTACAAATATTCTCGATATTTGCTAAACGATAAAGCAGGCTATGATGATTATAAATGTCACGCAACATTCAATTATTGCTTCTAATGTAAGTGTAGCCGATTCCTTTCTGACACGCCTTAAAGGACTTTTAGCCACTAAGCAGTTAGAAACTGGCAAAGGTCTTGTTATCCGCCCCTGCAGCAGCATACATACCGTTGGAATGAATTACGATATTGATGTTGTATTTGTAGGCTCAGATGATAATGTTCTTAAAGTTGTGAGCAACATGCCGGCCAACAGGTTTTCTCTGTGTCGGAAAAGCAGTTATGTTGTGGAATTACCAGCAGGTACCATCAAGTCTAGCGGTACAGCCGTTGGTGATAAGATTTCCTTGACATGTGATTCAAAAATCTAAGCATGGGAGAGGGACAACATGCTATACATTATCTATCTTGCTGTTGGCCTGGTAATTGGCAGAATGCTTAACATGCTTATTAACTTTCTTCCAAAACATAATAATATTTATGGAGAAATTCAATCACCGCGCAATTCCTCACAACTATTTCTAGGTGTACTGGTGCCGGTAATTGGCAGCTATATACCTGGTCAAAAGTGTCGTGATTGCGGGTCTGGCTTTTATCTCAGAAGACCCATAGTGGAACTGCTTACAGGCGTTTTATTTATTCTTTGCTTGTACGCAATGGGACCTTCTGCGCAGCTTCTTAAAGTCCTAGCGTTGACCTGTTTTTTAATAGTAATTTCCTTCATCGATCATGACCACAGTCTGATTTTTGACAATGTTTTAATTCCTATGGCTGTGATTGGCGTCGCCATTAACCTCTTGATTGGAGATATAAAAATAATTAACATGCTTGTTTCAGCTTTGGTGGGCGGCGGCGTTTTCTTGCTACTGGCTATCATTAGAAGGGGCGGTTTCGGCGGCGGAGACATAAAGTTTATGGCCTGCCTGGGCCTGTGGCTGGGTATCAAGAGCACTTTTATTACTTTGCTTTTCAGCTTTATACTCGGTGGCGTAGGGGCAGCAATGCTGATTTTGTTCAAAAGGAAAAAGATTAAGGACAAATTCCCTTATGGTCCTTATATTGCAGCAGCTTCTTTTATAACTATGCTTTATGGCGACACTATACTTAATTGGTATTTGCATTTATTCTCCCAATATAGGTAATAATTACACCAGCTATAGTTTGCATGCGGCTCAAAATATGCTAAAATAAATTGTAAGGTTTAACTAATTAAACTCCAAAGCTATAGCTTGATCTGGAGACATTGGCCTTTGCGGGATATATACGTAAAGGCTTCTTTTATATTTTCCTGAATTTTTTCTCTGGGGGAACATTAGAATGATACGAGAACTCAAATTAATTTGCGGTGAATGTCACCAAGAATTTTCAGCAGATGGCAAGCTTTATTTTCGTGATAATTTCAGGTCTGCAAAAATCAGTGATGCTTTTTTCCTTTGTCCTGAGTGTATAGATAAATGGGAAAATAAATGGCAGATTGAAGCTGCTGTTTTTTTTGAGAGGGACTATTCTTTATACGTTACAATTACCTTAACTGAAGGAAGCATTTATGAGGCTCTGGACTGCACTCCAATGGATGGAATTGTTGTCACAAACGAAGAAATTCCTTTAAAAGCGCAACAACAGTTGTTCGATATTTACCAGGAATGGGACAGGGAAAGAAAGAAAAACACTCTAAAGGATTGTGTCTTTCAGGATGAATTCATGCGAACAGCTTTTACGTGTGAAACTTATGGCGGTGAAAAATACGAAAACATTGCTTTTCGGTTCAATATGCAAGGGAAACTGGAAACTGAAAAACAGGTACCCGAATATATTACTGAACAAATAATCAATGCGTGGCGAATGTACGAAAATCAAAAGTTAGATTAACAGGGGGATTATACTTAATGCAAGAACTTTTACAAAAAATTGAGAAACGCCGCACATTTGCGATTATTTCTCATCCTGACGCCGGTAAAACTACATTAACAGAAAAATTATTGCTTTATGGTGGCGCTATTCATTTGGCAGGCACGGTAAAGGCGCGCAAAAGCAACAAGCACGCAGTTTCTGACTGGATGGAAATTGAAAAGCAGCGCGGTATATCTGTAACTTCCAGCGTTTTACAATTCGACTATGACGGCTACAGGGTTAATATCCTTGATACGCCTGGTCACCAAGACTTCAGTGAGGACACTTACCGAACCCTGCTCGCGGCGGACAGCGCTGTCATGCTGATAGACGCTGCCAAAGGCGTAGAAGAACAAACAAAGAAGTTATTCTGGGTTTGTCATCGTCGTCATCTTCCCATCTTTACCTTTGTTAATAAATTGGACCGCTATGGGCGGAATCCTTTCGATCTAATGGATGAATTGGAGCGCGTTCTGGGCATACGCGCCTATCCGATTAACTGGCCAATCGGTATCGATGGCCACTATGTTGGTGTCTACGATCGCATAAAGAAACAGGTTGAGCTGTTTGAAAGCGACACCAGCCATGGAGCCAAATTGCTGAAATCAACTACCGGAAGTGTAGATGATCCACAGATGATAAGCGCCATGGGGGAGGATAACTACAAAAACCTTCTCAATGACATAGAACTTTTGGATATGGCCGGAGATGATTTTGACTTCGAAAAAGTCAAAAAAGGTGAATTAACACCAATGTTTTTCGGAAGCGCCATGACAAACTTTGGTGTTCGCAGTTTCTTGGAAAAATTCTTGGAACTATCGCCAAAGCCGCAACAACGTCTGCTAACCAACGGCGAACATATAGAACCTTCCAATGAGGCTTTTTCCGCCTTTATTTTTAAAATCCAGGCCAATATGAATCCAGCTCACCGTGATCGCATCTCTTTTATGCGCATATGTTCCGGAACCTTTACAAAAGGTATGTCTGTTTACCATATGCAGGGTAAAAAGTTGATTAAATTAGCACAACCGCAGCAATTTTTAGCGCAAGAGCGCACAATTATTGAAGAAGCGTACCCAGGCGACATTATTGGTGTTTTTGACCCCGGTATCTTCAGTATTGGTGATACGGTCTGCGATGAAAGCCTGAAAATTCAATTTGAAGACATGCCGGTTTTTCCTCCTGAAATTTTTGCCCGCGTACAGCCAAAGAATTCTCTTAAACGCAAGCAATTCACGAAGGGCGTTATGCAGTTGGCTCAAGAAGGTGCCATTCAGGTATTCGAGCAGCGTGATATTGGTATAGAGAGTTTTGTTGTTGGAGTAGTTGGCAGCTTGCAGCTGGAGGTATTGGAATACCGCCTGTTAAATGAATACAGCGCGCCTCTGATGATGAATCAATTGCCTTACTCCGTAGCACGCTGGGTTTATGCAGATGACCCCAAAAAGGTTGAAAGCCTAAAAGGTTTAGACAATGGCATGCTTGTATATGATAAAGAGAATCGCCCTGTAATACTGGTTAGCAATGAATGGAGCCTGGGCTGGATACAGGAAAGAAATCCGGGAGTCGAGTTCTTGCTGGTTCCCAGCGAAGCCAAAAAAATATAATGTTTCTCTCCTGAAAGGAGCAAGTTTTTTATGAATGATATTACTCCCATCAAGATATTGGGGGTTCCGGTGCACCCATATACAATGAAGGGTGCTGTAGAAAAAATTTTGGAACTGGTATCGAAAAAGAAAAAAACATTTGTTGTGACTGCCAATGCTGAAATTATTATGATGGGGCGTTCAGATGTTGACTATATGAAAATATTGAATCAGGCCGATCTGGTCTTGCCGGACGGTGCCGGAACAGTCTGGGCTGGAAGAAAGCTCGGTTATGACGTTCCTGAAAGAGTAGCTGGTTACGATTTATTCCTGAAGCTTATGTCCGCAGCAGCAAATAAAGATTTAAAAGTTTTCTTTTTTGGTTCAGCCCCGGGAGTTGCCGAAGAAGCAAAGAAAAAGTGTGAAGGCCTATATCCGGGAGTCTCTATTGTTGGCTGCAGGAACGGTTACTTCTCTGAAACGGATGACCTTGCTATTGTTAAGCAGATTAATGATAGCGGCGCCGATTTGCTTTTTGTAGCATTAGGCGCTCCTAAGCAGGAAAAGTGGCTTTCCAAGAATCTCAATAGTTTGCAGCCATCCTTACTTATGGGTATTGGCGGCAGTTTTGATGTTTTAGCCGGCAAAATGGAGAGGGCGCCAAAATGGATGCAGGAATCTTCGCTTGAATGGCTTTTTCGCTTATACAAGCAACCAAGCAGATTCAGGCGGATGTTAGTGCTTCCTAAATTTGTTCTTGAAGTTTTGCGTTTCAAAAGTTACAAAGCCAGTTAGACATTCACTTGCCGTTATGGTATAATTAGTGTCGTTCTTGATTCGGCACTAAATAAACGCGAAAGGAGAACGGTTGGATTTGAAAAGATTTGCAGTTGTTAAAGACGGATATCCGCACATTATTATTTTTGTAATTATTGCTTTCATAGTAGCCTATGTTTCTAATCCTGTTTATGCCGTAATTCCTGGCGTTTTAGCCATTTACTTAGCATATTTTTTTAGAAATCCGCACAGAGATATAACCCCTGACGACAGCTTGCTGTATTCGCCGGCTGATGGCAGGGTGATGGCTGTCGAAGACTTTTATGATGATGAATACCTCGATGAGCCAGCAATCAAAGTAACTATATTTTTATCCGTATTTAACGTTCACGTTAACCGCAGTCCGATGCGTGGCCAAATTAAGTATCAGCGCTATACCTGCGGCGGTTTTGTTCCTGCCTATAAAAAATCTGCGTCTTTTGAAAATGAAAGACACGCTATAGGCTTGGAAAACGAAAAGAATCGAATTCTGGTAATTCAGATAGCCGGTCTTTTGGCTCGACGTATTGTATCATGGACTACGCTGGGTCATAACCTGGAACAAGGGCAGTGCTACGGAATGATTAAGTTTGGTTCCAGTACCGAACTTGTTATGCCAAAATCAGTGGAAGTACTGGTTAAAAAAGGAGATACGGTTAAAGGTGGTATTTCAGTAATCGGGAGGTTCAAAGATAAATGAACTACAGAAGTGCTATTGCCAACGCTATAAGTTCTCTCAACCTGATGTTTGGTGTTCTATCCGTCTTTGCGACTTTTGAAGGTGAATATAAGACAGCAGCTGTTATGATAGTTCTGGCTGTCGTTGCGGACTCGCTCGATGGTCGCGCCGCCAGAGCGCTCGGCGTAAGCGGCGAATTTGGCAAAGAACTTGATTCTCTTTGCGATGTTTGTTCGTTCGGTGTTGCGCCTGGAATACTCATATATCAATATGCACTTATGGATATCGGGCTTGCAGGTAAATTGCTCGCTGCTTTCTTTGCTGTCTGCGGAGCTCTGCGTTTAGCGCGATTCAATGTCAACGCCGCTGTTGTTCATGGTTATTTCGTGGGTATGCCTATTCCTGCAGGTGGATGTATTGTTTCTGCCTATATTTTATCCGGTTATCAATTTCCGGTAGAAATTGTCGCTGTGGGAACTGCTATTGTAGCAGTAATCATGTATAGTGAAATAAAGTTTCCTGATTTTAAAGGCAAAGGCAATCCAATGTATCCTGGACCGGTTGTCATCTCAGTTGCTGCCGGTTTGTATTTGCTCTATATGCGTCCTGTGGCCTGGCCGTTTGTAATAATGTTTACCTACACAATGGCAGGAATTATAAACCATATCTATGTAAAGGCCACCAACAAATGATAGAGGTTAAAAGTAGACAAAGGAGTCTCTCTTAATGAGTAGCTATTTTGATATATTCATGATTCCGTTACAATTGTTAATTGTGTTTTTCACAATTTATTATTTTGTAATTTCTTTTTTTGGTATTTTTGGTAGGAAACGTGATGAAAAAATTAAAACGCCGCGAAAAACTTTTGCAATAATTGTTGCTGCACATAATGAAGAACGTGTAATCGGTCAATTAGTTGAGAACTTACACTTGCTAAATTATCCTGATAACCTTTACGATATTTTCGTAGTAGCGGATAATTGTGAGGACGGCACAGCCAAAATTGCCCGCGATGGTGGAGCCTTGGTTTACGAACGTTCCAGCACCGATGAAAGAGGCAAGGGTTTTGCCATGGAATGGATGTTCAACAATTTATTCGCTATGGAGAAACAGTATGATGCTGTTGTAGTCTTCGATGCAGACAACCTGGTGCATCTTGATTTCCTCATGGAAATGAATAGCAGGCTATGTAAAGGTGAACGTTTGATTCAAGGCTACCTTGATTCCAAAAATCCAAATGATACCTGGATATCCGGCGTCTTCTCAATTTCATTCTGGGTGGTCAACCACATTTGGCATTTAGCTAAATATAACATTGGCCTTTCAAGCGTATTAGGCGGAACCGGCATGTGCATTTCTATGGATATTCTGCGCAAACATGGCTGGGGAGCGACATGCCTGACAGAAGACATGGAATTTACGATGAAAGCTCTCCTGGAAGGTATCCCGACTACCTGGGCTCACGATGCTATCGTATATGACGAAAAACCGCTGACGTTCAAACAATCATGGGATCAAAGAAAAAGATGGTCACAGGGGCATTTCGATGTTGCTGGCAGATATATAGGCAAGTTGTTTAAAGAAGGTATCAAGCAGCATAATATTGTCATGTTAGACGGAATCATTCATTTGTTCCAACCATACTTCTTATTGTGTTCAACATTTTTCGTTATTTCCAGCTACATATATTCTGTTTATCCCTTTTATACCAATATTTTGTACTCGGTACTTCCTGTAGAAGTATGGACCTTGATTGGTATTGGACAGTATGTTTTTCCTATGATAGTCTTATTAAAAATTCGTGCTTCTCTTAAATCGTGGCTTTATCTTATTTTATATCCGCTGTTTATTTATAGTTGGGTACCAATAACCGTACTGGGCTATATGCATCGTCACGAACATGAATGGAGTCACACGGTACATACAAGAGGGATCAGCTTCAATGATGTTTTAATACCGGAGAGCACCGAACTTGGTCCTAAACAGGTAATATTTAATAAAGACATAAAGTGAGTAAAAAGTGGCCTAATTTTAGGCCACTTTTTTTCTTTTACCTTACGAGGCAGATGTTCCGGCAAATGACTTGTATCCTTTAAATTATCTTGGTTTTGTGTTATTATTAATTGAAGTTTGGTATGAAAAAGGAGTAAATTTCATTGCAAATAAAAGGAGTTTTATTCGATCTTGATGGAACATTAGTAAATACTTCGGATTTGATAATAAAAACATTCGAACACACAATTCAAACATTGTTACAAAAAAATCCAACACAAGACGAAATTACGAGATACTTCGGCCTGCCATTACGGGAATGCCTAAGGCAGTTTGACGAGGAAAAAGTTGAGGAAATGGCTTTATTTTATCGAGAATACAATCTTAAGCATCACGATCACTTAATCAAACCATTTCCAAAAATAGAAGAAAGCATGCTGGAGCTACAACAAAAAGGCGTTAAAATGGCCGTTGTAACTTCAAAAAAAATCCCCATGGCAGAGCGCGGCCTTAATTGTTTCGGCCTAGAGAAATATATTGAGGGAATTATAGGTTGTGATGAATGCGAGAAGCATAAGCCGCACCCGGAACCAATGCTCAGAGGGGCGAAACTGATTAGTCTGGACCCTGAACAGTGTATTTGTGTCGGTGACAGTCCTTTCGACCTACAAAGCGGCAAGGCAGCGGGTTGTATAACGGCTGCCGTAAAATGGACCTACTTTAATTGGGAACAAATGCTCTTAATGGGCAAACCTGATTTTATTCTGAATGAAATGACTGATTTGGTTAAAATTATTGACGATAAAAATCAGAAGGGGATGAAACGTGCATGAGGAATATTGCAATTATAGGCGGAACAGGTATTTATGATCCAGAAGCATTAGAAGGGCTTAAAAATATTCTGATTACCACGCCATATGGTCAAGTTAGCTGCAATACCGGTTTGATGTATGGCAATAAAATCACTTTTATTACAAGACATGGGCTCGGCCATAAAACCCCCCCACATAAGGTAAATTACCGCGCAAACATCTGGGCGCTTAAAAGTCTTGGTGTTGAGGAAATTTTTGCTACTACTGCCGTGGGTTCACTAAACATGGAAATGAAAGCTGGTCATTTTGTAATTTGCGATCAAATCCTTGATTTTACAAAATGCAGGATTAATACCTTCTATGACACACCTGAGCGGGGAGTGGCACATGTCGACTTCAGCTACCCTTATTGCCCTGTGCTTAGAGATAAGGTAGCAGCATGTCTGAAAAATACCGATATTATTTTTCATTGTGGAGGTACCTATGTTTGTGCGGAAGGTCCACGTTTTGAAACAGCCGCTGAAATTAAAATGTTTAAAATACTTGGCGGAGATATTGTCGGTATGACAAATGTTCCTGAGTCAGTTCTTGCTCGTGAAGCAGAGATATGCTATGTTAACGTCTCCATCGTAACTAATATGGCTGCTGGAATTTCTCCTACGCCTCTTTCCCACAACGAGGTAGTGGAGGCTATGGGGAAAAGCGTAAAAAACATGAATACATTAATAGATTCTTTTATCAAAAATAATGAACCGCCTATAGTGAATTCATGTGGTTGCGCTACAGCCATGAAAGAATTCGGTGGCTTTAAACTTTAAATAGCGGAGCTTGCAAATGATAAATACTATGGAATGGCAGCACTCTTATCTGCTCATTTTAGATCAGACTAAATTACCTCAAAAAATAGAATATATAAAATGTTACGACTACCAAAGAATTGGAGCTGCAATTAAGCGGCTGGAAGTTCGTGGTGCCCCTGCAATTGGCGCTGCTGCGGCTTTTGCCATGGTTTTGGGGTTTCATGCCCTGGTCAAAAGAAACCTTCCTCTAAAGTCATTTTGGAAGGAATATATTGCTATCAAAAATGAGCTTATCGCAACAAGGCCGACTGCAGTCAATTTACAATGGGCTGTTGATAAGATTTGGCATGAAGCTTATTCTCAAGATGCTGACAATGACTACACCGCTACAGCAAAAACTATTGAAGCTCTGGCTATTCAAATCTATGAGAATGATATTGCTAAAAATATACGAATTGGCATTTATGGTTCGCAATTATTAAAAGGTGAAACGATTATTCTTACGCATTGCAACGCTGGTGCTTTGGCAACCTGCGGTTGGGGTACTGCACTTGGCGTTATCAGACAGGCGCATAAAGACGGAAAAATCAAAATGGTCTACGTTGATGAAACTCGTCCACTTATGCAAGGCTCACGTCTAACTGCCTGGGAATTGCTTCAGGAGGATATTCCTGCAACTTTGATATCTGATAGCATGGCCGGATGGACGATGAAACAAAAGAAAATTAACGCCGTGGTAGTAGGCGCTGACCGAATTGCCCTTAATGGCGATACCGCCAATAAAATTGGCACCTATAGTGTTGCTATTCTTGCTAAAGAACACGGCATCCCATTTTACATAGCTGCACCTTCAACGACGTTTGATTTTACAATTAATTCCGGCTCGGCGATTACAATAGAAGAGCGCGATGGAGAGGAACTTCGAGCAATCTCCGGTGTGCCTACTGCGCCAAAAAACATACAGGTTTTTAATCCCGCGTTTGATGTTACCCCTAATGAGCTGATTGCGGGAATTATAACTGAATACGGCGTAATAACGAAACCATATGAAGAAAATATCCGCAAATTAAAGAAGAAAATATCCGAGGAGGAATAACCTTAATGAACGATAGCATGATCAAAGATATAAAATTAGCACCCGTAGGCAAGCAAAAAATTGACTGGGTCAAAGAATACATGCCTTTATTAAATCTTCTTAATGAAAAATATTCCCAAACCAAGCCATTTGCTGGCATTAACATGGTTATTACAATACATTTGGAAGCTAAAACAGCCTATTTGGCCAAAGTTTTAAGAAATGCCGGTGCCAACGTCATAGTTACCGGCAGCAATCCTCTTTCGACGCAAGACGAAATAGCCGCTGCGCTCGTCGAAGACGGCATAACGGTTTACGCTACATATAACTGCAGCGCTGAGGAGTACGACCAATATCTAAGCAAGGCGCTGGATTGCAATCCGTCACTTATTATTGATGACGGTGGAGACCTGGTTAACATGCTTCATAAAAACAGAAGAGAACTCATTAGCGGTTTATTAGGCGGCTCTGAAGAAACTACTACGGGCGTCCATAGGTTAAAAGCCCTATCATCAGCAGGGAATCTCGCATTTCCTATGATTGCGGTTAATGATGCTTATTGCAAATATTTATTCGATAATCGCTATGGAACGGGACAATCTGCCTGGGACGGCATTATGCGTACTACAAATCTTTCGATTGCCGGCAAAAATGTGGTTGTTGCTGGCTACGGCTGGTGCGGCAAGGGTGTAAGTATGCGTGCTAAAGGCTTGGGGGCTAACGTTATTGTTACTGAAGTCGATCCGATAAAAGCAATAGAAGCCGTTTTTGACGGATTCCGTGTAATGACGATGAGCCAAGCCGCAAAGGAAGGAGATTTTTTCGTAACTGTAACCGGTTGTAAGGATGTTATAACAAAAGAGCATATTAAAGTGATGAAAGATGGTGCAGTTCTTTCTAATGCTGGCCACTTTGACGTTGAAATAAATATTCCTGATCTGAATGAGCTTTCGTCACAACCTCCGTTTGAAGTAAGAAAAAATATCCGTACATTCACAATGGCGGACGGACGCAAAATTAATTTACTTGGTGATGGCAGGTTGGTCAACCTTGCCTGCGGTGATGGTCATCCTATTGAAATAATGGATCTTTCGTTTGCCATGCAATTTTTAGCAATGAAATACCTGTTAGATAATAAAGGTAAACTGCAAAACAGCCTTTATACACTTCCTGATGAATTGAATACAGAAATAGCTGCTTTGAAACTGGAATGCATCGGTGTCACTATTGATAAGTTAACGGATGAGCAAAACTTTTATTTAAATCAAGAATAAAGGGGATGTATCAAAGATGATGGAAGTTCAAATTGCAGATGTTCGCAGACAAATAGTTGAAACAGGACTTATACTGCTCGAAAAAGGTTTGGTTGCTGGTTCATGGGGTAATATAAGTATGAGAATCGATAAAGACAGTTATGCTATTACTCCCTCAGGACGGCCTTATGATCTTTTAACAGAAGATGACGTGGTTGTAATAAATTCCAAGGGAATCAAATTGGCCGGCCAGGGAACACCTTCCTCTGAAATGCTGTTGCATTTAACAATTTACGCCCATTATCCACATGCCAATGCCATCATCCACACGCATAGCGTCTATGCAAGCGCTTGCGCAGCAATGCACAGGCAGATACCACCTTTACTTGAAGATACCGCTCAAATCGCGGGTGGTCCAATCAAGCTGGCTAAATATGCCCTGGCAGGAACAAAAGAATTGGCCAATAACGCTGTCGAGGCTATGGGAACTTCAAATGCTGTTCTACTGGCAAATCATGGCTCTGTTTGTTATGCTGATTCACTTTTTGAAGCGTTAATTGTCGCCGAGATTGTCGAAAAATCTGCACATATTTACTGTATAACGGCAGCAATAGGGGAGAGTTTCCCTCTTCCTGCTAATGATATTAAAGTACTGAGAAACTTCTATACTGAACATTACAGCAAAAGGCAAAGGGGGGATGAGTAAAAATGTCTTGCATCCTGATTAAGAATATTGAAATTATTACTGAGAAAAATAATGAAATTTTTAACATAGGCATCAAAGGACAGGACATTTCTTATATCGGCAAGGAAATTCCAGAAGGTTTTCAGGAAGCAAATGTTATTGATGGCAACAACTTAATAGCAGTTCCTGGCATGGTTAATGTTCATACGCACGCAGCAATGACGCTTTTCAGAAGCTATGCAGATGACATGGTCCTGATGGATTGGCTTCAGAACAAAATTTGGCCGGCAGAGGCTAATCTCACGAGTGATGATGTCTATTGGGGCACAAAACTAGCAATTATTGAAATGATTAAATCCGGCACAACAACATTCGCCGATATGTATTTTTTTATGGACCGTGTTGCAGAAGCAGTTGAAGAAACAGGCATCCGTGCTTCACTTGCTCGTGGAATGATTGGTGTTGCTCCGGACGCTGATGACAAAATAGCTGAGAGTATTGACCTTTATCAGCAATGGCACGGTAAGGCTGACGGAAGGATAAGAGTCATGTTCGGCCCTCATGCGCCATACACTTGCCCCGTCAATTATCTGAAGAAAATTATCAATAAGGCAGGCGGGCTTGGTGCAGAAATTCATATGCATTTGAGTGAAACAAATTCAGAGGTTGCTGACTGTGAGCGGGAACATGGCCTGACTCCTATCGCACTGATGAACAGCATCGGACTTTTTGATCTTGGCACCCTCGCAGCTCATTGCGTTCATGTCACTCATGCAGATCTTGATATTATGGCAGAAAAAAACGTACGCGTAGCTCACAATCCTCAAAGTAATTTAAAGCTAGCAAGCGGTATTGCGCCTGTTCCTGAGATGCTGTCCAAAGGTCTTATCGTTGGCCTTGGAACTGACGGCACCTCCAGCAATAACAATTTGGATATGCTTGAAGAGGCACGCCTGACAGCTCTTCTTCATAAAAATAATATATCAGACCCACTTGCAATACCTGCGCATCAAGCTTTAAATTTAGCCACAAGGCAAGGAGCACTTGCTTTAGGCTTTACAGACGTGGGGGAGATTAAAATCGGCCAGAAGGCAGATTTAGTCCTTTACGATATGAACAAACCTTATTGGTATCCGCGGCATGACAGAAAATCGCTCTTTATTTATGCGGCAAACTCATCTGATGCCGACACCGTCATTGTCAACGGTAAGATTTTGATGCAGCACGGTAAATTGCTTACTATTGATGAGGAAAAAGTTTATGCTGAGGCCAATAAATGTGCCTTACGCTTAACTAAATAAATTTCTAGGAGTGGAATAATTTGGCAAAAATTATAAAAAAATCAAATCTGGCTCCACAAGTATATGAATTTATTGTGGATGCTCCGTTAGTTGCTCACAAGTGTCAGCCTGGTCAGTTTGTCATGAT
Source organism: Negativicutes bacterium (assembly GCA_009930275.1). The sequence continues at coordinate 22,774 of RZYP01000003.1, forward strand.
TCGCATAGATGAAGACAGTGAGAGGATTCCTCTCACAATTGCCGATTTTGACCGTAAGCAAGCTACCATCACTATGATTGTTCAAGCTGTAGGCAATACGACTAAATACTTATGCGATAATTTTAATGAAAACGATGATATTCTCGACATTGCCGGGCCGCTTGGCGTGCCTTCACATATTGAAAATTTCGGAACAGTAGTTTGCATCGGTGGAGGCATTGGCGTCGCTCCGGTTTATCCCATAGCCAGGGCCCTTAAGGAAGCCGGCAATAAAGTCATCTCTATCATAGGTGCCCGTAACAAGGATCTTATAATTTTCGAAGATAAAATGGCTGCAATAAGTGATGAACTAATCATTACTACTGATGACGGCAGTGCAGGCCAAAAAGGCTTTGTAACTGACCCTCTTAAAGTGATGCTCGAAAGCGGCAACATGCCTGGCTTGGTATTGGCAATTGGGCCGGTAATAATGATGAAGAATGTTGCGGAAACCACAAGGCCTTATAAAGTTCATACCGTCGCCAGCCTTAATACAATTATGGTTGATGGAACAGGCATGTGCGGTGGCTGTCGTGTCCGTGTAGGCGATGAAAATAAATTTGCGTGTGTTGACGGACCAGAATTCGACGCTCATTTAGTTGATTTCGCAAATTTAATACAACGTCAACAAATGTATAAGAACCAAGAATCAATGGAAGACGGATGCGGAGGACATTGTAAATGCGTGGAGGACTAAGAAATAAAATGCCGGAACAAGCGGCAGAGGTAAGAAATAAAAATTTTGACGAGGTAGCATTAGGATACACTTTGGAAACGGCAATAGATGAAGCTGAGCGCTGCCTGAACTGTAAAAATCCCCGTTGTGTGCAAGGCTGCCCCGTTAATGTCGATATACCTGAGTTTATCCAGGCCCTTAAAGAAAGAGATCTGGACAAGGCAATTCGTATTCTTAAAAATAAAAATACCTTGCCTGCAGTCTGTGGCCGTGTATGTCCACAAGAAAGCCAATGTGAGAAAAATTGTATTCTCGGAATAAAGGGTGAACCGGTAGCAATAGGTCGTTTGGAACGTTTTGTCGCAGATTATGCTCGTGAACACGGTCTTGACGCCGATAGCAGCACAAAAACTGCTGCCAAAGGCAAAAAGGTGGCAATCGTCGGCAGCGGTCCTTCGGGATTGACTGCAGCCGGAGACTTGGCAAAAATGGGTTATGAAGTTACAATCTATGAAGCTCTGCATGCTCCTGGCGGAGTTCTTATGTACGGTATTCCTCAATTCCGATTGCCTAAAGAAATAGTTAAACACGAAATTGATCAATTAAAAGCTTTAGGTGTTAAAATTGTGCCAAACGTAGTTATTGGACGCACCTTTACGATAGAAGAGCTCATGCATGAAGAAGGTTTCAGTGCCGTTTATATTGGAACCGGAGCTGGTCTTCCACACTTTATGCACATCGATGGTGAAAACCTGAACGGTGTCTATTCTGCCAATGAATTCCTTACGCGTGTTAATCTTATGCGGGCCTATAAGTTCCCGCAGGTAGCGACTCCTGTTTATATAGGCAAAAATGTGGCAGTGGTTGGCGCAGGCAACGTTGCCATGGATGCGGCCCGTACAGCTAAACGTCTTGGTGCTGAAAATGTTTATATAGTTTACAGACGCAGCGAAGACGAAATGCCGGCTCGCAAAGAGGAAATTGAACATGCCAAAGAAGAAGGTATCGAGTTACGACTTTTGACAAATCCTACCAAAATACTTGGCAATGAAAAAGGCTGGGTAACCGGCATGGAATGCATCAAAATGGAATTGGGCGAACCAGATGCTTCCGGACGACGTTCACCGGTTGAAATTAAAGGTTCAGAGTATATTCTTGATGTTGATATGGTTGTAATGTCTATCGGCCAAGGACCAAATCCTTTGATTAAAGCAACCACACCGGAACTGGAAACAAATAAACGCGGCAATATCAATGCTGATGAATGCGGGCAAACATCTATGCCTGGAGTTTTTGCCGGCGGTGATATCGTAACCGGTGCGGCAACAGTTATTTCTGCAATGGGAGCCGGTAAAAAAGCTGCAAAAGCAATAGATGAATATCTGTCAGGTAAATAGTATCAACCAAAAATATTATTGATTTTTACATAAGCAGTAAGTATATCTGCTAGCAACCATGTTATATATTTATATAATCTGGGAACTAGCAGAATATTTATTTTAGGCAGAAGAATTGTGTGCTGGCAAAATTATGTGGCTGTGGTTTGATACAGATAGAAACAGTACATATGTTCGTTGTTTTCTTGTTTATTTTTACTTGGTTTTACATAATATATATTATAGGACTCTAATACGAACAAATGTTTGACAATTATTTAGCCATTTGTTATAATTGGTTAACAAATATTATTAAACGCAAATTTTGATACATATGATTGGAGGCAAATTGCAATGGTTAGAAATTCTTCCCGCGTAGATGATTCTGCTGTTGACGCTGAGGCTGCTCTATCCGATCGGCAGAGGCAAATTCTTAATTTTGTGCGCGAACATGTTTACTCGCGAGGATATCCTCCAGCAGTGCGCGAAATTGGCCAGGCTGTCGGCCTCTCTTCAAGTGCAAGTGTTCACTCTCATCTACAGAAACTGGAAAAACTAGGTTTTTTACAACGCGATCCTTCAAAACCACGTGCAATAGAACTCACGCAAGAATCTTCCTGGCGTCAAAAAACTATGGTGCCGGTGCCTTTGGTTGGCAAGGTTACTGCCGGCCAGCCTATACTTGCTATGGAAAACATTGAAGAAACTTATCCCCTGCCCCTTGACTTGATTGGCTGCCAGGATGATGTTTTCATGCTTTCCGTTAAGGGCGACAGCATGATTAACGCGGGCATCCTCGACCATGATTACATTGTTGTTCGCAAACAAAATTATGCCAATAACGGCGATATAGTAGTTGCTTTAATTGGTGATGATGAGACTACGGTCAAGCGATATTTCCGAGAGTTGAAACAGATTCGTTTGCAACCGGAAAATGACGCTTATCTTCCTATAACAGGTACTGATATTAAAGTTATGGGTAAAGTTATAGCCGTTTTTCGAATGTTATAGTACAAGCCCCAAATTTTGCGTGAATTTGGCCCAGGTTTATTTTTAATGTTTTGCGAGACATTATATATGCGCTAATTATTAAAGCCGCTTCAAAATCAAATTTTGGAAGCGGCTTTTTTGTCTATTTTTTTAAAATTAACTTGCATAGGTATTAATGACATTATAGTAGTGTCATTATAACATTTAAAAGACAGATAATTGAAGTCTAACTGGTTTGAAAAATACAAAAATGCCACCTCTTGTTGAGAGATGGCATTTTATTTTTATTTCTGGCAGACCATTTGAGCTGCTGACATTATTGCCACGCGTCCGTGTTCAAATGTCAGTCCGCCTTGTAAATATGCATTAAATGGTTCCCTGATTGGCCCATCGGCACTTAGTTCTATTGATGCCCCTTGGACAAAGGTACCTGCTGCCATGATAATTTCATCCTGGTAGCCCGGCAAACCGGAGGGTACAGGCACTACATGCGCGTCAACCGGTGAATTGGCTTGAATTGCCTCGCAAAAAGCACATAATTTTTCACGCGATTCCAGCCTGATTGCCTGAATAATATCACTTCGAAGCTCATCGTGACGCGGTGTAACTCTGTAGCCAAGCTGTGAGAATACTGAAGCAGCAAAAATGGATGTCTTAACCGCTTGCAAAACTACATGAGGTGCCAAAAACAGACCTTGGTAAAATTCGCGGGCCGTATCACCCAAAGTGGCACCCATCTCGCCACCAAGTCCTGGTGCGGTTAAGCGATAAGAGGCTAATTCAACTAAATCTTTTTTTCCAACAATATACCCGCCGGTTGGAGCAAGGCCGCCTCCCAGGTTCTTGATCAGTGAACCGGCAAGCAAATCGGCCCCGACTTCTGTAGGTTCTTGCTTTTCAATGAACTCGCCGTAACAATTATCTACAAAACAGATGCAATCAGGCTTAATTGACTTGACATACTGGCAAATTTCTCCGATTTCCGCAACTGTCAGGGTCTTACGAGCATCACTATAGCCGCAAGAGCGTTGGATAAGGATTAGTTTAGTTTTTGGCGTAATGCTATTTTTAATTTCTTTCAAATCCACTATATTATCTCTCATGGGTATTTCTTTGTAAGAAACACCCATATCGGCCAAAGAGCCGGGGCTTTTCACCGGAAACCCTATTATTGTTTGCATAGTATCATAAGGTGTTCCGGTTACGGATATTAATTCGTCTCCTTGCCTTAGAACTCCCAACAAAGCAACCGCTAAGGCGTGCGTGCCTGATACAAACTGAGAACGTACTAGGGCAGCCTCAGCCTTAAAAATATCGGCATAAATCAAGTCAAGCTGCTCTCTGCCGATATCAGAATAACCATACCCAGTACTTGGCTTTAAATAATAGTCAGAAACCTTGTATTTGCGGAATGCGTCAATAACTTTTCGCGTGTTGCTTAGAGCTGCCTCTTCGTATGGCATACTGTGTTCAAGAACCACTCGGAGCGCTTTAATTTCTATCTCTTCAAAATTAACCATCCAGTCCACCTTTTAACATTAAATATAGTTTTCAAAAAATAATTCTTTTAATTAATTATAAAACTTTCATATTCTTTTCTTTGATCATCCGACAAACGAGCCTTTATCATTATACCATCGTCATGATATTCTTGCAGCAAGACGGTACTGATTTTATGCAGCCTTGCAGCCTTATCGGAATCAGCGTAGGGTATGAGCAGATCAGTTTCTATTGATTTAATGCTAAGATTATCAACAATTAAAGTAAGAAGCTCCTGTATTCCTATTACTTTTTTAGCAGAAATAAGTACACTGTTTTCTTCTCCCTTAACTTTTTCCAATAAACCGCTTTCAGGCGCTACCTTATCGATTTTATTGTATACCGTTATGATTTCCTTATCAGCAGCCCCAATTTCCTTTAACACCTCATAGACAGCATCAATCTGTTTTTTATAAGTTGCGTGGCTGATGTCAACAACATGCAGTAGCAGGTCTGCTTCAACAACTTCTTCCAGCGTCGACTTGAACGCACTTACTAATTGATGCGGCAAGCGTTGGATGAAACCAACGGTATCTGTTAGGATAGCTTCTTGCTTATCTGGTAAAGATAGATGCCTGGTTGTTGGATCAAGCGTAGCAAATAGCTGGTCTTGGGCATAAATATCAGATGCGGTCAAAGTATTTAACAAGGTTGACTTTCCGGAATTAGTATAACCAACCAAAGCAACAGTCGCTACCTGGGTCTTTTTACGTCCAGTTCTGTGTAAAGTTCGAACAGACTTAACCTTTTCTATACTATCAGTGATGAAAGTTATACGGTCTCTGATGCGACGACGATCAATTTCAAGCTTTGTTTCCCCTGGGCCTCGTGTGCCGATACCACCTCCGAGACGGGACAAAATAAGCCCTTTCCCAGATAGTCTTGGTAGTGTATATTTTAATTGAGCTAATTCTACTTGGAGTTTACCTTCGTTAGAACGGGCGCGTTGTGCGAAAATATCAAGAATCAGACCAGTTCGGTCTATAACGCGTACACCTATGGCGAGCTCCAAATTTCGCTGTTGTGCAGGTGAAAGCTCGTCATCAAAAATGCATAAATCCACATCCTCTTGACGAACAAACATCGCTAATTCTTCGACTTTGCCTTTACCTATAAAAAGTCCAGGATCAGGTTTTGCCCGTTTCTGTGAAAAAGAACCAACTACAACGGCGCCTGCAGTATCGGCCAATTGTTTTAACTCTTCCAATGATTCTTCCGTAGACCATGACTGAGACATAAAACTTGATTCAATAGCTACGAGAATAACCCTTTCAGGATTGTCTTCAGATTTTAAACCTGTAGCCTGTTTTTGTAAGATTTTTTCAATGGTAGCTACCATATTAGGGAAATTAATTTGTTCTGCCTCTGATAGAGTAAATGGTCCATGTTCCTGACAGGCATATTGCCCATCTTTATCAATGTCGGATATTAACGCAAATGACAAATTGGATTTGGCAAAGTCAGGAGAGGAAACACCAATCGCCACCATTGCGTCATATTTGCAGTTTTTCAAGGCCGAATAATCAACCCCGCTTAAACCAGAATTGCCATTCAAATGCGTATGTACGCAACGAACTCCGCTTAACCTTATAGCCCCTCTTCTTCCCTTAAATTGAGGTAATTCGACATTTTCTTGATGACCAAGGGAAATATCTGTAATCTGGCCACTTCTTGTAATATGGAGCGAAATTTCGCGTTTAATTTTTTCCGAAATCCTGGCTAAAGACTCTGCAAGTTCTTCAGTTATGATTTGACCCAATGGTACATTAATTTCGTATAATTTTTGCAGTTCTACTAATACAGTATCTTTTATTCCTTTTTTATTACCGCTTATTTCGGACATATCATCACCTTCTCTGCTAAAACTACAATACACTCATTATTTATAAATTATACCATAATATCATGAATAGCCGCATTATCATTGAATAATCGCATTAACATCAGATTATATCAGCAAATATAAAAAATGCCGCAATATATGCGGCATTTACTGTTATTTTCTGATGTTCAGTTTTGCAATAATCGTACGATAACGTTCAATATCTTTGGCTATCAAATAATTGAGAAGACCACGACGCTGACCAACCATCTTTAACAGACCACGGCGGGAATGATGATCCTTTTTGTGTTCTTTTAAGTGATTTGTCAAATACACAATGCGTTCGGTAAGAATTGCAATCTGTACTTCAGGAGATCCGGTATCGCCTTCATGTGTGCGATATGTTTCAATAAGCTCTTGTTTTCTTTCAGGTGTCATCATAATAAAATTCCTCCATTTTTTTAGGAAATCGCCCAAGCATTAGAAATCGTCGGAGAATCGTATTTCCAAGCAAGGGTCTTTTAACGCTTGTTAAGTATAGCACAGGAAATTATAAATTACAACTACTTTTCAAAGGATTGGAAGTAAGCAGTAATTGTTTCCTTATCTTTAAATAATTGTTCACACAACTCTATTGGTGAAGAAAACTTACGTTCACTTCTTATAAAAGCAACAAGTTCCACCAAAATTTCTTTGCCATATATATCATCAATAAAATCAAAAATATTAATTTCTAAGCGCTTTCTGTCCACATCACCGAAAGTCGGGTTATAACCAATATTTGCCATACCATAATGTTCTGCCTTATCTATAACAACTCTAGCTGCGTAAACTCCTTTGGCAGGAGTAATAAGATCAGAATCAGAAAACTCTATATTCGCGGTGGGAAAACCGAGGCAACTGCCTCTATTAGCACCGGACACTACGATACCCGTAATAGAATAATCTCTTCCCAGCATTTCATTTGCCAAAGTGATTTCGCCACTTTTTATAAGTTCTCTAATTTTCGAACTGCTCACAACTGTGTTTTTAATCTCTACCAGTTTACGGACGACGACATCAAAACCATCGGTTTTGCCAGCTTCAATAAGTGTATTAGTGTTACCCTTTCCCAAAAAACCGTAGCTATAGTTTTCACCAACGACAAGACACTTAAAGGAAAAAACTTTCAGTTTATCAAGAAAATCTTCTGGTGAAAGTTGGGAAAAATAGTGAGTAAAAGGTACATTAACTAAAATATCAACGCCTAATTTTTCAAATAAACGTTCTTTATCTCGATTTGAAATCAATTTAGCGGGCACATCTTCAGGTCTTATCTCTGAAAGCGGATGATTAGTGAAGGTAAAAGCTAAAAGTTTCAAATTATGTTTTTTGGCATACTCATGTGCAGTCTTGATTACATCGCAATGTCCCAGATGAAGACCATCAAAGGTACCCAAAGCTATAACGCTCGGCCCGGCCTCAATCTCCGGCTCATAAAAATTTTGTATTATCTTCATAAGCATGACCTCATCATATCATTGTAAAAGGAGTTATAACTTTATCAGCTTTTACCATGCCGTCCTTGGCATTACCTATACCGATAAAGCAGCCATTAACTGTTTTCAAGCGATATTTGCCATCTAAAACACCTGCAATTGATGTCAAGACACCTTGCGATATTCTGAGTGCCTGTCTATCGGTAAGTAAAACCTCTGGCAAGTGCTCTACAGCAAATTCTCCCGGCAACATATATTCAAATGGCAACAAGGAAATCTCCTCTAAAGTTTTTGCCTCATTCAACACTAATTTTCCAACCCTGGTTCTTAACAAAAAGCTGACGGTTCCGCACATTCCCAGCTTTTCTGCAATGTCTTCGCATAAGGTTCTTATATAAGTTCCTTTTGAGCATTCAACATCAAGGATAAGATAATCTTCTCCTTGATAAACCGGTTCAAGCCTTGATATCGTAATCAAACGTGGTTCTCTTACAACTTCTACCCCTGCTCTAGCCAATTGATAAAGCTTCTTGCCACCATGACGAACTGCCGAATACATTGGTGGTATTTGCTCTGTTGTACCTATAAAATCCAGTAAAACAGCACCTAGTTTCTTTGAATCAGGCATAGAGACCTGCGATCTAGCGATAATTTCTCCGCTATCATCGGCAGTATCAGTCTTAATTCCGAAGCGCAATTCAACTCTATATGATTTTGTATCTTCCGCAACATACTCAAGTAACCTGGTTGCAGTTCCCATAAAGATTGGCAAAACGCCTGCAGCATCAGGGTCAAGTGTTCCTGCATGTCCAATTTTTTTAGTTTTCAGAGTTCGACGCAAATACCCAACTACGTCGTGCGACGTCATTCCCGGCGGCTTTAAAACATTCAATATGCCATCAACCATTACAATTTGCCCATTTCTTCTTTTATACTAGTAAGAATAACCTGTTTTGCTTCAGATATGTTATTGAAAATAGTACAGCCCGATGCCCGTTTATGTCCACCACCACCGAAGCTTAAAGCAATTTTACTTACGTCAAGACGGCGTGATCTCATGCTGACACGGGTTACATTTTCTTCAACCTCTTTAAACATCAAAGCCACTTCCACTCCATTTATATAACGAGGGTAATGGACAAAACTATCAGTTGCAATATCAGGATTATAATTTTCACGGCTAATATCAATTGTCGCTATTTTCCCATCGTAATAAAACGAAAGAGTTTCTAAAACTTTTGATAACAGAGTAATGTCATCTCGGGTCTTCATCTCTAAAAAGTCTGAAATAACATCAGGCTCAACACCAATAGCTAACAAATCAGCCGCACAAATCATACACTCCGGAGTGGTATTAGAATATTTGAAATAACCACAGTCTGTAACAATTGCAACGTACAAACAAAAAGCCATTTGCAAGTCTATTTCAACTTTTAATTCTTTGAATAGACGATAAACAATTTCACCTGTGGCCGCAGCATTAATATCTAAATAAAGATAATCCGCATACCCTGTATTAGAAACGTGATGATCAATATTCAAGGTTGGGGCCTTAACACATTCGGCTACTATACCAATTCGGTCCAATGAGCTAGCGTCATTTATTATAAGCAAATCGGCCTTTATTATATCTTCCGGTTTGAACCTGACAAATTGTTCTATGCCAGGCATAAAATTATAATAAGATGAAATGTCGTCATCAACTGTCATGGTTACATTTTTACCTATTTTTTTTAAACCTGCAGCTAAGGCAATTGTAGAACCAAGCGCATCACCGTCAGGATTGATATGACTTACCAGGACAATATCATTAACCCCATCCAGCAAAGTTGCAACTTCGGCCATCGTTAAAATTTTACTCATTTTCAGCCTCATCAATGCTTTTGATTTTTTGCAAAAGACCTTGAATATGAGCGCTATACTCTAGCGACTTATCTTGACACAGAATCAAAGAAGGCGCTACGCGCAAACGAATTCGTTTGGCTATTTCTGTTCTAATATAACCAAGAGCTTTTTTTAAAGCTGCCCATGCTTCTTTTTGCTCTGCTTCAGGTCCATAGAAGCTAACATATATTTTTGCAAAGCTCAAATCATCGGTCAATTCGACCGCAGTTATAGAAACAAATTTGATTCGTGGGTCTTTGATGTCGTTCAGCACGATTTTACTTATTTCTTGTTTAATCGCTTCTTGTAATTTTTCGACACGCAGTCTTGCCATAATATCACCTCATGTCGCAATTATGCTTTAATTTCTTCCATTGTGTAGGCTTCAAAGATATCGCCCTCTTTGACTTCGCGGTATTTTTCCAGGGTAATACCACACTCAAAACCAGTAGCTACTTCGCGCACATCATCTTTAAAACGGCGAAGAGATTCAATCTCACCTTCATGAACAACTATACCGTCACGTATCAATCTGACCTTCGATGAACTGGTAATCTTCCCATCCAATACATAGCAGCCGGCAATTAACATTTTAGAAATTGTTATAACCTGCCTTACTTCTGCCCTGCCTTGGATAACTTCTTTAAATTTGGGGGCAAGCATGCCTTTAATGGCAGCTTCAACATCATTTAAAGCGTCATAAATAACACGATAAGTGCGTATGTCAACTTTTTCAGACTCAGCTGCCTTCCGTGCGTTAGCGTCCGGTCGAACATTAAAGCCTATTATCAAGGCATTGGCAGCAGAGGCCAGCATTACGTCGGACTCGTTAATTGTTCCGACACCTGCATGGACAATTACAACCTTGACCTCTTCGTTTTTAATATTAGTCAGCGATTGTTTCAGTGCTTCTATCGTTCCTTGAACATCAGCCTTAACGACAATATTAAGCTCTTTTAACTCGCCTTCTTGTATGCGTTGGAAAATATCATCCAACGAAACTTTTGTATGTTGCTGAATTTCTTCCGTTTTCTTTTTGGCAATACGTTTTTCAGCAACCGAACGAGCAATTTTTTCCTCTGTTGCATCTAATATATCACCAGCCATAGGAACGTCATTAAGTCCTAAAACTTCTACCGGAGTTGAAGGGGTAGCTTTTTTAACTTTTTCGCCACGGTCATTTATCATGGCTCTTACTTTACCATAAGAAGTACCGGCAATTATAGTATCACCAATTCTTAAGGTACCCTTTTCAATCAAGACAGTTGCAACAGGGCCACGACCTTTATCAAGCTGTGCCTCTATTATTGTTCCATGCGCTGGAATATCTGCGTTTGCTTTCAAATCCTGCATTTCCGCAACAAGAAGAATCATCTCAAGCAACTCGGAAATACCTGTTTTTTTATGTGCTGAAACGGGAACCATGATAGTTTCCCCGCCCCAGTCTTCGGGAATTAATTCAAGTTCAGCCAATTGCTGTTTAACATGATCGGGGTTAGCACCTTCGCGATCCATCTTGTTTATAGCAACGATAATGGGTACTTTAGCCGCCTTAGCATGATTTATAGCCTCGACTGTTTGCGGCATAACACCATCATCAGCCGCTACAACAAGAATAGCAACGTCGGTAACCTGCGCACCGCGAGCACGCATTGCAGTAAATGCCTCGTGTCCCGGTGTATCAAGGAAAACAATCCTCTTACCTTGGTAGTTTACCTGATAGGCGCCGATATGCTGCGTAATGCCGCCTGCTTCGCGGGCAGTCACGTGCGTCTTCCTTATTGCATCCAACAAAGATGTTTTACCATGGTCAACGTGCCCCATGACAGTTATAACTGGCGGACGGGAAACGCGTTTTGCCGGATCGTCCTCAACTTCTGGAATTTCAGTAGGGTCTTCCTCAGGTGGTAGTGCTGTAACTTCAACGCCAAATTCAGAACCTACCAAAACAGCTGTTTCGAAGTCAATATTCTGGTTTATTGTTACCATAACGCCCAACATAAATAAATGCTTTATAACTTCACTTACTTCACGCTTAATTAAATCCGCAAAAGTTTTTACATTAATGGTTTCACCGATTTCAACATGAGTAGGTTTAACTACCTCATAAACCTTTGGTGTAACCGCCTGTTGTCCGGAGGAACCCATTCTTTTATTGCTGCGTCCCATATGCGTCTTGCTGTGGGCTGGACGACTTCCTTTAGTAGCATAGGATCCTTGTATCGGAGTTTTTGATTCAGGTCGGTTCTTATTTGTTGTTTTACGAGCAAAGTCTGTAGACTGAGGCCTCGCCGCCGGTTTCGCCTGAGTCGCAGGTCTTGCGGAAGCTGGCCTATGCTGTCCGGGGGCGTTACTTCTAGCAGGCTGCGAGCCTTGATAAGGCGGACGATTAGCAGTGCCTTGTGCATATTGTGGTCTCGGATTAGTTCCGCTACCAGCATACGCCGGTCGGTTTGAAGAAGCCGGTGTCATAGGGCGTTGTGCATTCTGCGGTCTCTGTTGCGGCTTATATCCAGGTGAAGAACCGCCTTGAGTATAATCTTTTCTAACAGCACCTTGAACAGGAGCCGGACGATTTGTACTGTGCTGAGGACGCTGTGTTTGATTATGAACACGATTATCCCCCCCACCAACGACAAATTGTTGGGAACTTTTCTGCTGTTGTGGCACTTGTCTACTTGGTGCGCTCGCTCTTACGGAATCATGTTGACGTCTTGTTTGATCTTCGTTTGCCTTTTTAGGTGGTAACTGTTGCGCATTCTCACTAACCGGTTTTTCATTACTTCCCTTTACATGAGACGCATGTGTACCAACAGCAGGAGTCGCTATCGGTTTCGCTGATGGTTTATCAGCTTTCCGCTCAAATGTTTTTGCTACAATATTCCTATCACCATCATCAATGCTGCTCATATGATTCTTAACGTGAATGTCATTTCTACTCAAAATATCAATTATCACCTTACTGCTAGTTTCAAATTCTTTAGCAATTTCAAATACTCTATACTTACCCATTCGTCCACCTCCAAACTTATAATCGGGCATTATTCTTTTGTCATCATACCGGCAAAATTAACGTCCAGAACGGCAATAGCTGTTCTCTTTGCTTTTCCTATGGCCATCCCCAGCTGCTCACGCGTTAAACTTTCAACAACTTTAACGCCGGTAAGCTCAGCCAAATAATATATGTCTTTTTTTGAATTATCAGCAGCATCATGTGCAAGCAGAAGAAGTTTTACTTTTCGGCCTTTTAATGCTGATTTAACAGCAAAATCGCCTGATGCCAGCTTACCTGCCTTTTGCGCTAAACCAAGCGCAAAAAGAATTCTTTTCTCATCAATCATTGTGCAATTCCTCTAATAACTTTTCGTAAAGCTCTTTGTCAATGGCAACATCCAATGCCTTTTCGAGGCGTTTTTCCTTAACAGCCTTAGTAATACATTCGCTTGAAAGACAAACATAGGCCCCTCTACCTGGTTTTTTGCCAACCTTATCGATTGACACTTCACCCTCAACTGACCTTACGACGCGAATTAATTCCTTCTTGTCCTTCATATTATTACAACCGACACATCTGCGTTGCGGTATTTTTTTAACCTTCATTGCTATCACTTTCCTCTAAATTCTCAGCATTTTGAAAATCTCCAGCTGCAACAGCTTGTGATTCGCTCTTAATATCAATCTTCCATCCGGTCAATTTAGCAGCCAAACGCGCGTTCTGGCCTTCTTTACCGATAGCAAGTGAGAGCTGATAATCAGGAACGACTACGCGGCATATTTTTTCATTTTCATCCGCAATAGCCATCAAAACCTTGGCAGGTGAAAGAGCATTGGCAACATACTGTTCTGGGTTAGAACTATATTTAACTATGTCAATTTTTTCGCCACGAAGTTCGTTTACAATTGTCTGCACGCGCATACCTTTTTGGCCAACGCAGGCACCAACCGGGTCAATATTTTCATCTTTTGTATAGACCGATATCTTGGAACGCATGCCTGGTTCACGCGCTACCGATTTAATCTCAACTAATCCGTCATGTATTTCAGGTACCTCCAGCTCAAAAAGGCGTTTGAGTAAACCGGGGTGCGTTCTGGAGACCATAATCTGAGGCCCTTTATTAGTTTTCTTAACCTCTACGATATATGTTTTAATTCTGTCATGATGTTGATATACTTCGCTTGGTATTTGTTCGTTGGGCATCAAAATAGCTTCTGCTCTGCCAAGGTCAATGTAGACGTTACGGTTTTCCAAACGTTGGACGACGCCATTTACAATATCATTTTCGCGGCTGGAAAACTTTTCAAAAACCATACCACGCTCAGCTTCTCGAATTCTTTGTACCACTACTTGCTTGGCATTTTGGGCTGCAATTCTACCAAAATTTCTCGGTGTGACTTCAATTTCTATAATGTCATTAACCTCATAATTTGGGTTAATCTTTCTTGCTTCATCAAGGCTTAATTCTTGAGCTGAATCGGTTACAGCCTCAACAACATTTTTCCTTGCATAAACATGAATTTCGCCAGTCTGTTTGTTCAGGTCAACGCGAACATTTTGTGAAGAACCAAAATTCTTTTTATAAGCCGTGATTAGAGCTTCTTCAACAGCCTGATACAAAAGCTCAGGAGATATTCCTTTCTCCTTTCCTAATTCAAATATCGCTTGTACGAAATCCGCATTCACTTAAAAATTCCTCCTATGTAAAAATTATTTAACTTAAAATTCAATGTGTGGCCTAATACTTGAGATCAGTTTTCGTTCAATCACAGTATTATTGTCATTCAACAAAACGGTAACACTATTGGCATCATGGGAAATCAAAACTCCCTCTATTGTTTTAGCCCCGTTCCAAGGTGCAAAAAAGAGTAAGTCGACCTTCTTGCCATATGCTCTTTCAAAGTCTTTATCCTTCTTTAAAGGCCTGTCAATTCCGGGAGAAGAAACTTCGAGATAGTACTTATCTTTAATAGGATCTTTTTCATCAAGTAGTTTTGTCAATTTTTCACTAACATATTGACAATCATCGATTTCAATTCCGCCTGGCTTATCAATGTAAATCCGCAAATACCATTCTCTCTCGCGCACATATTCGATATCAACCAAGTCTAAGTCCGTTCCCTCAATGATTGGCAAAACCAAAGCAGCAATCATTTCTTCCAGCTTTTCCTTTTGCATTTAAGCCACCTCCGCAACTTTTTGTTAAAAAAGGCTGTTAGTAGACAAAAGAGTGGGTCACAAACCCACTCTTTAAAATAAGACATAATTTATCTTTATACATTATAACACTACACACCTAATAATACAAGCAATATTAGCCCCTACCCGAATAAACCAATTTGGTCAGTTTCTGGCAATCCATCCAAAGAACCATGCGCAGCAAGTGCTTCCAACGATGATTTTGGTATCCCCGCTCGATTTTTCAAATCCTCCTGGGAAATAAACGGTGGCCCTTGTCTGGCTCTTGCAATGTTATCAGCAGCTGTTTCACCAATGCCGGCAAGACCTGCTAATGGTGGCAAAAGTCCTTTGGGGGTTACAATAAACTTGTGCGGATCTGAACGGTAAATATCGATACGTTCAAATTCATAACCACGACTAAGCATCTCAATGGCTAGCTCTAAATATGTAGCAGTATCTTTATCATTAACCTTTGCTGCATTACCTTGGGAATAGACTTCCTTAACGAACTTCTTCATATATTCCATGCCGTTCAAAACAAGAGCCGCATCGAACTTTGGAGCACGCACCGTAAAATACGCCGCATAAAATTCTTTTGGATAGTGAACTTTGCAGTAAGCTATCCTGTAGGCCATCATAACATAAGCCACTGCATGAGCCTTTGGAAATAAGTATTGAACTTTGTGGCATGAATCAATATACCATTGCGGTACATTCGCATTTTTCATGCTTTCCAAAAGTTCAGTGGGCAGTCCCTGCTTATGAGCTTTCCCTTTTCTGCAATCCTCCATGATCTTAAAAGCTTTACTAGGTTCAACGCCTTTTGCTATCAAGGAAGTCATAATGTCGTCCCTTGTTGAGATTGTATCATCAACAGGAACGCCTGACTTGATTAAATCCTGTGCATTATTAAGCCATACGTCAGTACCATGAGAATAACCGCTGACACGAACTATGTCGCTAAAATTCTTAGGTTGTACGTCTTTAATCATCTGACGCACAAAATGTGTACCGAACTCTGGTATGCCATAAGTGCCAACATCGCTGTTAATTTGTGCGGAGGTTACTCCAAGAGCGTCAGTTGAGGAAAAAAGTGACATGGTTTCCTCGTCGCCGAAGGGTATGCTTTTTGCAGGTAAACCAATTAAGTCTTCCAACATACGAATTACTGTTGGATCATCATGGCCCAGGATGTCTAATTTTACAAGCCTGTCATTAATTGAGTGATAATCAAAATGGGTTGTAATTGTACCGGAATTTTTATCATCAGCAGGATATTGAACCGGCGTTATGTAGTGAATATCCATATCACGAGGGACAACCATTATTCCGCCCGGATGTTGTCCGGTTGTCCGTTTAATACCGGAAAAACCGGATATAATGCCATCGACGAAAGCATTTCTAACTTCTCGTCCTTTATTATCGTAATATTTTTTAACAAATCCATAAGCGGTCTTATCCGCAATTGTAGCAATTGTTCCTGCTCGAAAAACGTTGTCGCGCCCAAATAAATCTTCAGTGTATTTATGAGCTTGGGGCTGATAAACTCCAGAAAAGTTCAAATCAATATCCGGAACTTTATCTCCGTTAAAGCCCATAAAGACCGCGAAAGGAATATCATGACCATCCCTTAACATAGTCGTTCCACAATCAGAACATTTTTTTTCAGGTAAATCAAAGCCCGAACCAACACTGTTATCAACAATAAATTCGCTGTAACGACATTTTGGACAGCGATAATGCGGTTTTAGAGGATTTACTTCGGTTATATCAATCATGGTCGCAACTAAGGATGATCCTACAGACCCACGCGATCCAACCAAATAACCATCATCCAGCGATTTCTTAACCAATTTATGTGCAATGAAATACAAAACGGCAAAACCATTGCCGATTATTGCACTAAGTTCCATTTCTAAGCGTTCCTTAACAATCTGAGGTAAATCATCGCCATACCAATCATGCGCTCTTTGATAAGTCATATCCCTGATCTTTTTTTCAGCACCTGGAATTATGGGCGAATATAGTTGATCTCGATCAGGTATAGGTTTAAACCTTTCAATCTGTCCGCTAATCAAATTTGTGTTAGTAACAACTACCTCAAAAGCCGCCTCTTCACCCAAATATTTGAATTCTTTAAGCATTTCATCAGTAGTTCTAAGGTATAAAGGGGCTTGCAAATCGGCATCACTATAACCCTGCCCTGCCTGCAAGATGCGTCGCAGGATTTCGTCTTCCTGGTTTAGAAAATGAACGTCACAGGTAGCAACAACAGGTTTGTTCAATTTTTTACCTAATAAATAGATCTTACGGTTAATTTCTTCAAGGTCAGCAGTAGTTGAAATTTCTGTTACCGCACCATCACGAACTAAAAACATATTATTGGCGACAGGCTGAATTTCCAAATAATCGTAGAATTGTGCGATTTCTTCTATTTCTTCTTCAGAACGTTTATTAAGAATGGCCTGATATAACTCCCCTGCCTCACATGCAGAGCCTATAATCAAACCTTCGCGATACTGATTAATCAAATCCCTTGGAATATGAGGCCTTTGCTTTGTTAAATATTTCAAATGGGAAATCGAAATCAAACGATATAAATTCCGCAATCCTTCAGGATTTTTAGCTAAAATTATTATGTGATAGGAACGTTGATTAGTAACATTTGGAACTAAATATCCCTCAACTCCAAAAATTAATTTAAAGTCAGTGTTTTCGATTTCATCATAGGCAAAAGGAAATGCTTGAACAACCCCATGGTCGGTAATTGCAACTGAGGTATGGCCCCATTTTTTTACTGTAGACATTAAGTCTTTAATGTTTGTGACAGCGTCAAGACGACTCATCTTTGTATGGCAATGCAACTCAACACGTTTGATCTTAGCATTATCCATCCTTGTTTTTTTTGCGACAAGACAAATACCCTGTGGATTGAACATCACAAGTTCATCATGTTCATATCTATCAGGTTTTACATTACCACATAATCTTATAATTAGGCCTTTTTTCAGTTTTGATTTTAATTGCTCGCACTCTTTTTTAGTATCGCTGTTTTTATTACTGTTATCCTTATAATCACCAAAACGAATTTTTATAAGCAACCCATCAGTATCATCTTTAACAGCTATTTTTAATATTATTGCTCCCGTTCTAAGTTCACGCTCTTCAAAATCGACGATTGTTCCTTCTATTGTTACCTTGTTTTCTTCTTCGTGAATATCACAAAGCGGTCTGACTTTTCCTGTTATGCTTTTACCATATATGAGGTCTTCCCCGGTTTCACTGTTGCTCTTAATCTCTTCTTTTTCCAAAGAGCGAATATAGTCTTGATTTACTACCTCGTTCGTGTATTCATAGACGCAACCTTCAGCCGCAGAAAAATCAATTTCAACATTTTTAACAAAAAAATAAGCATCCAAAATATCTGCAAGCAAAACATCGAGATGTTTTTCGCGAACATATTCAAGTATTGAATTTCCCGTAAAAACAATGTTAAGCTTTAGCCCATCCTCAACCCATTCAGCCGCACGCAAAAGAGGTGCTGCTTCTGAGCACCTCAAACGTACTTTCGCGATAATATCTTCCTTGTTTTCCAAAAAAGAAAAAAGTTCTGTAGAAAAAGGTTCGGCCTCTCTTTTAAGAAATTTTACCTTCTGTAAGTCACAAATCTCTTTTAAGGTTGTCGCGACTTTCTCTAATAATGAATTTGCTACAGGACCAGCAGCAAAATATTCAATAATTAATTCTCTGTCTTGGGCATCAACCAAAACTTTTGCTGGTATGACTTTTTCCAGTTCTTTCAACTCGTCTTCCAGGAAATTCTGACCGTTCAGAAAAGCAAAAAAGTGACTCTTGTTGGGACTAATGGAAAATATCTCCTTCATGCCTTCCTCCCTAATCAACTAAACAACATTTTCGAGTGATATAACGCCTTCAATTGACTGAAGGCCAGCAATAATTTCATTTGTATTAAGGTCTTTATTAATTTTCAAATATAATTCTATGGAAATAGTATCTTGTAATTCGTTGTTTTTTAAATTAATATTCTTGACTTTAACGTTTTTCTCGGATAAATAACATAATATTTCACTAACTGCCTCCGGAGAATTTCTGACTACAATGTGAATATAGCGCCTTTCAGTGCGAGCAGCGCCAGGGAACTTTTTTTCCCAGCCATGGAAGACAACAAGCGTAATCAGCATTATTATTGTAGAGGCAATACCAATTTTGATCATACCACTACCAATTGCCAAACCAATTGCTGCTACCATCCAAAGGCTTGCAGCAGTAGTCAATCCGCGAACTGTAAGACCTTCATGCAAGATAGTGCCAGCACCGAGAAAACCAATACCGCTGACAACCTGTGCCGCAATTCTGCCAGGATCCCTTGGAGTGTCAAAACTATCAAACGCGTACATTGATACAAGCATAATTAGTGCTGAACCAGTGCAAACCAAGATGTGTGTACGCAAGCCAGCCGGTCTGTCCCCACTGCCCCTTTCAATGCCAACAATACCGCCGAGAACTGCGGATAAAAATAAGCGCATAAGCATTTCAAATTCTAGTGAATCAAACATTCATCTCATTCCCCCAGCATCAATAGTAATTATTGCCTAAGCACTAAAGCTTTCCTAATAATTCTTTGATAGACTTAATATAATCACCATCAATAGGTAAGCTGAGAACTTCTCCCGTTTTTCTGACTTTGACCTCAATTTGCTTTTCCGCCAAAGTTTTAGGGCCTATTACAACACGAAGAGGATACCCAATCAGGTCAGCATCTTTAAACTTTACTCCGGGGCGTTCCTTTCTGTCATCTATAGCAGCTTCAACTCCATCGCTCAACAGCTTTGCATATACTTCTTCTGCTACTTTGAAAGAATCTTCGTCCTTAACATTGACCGGCACGACTAAGACTTGATAGGGAGCTATTGTAGAAGGCCAAATAATGCCATCATCATCATAGTTCTGTTCGATAGCTGCAGCCATAGTACGGCTGATTCCGACTCCGTAGCAGCCCATAACCATAGGTTTTTCCTTGCCGTTTTCATCAAGATACATAGCTTTCAATGCTTCGCTGTATTTCGTAAACAACTTGAAAACTTGACCAACTTCTATTCCTCTTGCTTTGGCAATTTTACCGCCACAATGCGGGCATCCATCTGTAACTTGAATTAAACGAATATCAGCCACATACGTTGGTTTGAAATCGCGAACAGGGTTAACATTCAAATAATGCAAATCATTTTTATTGGCTCCACAGCAAAAATTGTGCATGTTCATAACACTACTGTCAACAACTATTATAACTTTTTCAGGATCCATGCCTACAGGGCCCATATATCCTCCAATAGTCCCCGCGTTTGTGAGATCCTCTTCCGTAGCCATATCCAGGTTGATAACATTACAGGTATTGATTACTTTGATTTCGTTAACTTCATGGTCGCCGCGAACAAAACATAAAATCAAGCCCTTCTCACTTTTGTAAGCCACAGCCTTGACACTCTTTTCAATCGGCAGTTGTAAGTAACCACAGACATCAGCTATAGTTTTGCAATTTGGCGTTTCCACGCTTTTAATTTCTTTCATTTCTTCATCATCAGCAAGAATTGGTGCTAGTTCGGCCTTTTCAACATTGGCAGCATAATCACACTCCGTGCAAAAAACAATTTCTGCCTCACCACTATCAGCAATAACCATGAACTCATGGGAGCCACTACCGCCAATTGCGCCCGAATCTGCTTCTACAGGCCGGAATTTTAATCCGCAGCGTGTAAATATATTCGTGTACGCGTCGTACATGCTTTTATATGACTTATCAAGAGCTTCCTCGTCACGGTCAAAAGAATATGCATCTTTCATAATAAATTCGCGACCACGCATTAGTCCAAAACGAGGGCGGCGTTCGTCACGAAATTTATTTTGAATCTGGTAAACATTTAAAGGCATTTGGCGATAAGAACGCACATCACTTCTGATTAACGTTGTAACCATTTCTTCGTGCGTTGGTCCTAAACAAAACTTACGATTGTGTCTGTCATTCAAACGGAACATTTCTGCGCCATAAACATCCCATCGGCCGCTTTCCTGCCACATTTCCGCAGGTTGAACTATTGGCATTAATAATTCTTGGGCACCAGCCTTATCCATCTCTTCACGTACAATCGTTTCGATTTTTTTCAAAACTCGTAACGCCAAAGGCAAATAACTATAAATACCACCAGCAGCCTTACGCATAAATCCCGCCCTCAACATAAGTTGGTGGCTTATAACTTCCGCCTCGGCAGGAACTTCACGCAATGTAGGTGCATATAATCTCGATACTCGCATTAATCCATCTTCCTCTCAATAAGAATTTTATCTATTTCAGCGAATAGTTCTTTAACTATCTCTTCCTCACGTACCTTTTTTATTATTTGGCCTTTTTTAAAAATCAGACCTTCAGAAATTCCGCCAGCAATACCGATATCAGCTTCCCTGGCTTCTCCCGGTCCATTTACAACGCAACCCATTACAGCAACCGTGATAGGTTCTTTTATGTCTTTCAAGCGTCTTTCAACCTCAAGCGCCAACTTTTCAAGGTTTATCTGAGTTCTCCCGCATGTTGGGCATGATATCAAAGTGGGGCCATATTCACGCAAGCCCAGTGATTTTAATATTTCGTAAGCTACTCCAATTTCAGTTGCAGGATCACCGGTTAGAGAAACACGAATAGTGTCTCCTATTCCTTCGGCAAGCAAAGCACCGATTCCAACTGCTGACTTAATAATTCCTGAATTTACTGTTCCCGCCTCCGTAATGCCGAGGTGAAGTGGATAATCGCACTGCTCAGCAATGAGCCTGTAGGCAGCGATGGTTAAAGGCACGTCGTGAGCCTTTAAGGAAATTTTAATATTTCTGTAATCCAATTCTTCCAATATTTTAATATGACGCCATGCCGCTTCGACAAGTGCGTCAGGTGTAGGATGTCCATATTTTAGTAAAATATCTTTTGGCAAAGAACCGGCATTGACTCCAATGCGAATAGGAACATTCCTTTCGGCAGCCTCCGCGACTACCAGAGAAACTTCGTTTATACCACCAATATTTCCAGGATTTAAGCGTAAGCCGTCAACACCTGAGGCAAGGGCCTCTAAAGCCAGCTTGTAATCAAAGTGAATGTCAGCAACCAAGGGAATGGAAATTCTTTGCTTAATTTCAGAAAGAGCGTATGCTGCCTCAAAATTTGGTACAGCACAACGAATAATATCGCAACCAAGGTCAGCGAGTTTAGCTATTTGTTTAACCGTAGCCTCTACATCCTCAGTTTTTGTGTTGGTCATGGATTGGACAGCTATAGGGGCATCTCCACCAAGATAAATATTGCCTAGCTGCAATTTGCGGGTTTTACGTCTATCCATATCTCTTCACCCTTACATCTTTAAAATTATTTTGTCAAATCCATAAAGGTAGCTACAACGGTAATTGTGATGATTATTGCAAAACCAATCATCTGAATCATATTCATAGCCTTGGACCCAATTGGTTTTCCTCGCAACGCTTCTATGCTCAAAACAATTAAATGCCCACCATCCAATGCGGGAATTGGCAACAAATTCATAATTCCTAAATTTATGCTTAAAAAGGCAACGAAGTTAAGCAATGGCATTAAACCTTGTTGAGCAACTTCTCCGGCCATCTGGGCGACACCAATAGGTCCGGAGACATCAGCAGGTGCGTTTCCAGAAAAAATTCTAATGAGACCGTTGATCATGCCTAAGATTACGTTCTTCGTGTAACTTACCGATAATTGAGCAGAATCTAAGATAGACAGCGACTGCTTGACAAAAGTCGGATATACGCCAATCAAAGGGCGTTTAAACTCTTCATTATACTCAGAAAAAAGCTTATACTCGCTCACCTTTCCAGCTCGCTCAACTTCTAAAACAACTTCAGAATTTGGATTTTTGGCTAATGAAACCACCAGGCCGTCAAAAGTAGTTACCGTTTCACCATTCACAGATAAAATTTTGTCTCCGGCCATAAGCCCCGCCTGTGCGGCAGGTTTGCCCGGTATTACATCCCCAATGATATTTTCATTAACTGGTTGGTCAATACCGGTTGTCGCAAAAATACAGAAAAAAAGCAACAAGGGTAAGATAAAATTCATTATTGGACCTGCCAAAATAACAAGCATTCGTGAAAGAATAGGTTTTGAACTGAAACCGTCAGGTGTTGCTTCCTCTTCAGGATCCATTCCTGCAATTTTGTTATAACCGCCCAAAGGAATTAATCTAAGTGAATATTGTGTTTCGCCTTCTTTTGTCTGATAAATCTTAGGACCAAAACCTACAGCAAATTCGTCAACCCTCATGCCAGTTAGTTTAGCAGTAATAAAATGCCCGAATTCGTGTACTGTTACAAGAACGCCAAATACAAAAATAGCCGCTAAAATCGTAGTCAAAAGTCATCCTCCCAACTCTATCTAAATCAAATTTTTAATTACTTCACGCGCATTAGTTCTTGATTTTCTATCAATATCCTCAATATCATCAATGGACGGATTATTTTTATTTTGATGCATTTCAAGCACCTTAATTACAACTGATGCAATATCAACAAATTTAATCCTGCCAGCCATAAAGGCATAAACTGCCTCCTCGTTGGCAGCATTGAATGCGCACGGTGTTGTTCCGCCTGTTTTGCCACATTCAAAGGCAATCTTCAGCATTGGAAATGCTTCTGTATCAGGCTGTTCAAAAGTCAAAGGTGAGGCCTTAACTAAATCAAGCTGTCCGAAAGCATTGTTCCACCTGGATGGATAAGACAATGCATATTGTATAGGCAGCTTCATGTCTGTCAGACCCATTTGAGCAATTACTGAGCCATCATGAAACTCAACCAATGAATGTACAATGCTTTGAGGATGTACGACAACTTCTATTTTATCGTAATCAATATCAAAAAGCCAGTGAGCTTCAATTACCTCTAAACCTTTATTGGCCAGAGTAGCAGAATCAATAGTTATTTTTTTACCCATACTCCACTTTGGATGTTTCAGACACTGCTCCAGTGAAACATTTTCCAGGTCTTTCTTTTGCTTTCCTCTGAAAGGCCCTCCAGAAGCCGTAATCACTAATCTTTTCACTTCATCATGCGTCTCACCATTCAGAGCTTGAAAAATAGCACTATGTTCACTGTCAACAGGAAGCAAGGACACACCATTTCTTTTCACTGCTTCAATAAATACTCCGCCTGCAGCTACGAGAGTCTCTTTGTTAGCCAGGGCAATGTTCTTCTTGTTTTCTACGGCCGCTAATGTTGAACGCAAGCCTGCATAGCCTGAGACTGCTGCGACCAAGGTATCAATCCCACTATAGGAAGCAACAGTGCGAAGACCGTCGTCACCTGAAAGAATTTCAGTTTTTCCTTTATAACGTTTCCTGAGCCGGTTAGCTGCATCAGCGTCAAATATAGCTGCCACTTCAGGACTAAAAGTTTTGATTTGTTCCTCCAGAAGTTCGTCGTTGGCATTAGCGGCTAAAGCACCTATCTTAATTTTATCTGGATTAGCCTTAGCAACATCGAGTGTTTGTCTGCCTATAGAGCCTGTACTTCCTAATATAGCAATAGTTTTTAACATACTGGAACCCCACACCCTTTACTATGCTACAAAAAGCTGTAGCGAATAAAATAGTAAGTAATTGGTATTGCAAATAACAAACTGTCAAAACGGTCCAAAACACCACCATGCCCTGGGAAAATGTTCCCAGAATCTTTTGTACCAAATGAGCGCTTTAGCAATGATTCTACCAAATCACCCAGAGGCGCAAAAACTGCTATTAAAAAAGCCAAAACAAGTGTTTTCATAAAGGCAAATCCAAGATAAACATTGCCTAAATAAATCACAACGAAAATACAGCCTAAAAAGCCGGCAATTGCGCCTTCAATACTTTTTTTGGGGCTAACAGCCTGGCAAAGCGGCCTTTTACCGAAGGCACAACCAAAAATATAAGCGAAAGTATCACTTGACCAGGTACCAAAAAGCACCAGCCAAAGAAAAACTTCACCCAAAGGCATATTGGCTACTCCGAGGAAAGGCATGGAAAATGAAGATATTTCACGAAGCATAGTAAAGTGTGAAAATAGCAATCCTATATATAAAACCGCAAAAGATGATAACGCCACTTCAGGCGCCCAATTACCACGTTTGTGATAATATAATCCTTCAAGCATTATGGCAAGTATTGAAGCCGTTAGTATAGGTACTATCAGTTTTTCTTGTTCAAAAGAAGGTAAAATATTTAATAAAGCAACAGCCGAACAGCTGGTTAAATAGTAAACCTTATAACCTTTACTCAACATCATGACGCGAAACTCGTACCAGCCAACCAATGCCAGGCAAAGCACTGCCAAAGCAAAAATAAGCCCCCCGCTTCTAATCAAAAAAAATGCTGCCGTAATGCCTATGATGGCAGTAAATGTACGTTTTAACATATCACACCCACTTGCTTATTTCGTATTTAATCCGCCAAAACGACGGTCCCGCTTTTGATAATCACTAACAGCCTGTAAAAATATTTCACCGGAAAAATCTGGCCAATAAATGTCGGTATTCCATATCTCAGCATAAGCAATTTGCCAGAGCATGAAGTTGCTTACACGAAAATCTCCGCCTGTTCGAATTAATAAATCAGGTGGCGGCAATTCTTTCGTATATAAATAATCTTCAAAAGACTTTAAATTTATTTCATCAATTGTCAGCAGACCATTCTTTACATCAGTTGCAATTTTCTTAACCGCTTGTAATATCTCGGTCTGACCGCCATAATTAATTGCTAAATTAAGTATTATCCCCGTATTATTTTTGGTTTTTTCAACAGCAGCATCCATTTTTTTTAGGACATTTTCGGGAAGACCTACACGTGAGCCCATAAAACGAACGCAAACATTGTTTTTTTGAAAGGTTTCAATTTCATTTGTCAAATAACGATCAAGAAGTTTCATTATAAATCTGACTTCAGTTACCGGTCTTTTCCAATTTTCCGTAGAAAAAGCATAAGCACTAAGAACTTTTACCCCAATATTATCAGCTACACGCACTATCTCTTTTAATCTTTCTGCGCCTGCATAGTGTCCAAAGGTACGAGGCTTGCCTTTTTCTTTAGCCCATCGTCCATTACCATCCATAATGACAGCAATATGCTTTGGAATAAATAATGGATTTGTATTATTGTCTATTAACATCTTGGGCACCGGTTGTTCACTAGTTTTAGAGTCAAACATTTTCTTAAGCATATAATCACACCGCCGTCCACAACTCATAATAGAAAACAGGCGCAACCCCCTCATAATGAGGGGGTTGCGCAATTCATTCACTCACTCAGGTTGTTTAATAGCACCTACTGGGCAAACAGAAGCGCATGCACCACACTCAACGCATTCAGACTCGTTAATTTTGTACTTGGCTCCATCTTCTACGATAGCTCCAACAGGACATGTACCAGCACAGGTTCCACAGCCGACACATTCATCTTCAATAATTTTATATGCCATTGTTTATTGCACCTCCCTTCGAAATCTATATGAGCTTATTAAACAGATTGTATTATCTGCAGCCATCGTTTGTCTTACAACATAAAGCATTGGTGTGCCAAGACATTCATCGGGAATCATCCTGGGAGGTTTTGTAATTTCAACCTCATATTTTATCCCCAACTTATTTAACATTGATATTGCCATATCTAACCTATATGCAAGTAAATCAGGAACAATGAAATTCAATTTTTTACACTTCCATAACTTCTTTTTCTTTATGCGCCATAATAACATCTATTTCTTTAATGAACTTGTCAGTTGTTTTCTGCATGTCTTCTGTAGCTTTTTTGGCTTCGTCTTCAGTAATCTCTTTTGCTTTTTCAATTTTCTTTATATGTTCGTTAGCTTCTCGCCTTACATTTCTGATGACGACTCTGCTATCTTCAGCTTTTTTATGAACTACTTTAACGAGCTCTTTTCTGCGTTCTTCAGTTAATTGAGGCAAATTAAGACGAATAACAGTACCGTCATTGTTCGGATTCAGCCCTAGGTCCGATTTCATAATTGCTTTTTCAATATCTTTTAACATAGGTCTTTCCCATGGTTGAATAACAATCATGCGTGGTTCAGGAACTGTAATATTTGCTACCTGGCTCACGGGTGTAGGTGTACCGTAGTAATCTACGCAAACCTTTTCTAAAAGAGAAGGAGTCGCGCGGCCTGCTCGTACTGTAGCCAAATCGGCCCTTAAAATCTCAATAGTTTTGTTCATCTTGAAATTCGTTTGCTCCATAACATCGCTAATTGCGGTCATTTATATCCCTCCCACCAAAGTTCCGATATGCTCGCCAAGTGCTGCACGAAGTATATTTCCAGGTTTATCAATATTAAATACAACAATAGGAATTTTATTATCCATACACAGGCTAATGGCGGTAGAATCCATTACTCCCAGGTTTCTTTGTATTACTTCGATATAATCCAATGTTTCAAATTTTTTAGCCTCTGGGTGCTTGGCGGGATCAAGATCGTATACCCCATCCACACCTTTTTTGGCCATGAGAATAACGTCAGCCTCAATTTCAGCAGCCCTTAAGGCAGCCGTCGTGTCAGTTGAAAAATAGGGATTGCCTGTGCCTGCAGCGAAAATTACCACGCGACCTTTTTCCATGTGTCTGATCGCGCGACGTCGTATATAAGGCTCAGCAATCTGTCGCATCTCAATGGCTGTTTGAACCCTCGTTACAACTCCACGGTTTTCCATTGCGTCCTGCAAAGCTAAAGAATTAATAACCGTTGCAAGCATGCCCATGTAATCAGCTGTCGCTCTGTCCATTCCTTTGGCACTTCCAGAGAGCCCACGCCAAATATTGCCGCCGCCATTAACGATAGCAACCTCTAATCCTGCAGATAGTACGTCTTGGATCTGCTGTGCTATAGAATCTACAACCTCAGGGTCAATACCATAACCCTTTTCGCCAGCCAATGCTTCGCCGCTCAATTTCAATATTACTCGTTTAAACTTCAATTTATTCGGCAATTTATATTACCTCCCTACAGGCTCCTCACCTAATTTTAATTCTACAAGCATCGTTTATTTCCTCTTTGACAATATAAAACATTTTATCATTATCATGACAAAAAAACATTTCTTCATAAAATAAGAGAACACTATAGTGTTCTCTTATTTTGATATCTAATTTTTATTTTACAAATGACATAACTTCAGCAGCAAAATCAGTTTCCTTTTTCTCAATGCCTTCACCCAAATAATAACGAGTGAAACGGCGAATTGAAATATTCTCACCAATCTTGGCAATGCTTTCAGTAATCAAGCCGCTGATAGTCTTATCTGAATCTTTGACAAAGTCTTGATCAAGAAGGCAGACTTCCTTGTAGTATTTTTCAATACGACCGGCGACCATTTTTTCAATAATTTTTTCAGGTTTTCCTTCATTACGGGCTTGCTCCGCAAGAACTTCTTTTTCATGTTCAAGCTCGCTGGTAGGAACTTCCTCACGTTTTAAATATGTTGGATTAGCAGCGGCTATATGCATCGCAATGTCTTTAGCCAAGGTTTTAAAAGCATCAGTCTTAGCAACAAAATCCGTTTCGCAATTGATTTCAACTAATACGCCGATTCTTCCTCCAGCATGTATATAAGCTTCTACGAGACCTTCAGCAGCTACTCGACCTGCTTTTTTGGCCGCTGCGGCCAAACCTTTTTCACGCAGAAAATCAATCGCCTTATCAATATCACCAGACGTTTCCGTCAAAGCTTTTTTGCAATCCATCATACCAGCTCCGGTACGCTCACGTAACTCTTTTACTAAAGCAGCAGTAATTTCAGCCATAAATAAAATTCCTCCCCTTTTCAACTAACCAATCAAAGCGTTGGTCTATTCTTCTGTTTCTTCAGTTTTCTCTGCTTCTTCGGCCTCAGCAGCTGCAGATGCTGCAACTTGCATGCCTTGACGTCCTTCTAATACAGCATCAGCCATCTTTGCGGTTAAAAGTTTAACTGCGCGAATTGCATCATCATTTGCAGGGATAACGTGATCAATTTCGTCTGGATCACAGTTAGTATCAACAGTAGCAACGATAGGTATATTCAATTTATGTGCTTCCAATACAGCAATGTGCTCTTTACGTGGATCAACAATGAACAAAGCTCCAGGGAGTTTTTTCATGTCTTTGATGCCACCTAAATATTTGGTGAGTTTATCCATCTCATGACGAAGACCAAGCACTTCTTTTTTAGGCAACAATTCAAATGTGCCATTGGCTTCCATCTCTTCTAATTTACGTAAACGGCTGATTCGAGCTTGAATAGTTTTAAAGTTTGTCATCATACCACCAAGCCATCTTTCGTTAACATAGAACATGTTGCAACGAACAGCTTCGTCGCGCATTGCATCTTGTGCTTGTTTTTTTGTACCAACAAACAGGATGCTTTCGCCGCGACCCGCTACCTCGCGAATGAAATTGTAAGCTTCTTCAACTTTTTTTACAGTTTTTTGAAGATCGATAATGTAGATACCGTTTCTTTCAGTGAAGATGTACGGAGCCATCTTCGGGTTCCAGCGCCTGGTTTGATGACCAAAGTGAACGCCAGCTTCCAGTAGTTGTTTCATAGAAATAATTGCCATTTTTAATTCCTCCTGTTTTTCCTCCGCGGTTATTCATTTTTTTCGTCAGTAACCAGACAATATGTCTGGACAGAAGACGCAATAAACCGCGTGTGTTTTTCAACCGAACGTTATTATATCATATCTACAACCCTTAAACAAGAGTCTTCGTTGCTATAATCACATATAAAATGTAAATATAATGACATCTTGGTTAACAATATCAATGTATACAATATTTTTAAAACTCATATATTGCCAACAATTATTTAATGTGATAAATTATACGAAAATCGTATATTTTATTGCAAGGTTTATTATACGATTTGTAATATTTTATATAGGATTTATTGAAATAATATCTACAAATACGGGTGAAATTTTAAGTAATACCCCGAAGCCTTGGTCTTGCAAAAATATGCAGGACTTTTTTCTAGTTAAATTTACACATATAATTTGGAAGGTAGGTTTTTGTGCATGTCAACTTTTGATTTTAACACAGTCGTATCACCCTACATTAAGGCTTTACCGCCATCAGGATTGGCTAAATTTCTGGAAATTACAGCTAACAACCCCAATATCGTTCCTCTAAGCGTCGGCGAGCCGGATTTCGATATACCGGAAAAGGTAAAAGAAGCCTGCATTGCAAGCATAAACGCTGGTAAAAGCACTTATACCTCTACTCTTGGCCTATTAGAACTGCGAGAAGCCATCGCAGAAGATACATTTAGTAACTACGGCGTTAAGTATGACCCTAAAACAGAAATAATGGTGACTGTCGGCGTCAGCGAAGCTTTATACGTTGTTATTCGTTCCATTTTAGCTCCCGGCGACGAAATAATTATACCTGAACCTTGCTATGTTGCCAATAAAGCTTGTATTATTCTGTCCGGTGCGAAACCCGTTACCGTTGAAACTTTTTTAGAAAACAATTTCATTCCTACAATTGATGATCTGGAAAAAGCTGTAACACCATGCACGAAAGCCATTTTACTTGGATACCCTAATAACCCTACAGGCGCCATAATGCAAAAAGAGCAAGTCAAGGCAATAGGAGATTGGGCTGCCAAACATAATCTTGTTATTGTTTCTGATGAATTGTATGCGCACCTTACTTATGGCAACAATAAACATACAATGTTCACAGCATTTCCCGAGTTTCGCGACCGCACAATTGTTCTTAATGGCTTCTCTAAAGCATACGCCATGACAGGCTTACGTCTAGGTTACATAACTGCTCCAAAGGCTATCATAAGTGCAATGAACCTTCTCCACCAAAATGTAGTATTATGTGCTAATGCCACAGCGCAATACGGTGCTATAGCCGCTCTTAAGCATTGTAAAAAAGATGTAGAAGCAATGGTTGCCGAATACGATGCACGCAGAAAAATTATGATTGCCGCCTTCAAAGCAATGAATATACCTCTTTATTCTCCAGAGGGTGCTTTCTATGTCTTTCCTTGCATTAAAGAAACGGGACTGACGAGCATGGAGTTTGTGGAAAAGCTTCTCGAAGAGGAAGATGTTTTGGTTATACCGGGAAGCATATTCGGTAACAGCGGTGAGGGCTTTATCCGTTGTTCATATGCATATTCACAACAAAACCTAAGAATTGCACTTGAACGTATAGCAAGATTTATCACTAAATACAGAAAACATAATTTATCTAAATAACAAAATACAAAAATAAAAAAGCGAACTTTTTGGTTAACACCAAGAAGTTCGCTTTTAGCTTTTTCAGCGCGGTTCTACAAGCAACTTAATAGCTGTTCTCTGCCCGCCTTCAATTTCAATTTCAATAAATGCCGGTATACAGACCAAGTCCATACCGCTGGGAGCAACGAATCCACGCGCTATCGCAATTGCTTTAATTGCTTGGTTTAATGCGCCGGCACCAATAGCTTGCATTTCTGCTCTTCCATGCTCACGTAAAACTCCTGCAAGGGCTCCTGCTACAGAATTTGGGTTAGATTTTGCCGATACTTTTAGTACGTCCATTGAAATTACCCTCCCCCTGATTCAATTGCATATATAAAGCTGATTAATATTTCGTTGTAATATCCAGTTATCCTGCAGAAAAATACTAATATACTGTATACATTTAAATTTATTTTTCAACCTGTAGAGATTAATAATGAAAACTTACTGTTTTTGCAAAAAATAAATATACAGCGCGCTTAATGTTTTAGCGTCAAAAACAGCTCCTTCCAAAACCATTCTTCGAACTTCTTCTTGCGATATCAAAGCAACCTCTATAAACTCATCTTCATCAGTATGTTGTTCATGTTTTGTAAGTCCTTCTGCTAAAAAAATGTGAATAATTTCATTCGTAAAGCCAGGCGTGGTAGCAATTGTAGTAAGTTTAACCAATTTTGCAACAGAA
The DNA here is from genome assembly GCA_009930275.1 of Negativicutes bacterium. Next base: position 54,782 of record RZYP01000003.1, read on the forward strand.
TAACCAGTTTCTTCAGATAGCTCCCTCAAGGCACATGGAAAAGGATCTTCACCCGGCTCAATCTTCCCTGCTGGTATTTCATACAAGACAGCATCCAACGGATATCTATACTGCTTAACAAAAACAATTGTTCCATCTTCCATAACCGGTAACACGGCAACTGCGCCTGGATGATGGACCAATTCCCTGGTTGCCTCTCTGCCATTAGGCAAAAAAACTTTATCCACGTTAATTTTCAAAAATTTTCCTTCAAAAACTGTTGTGGACGAAACAAATTCCTCATACAGCATATCTTCTTTTGACTGGCTCAAAATATATCTTTCCTCCATTTAAAAGATTAAAAATTGAGAAGGTATATGGTTCTTAGTTATTTATTCTTAAATCATTCTTAATTTTGCCGGCCATCGCTAAAAGTTGTTCAGCATTAAGACGAGATGCTTCCGTGATATTGCTTCCACCAGCCATACGCATTATTTCTTCTACACGACTTTGTTTATCAAGAACTTTAAAACATGTTATCGTTTTATCGTTCTTCACAGCTTTTTCAATGTAAATATGATTGTCCGCAAAGCTGGCAATCTGTGCCAAGTGAGTAACACATAGTACTTGCCGCATATTTGCAATAATTGCAATTTTCTCGGCCATTCTTTGCGCCGTGACACCGCCTACACCGGAATCTATTTCATCAAAAACCATTGTAGGTACACCGGATTTTTCCAATAAAACGGTTTTGATGGCAAGGGCAACTCGTGACAGTTCACCACCTGAAGCAACTTTGGTAAGCAGTCTAAACTCCTGACCGAGGTTTGCCGTAAAATAAAATTGAGCTTCATCACAGCCGGCTGGGCCGAATTCTGGCTTGACGGACAACTGCACCCGAAACTCTCCCTGCGGCATAGCTAAATCTTTAATATGCTGAGAAACCAGCTCTGAGAATAGACCGGCAAATTTCTTTCTGGCACAAGTTAATTCTCCTGCTTTAATTTTTAAAGAATCAGATAAAGAATTTAAAAGCTTTTGTTTTTGCTCTATTTTTTCTGTAAGCGACTCAAGTTCGCCTAGCTGTCCTTTTGCTTTTATTAAATGCTCTAGTACATCCTCTAAACCAGGTCCATACTTTTTCTTTAATTTAAAAAGTAAATCAAGTCTCTCTTGTACCTTTGTCAAGTATGCTGGATCAAAATCATTATTTTCAATATATAATCCTAAACTTTGCCTGGCATCTTCCAACGTCAGCCAAGCACTTTCAAAAATATTATAGAAATCTTCTATTTCCTTATCATATGGTATGATCCCTGCTAACTTATTACGTACCTCGCTTAAATCATCAAGTATTCCCTGCATCCCGTTTTCATTGCCATTTAACAATTCATATGAGGAAGAAACTGCGCCAATTATTTTTGTATTGTTGGTCAACTTCTTGGCTGTTTCTTGCAAAGCTTCGTCTTCACCAAGCGATAAGGAAGCAGATTCAATCTCGTTTATCTCCCACTCCAGGTTTTCAGCAATCTGTCCCCTGTTAGCATTTTGAGTGTCAAGATCTTCAAGTTCCTGCTTAAGATCTATTAATTCAGTGTATTTAGCCCGATAGTCGTTCAATAAAACATCAATTTCCACAGAACCGTATAAATCAATTAAATTTAATGGTTCTCCGGATTTTAAAAGACGTTGATTCTCGTGCTGGCCGTGAATATCAAGAAGTTGTTCAGAAAGCTGTTGCAACAATGTTAAAGGCACCTGAATGCCATTGACAGTAGTAAGGCTTTTACCTGATTTTGCAACCTTACGCCGCAAAAATAAATAATCTTCTTCTACTTCTATGCCATATTCCTCTAATATCTTGCCCGTTTCACACAAATCAGAAATATCAAAGACAGCCTGTACCCAGAAGTGATCTTCTCCGTCACGAATGTATTCTGTCGATGCCCTGTTGCCAAGAACAATACCAAGAGCATCGATTAATATGGACTTTCCGGCTCCGGTTTCACCAGAAAAAACGTTAAAGCCTGGTTCCAATTCTATCATCGCGTCGGCAATTAATGCAAAATTGTGGACATGCAGCGATTTAAGCATATTTTCACCAGCCTTGCATTAAATATGCACATTTAAGTGTGCAGTAAATTTTGGAATATTTTCGCGTTTATCAATGGCAACAAAGATTGTATCATCCCCGGCAACAGTTCCTAATACTTCAGGCCATTTCATATAATCAATTCCATAGGCAACTGCCTGCGCTGTTCCAGGCAATGTACGTATTACAACTAAATTTTCTGAAACTCCAATGCTTATTATAGAATCCTGAAAAGTTCGTTCTAACCTTCCTTGGGATAGAATCATGCCATGTTCTTTTGGAAAAGCATAACGGTAACCACCGGTTGCATCAGGAATTTTGATAAGCATTAATTCTTTGATATCACGAGATACGGTTGCCTGCGTAACATCAATGCCGCTATTGCGTAGTGCCTGGGCCAAATCATCCTGCGTTTCAATTACCTGTGACTCGATAATCTCTTTAATTCGTTCGTGCCTGGCAATTTTCATTTTTTCACCCCTTAATTATCCTCAAAGCAATATTCTGTTCAGTCCCTTCGTAGCTTTTCCTGCCAGGTTTCATAGTATGTTGAAGGATAGATGCGAAGAAACTTCACGCTAAGTGGACTTTTTTGAATTACAACTTTTTCGTTCTCAGTTATACGCTTTATATTGATTCCATCTGTCGCAAGGTACCATTCACCACAAGGCGGCATAACCTTGATTTCGATAGCATCTGACATCGGAATAATCAACGGTCTTGTTTCCAATGAGTGTGCGCATATCGGAGTTAAAATGCTAACATCCAATCCCGGATAAACAATGGGCCCGCCTGCGGCAAGTGAATATGCGGTTGAGCCTGTAGCAGTTGCAACGATAACTCCGTCAGATGGGTAGGCAATTGACTTTTGCCCTGCTATCTTGACGTCCAGCCTAGCCAAACGAGAAAAATGTCCTTTGGTCAGCACAAAATCATTAAGAGCGTGAGCTCTTAGAACCTCAGCTTTGTCGCTATTAAATACTACAGCTTGTAACATGCTTCTGTTTTCGACGCTGTATTCGCCATCTCTGACCTTCAAGATTGCCATTTCCATTTGAGGCAGTTCAACTTCGGTTAAAAAACCCAACTTCCCTAAATTTACGCCAAAAACCGGTATTTTTAGTGATGCGGTGTATCTAGTCATTCTTAATAACGTTCCATCGCCACCCAAAGACATTGCCGCTGTCAAACAATTCATTGAGGATTGTTGCTCAATGGAGTATCCTTTGCACCCGTATTCGTTAGCAATTGAGTCAGGTAAAACCGCAACTATGCCGTTAGTGTGGCAAAAGTTAACAACATGTTCCAAAATATTAAGAACGCTGCTTTTCTCCAGATTAGGAAAAATACCTAATACTAATCTCATATTCTTTTCTCCTCTACTGTGTCTGGTAAAGAGCCATGTGATAACAATACCGTTTTTCTTATAAGAGCACTATCAATATCGTCAGTTTGATTCTGTGTCAAGAACAACAAATACTCAATATTTCCTTCTGGGCCCTTTATTGGGGAATAATCAAGACCACCAATGCCAAACCCTTCTGCTTTTGCCATAGCAACTACTTTCTCAATTACTTCTTCATGAACTTTCGAATCACGAACAACACCTTTTTTACCAACCTTTTCCTTGCCTGCCTCAAACTGTGGCTTTATCAATGCCATCACACATGCATCAGAACTTAGTATTTTTTTTACGGCCGGTAATACTTTATCCAAAGAAATAAAAGCAACGTCGATAGTCGCAATTTCAATTTTTTCCGGTAAGGATGACTCATCTAAATACCTGACATTAGTGCGTTCCATGTTAACAACACGTTCATCAGTGCGAAGACTCCAGGCTAGTTGGCCATAACCAACATCAATGGCATAAACTTTCCTGGCGCCGTTTTGCAGGGAACAATCAGTAAAACCACCTGTAGACGCCCCTATGTCAGCAACAACTTTATTATTCATTGAGATAGGAAAAACTTTTAAAGCCTTTTCTAGCTTTAATCCTCCCCGGCTTACATAAGGAAGCTTATTACCAATAATCTTTACTTTAACCGCTTCTGCGACTTGTGTACCAGGTTTATCAACTTTCAGATCATTGACAAGAACCAAACCGGCCATAATCGCAGCCTGTGCCTTAGAGCGGGTTTCATAAAAACCTTGTTCTACTAAGAGTGCATCTAACCGTTGCTTTGACACAATTCTCCCCCATTTTCTTCAACCAAACATTCTTTTATGCGTTTTACCATACTATTGATATCAAGCCCGACTTCCTTAAAAAGCGAAGCTTTGTCTCCATGCGGAACAAGCAAGTCCGGAATACCTATTGTTAATACCCTTGTATGTTCCAATAAACCTTTTTCATTCATTAGTTCCAGAATTTCAGAACCAACACCACCGGCTGTAACGTTCTCCTCCATTACCACTAGAACTCTGTGGCTTTGGGCGTGTTCAGCCAACAAGTCTTCATCAAGCGGCTTTATATAGCGAATATTGACGACGCCGGCTTCCAAGCCGTCTTTCTGCAGCTTCGAGGCAACAGAAAGAGCACAACTAACCATGCTGCCAGCCGCCCAAATACAGATATTTTTGCCCTTAGAAAGCTGTTCCGCTTTACCATAAGGCAAAAATTTCAAATCCTCTTCACAATCAACGCCAAGACCACTGCCCCTGGGGTAACGAATCGCTACCGGTTTTCCCAATTTAAGTGCAGTATACAGCATGTGTCTAAGCTCATTTTCATCCTTAGGAGCCATGATCGTCATACCAGGCATCATTCTCAGATATGAATAATCAAAAACTCCGTGATGGGTATAACCGTCGTCCCCTACCAAACCAGCCCTGTCAATACAAAACACCACTGGCAGGTTCTGCATGCAAACATCATGCAAGACCTGATCATATGAGCGTTGCAAAAAAGTCGAATAAATGGCAACAACCGGTCGCATATTATTCGCCGCCAAGCCTGCCGCCATAGTTACAGCATGCTGCTCAGCTATACCAACATCAAAGAATCTTTCAGGATATTTTTCCGAAAATTTGGCTAAGCCAGTCCCGTCACGCATTGCTGCAGTAATTGCAACTACATCAGAATTATTCTCAGCAATTTTAACAAGCGTATCACCAAAAACCTCCGTGTAAGTACGATGTTCTCCTTCAACTTTTATTTTCTCGCCTGTTGTTATTTCAAAGGCCCCTGTTCCATGAAATTTGTTAGGATTAATTTCTGCCGGCAAGTATCCCTTACCTTTTTTTGTTATAACATGCAGAAATATAGGTTTATCTATATTTTTCGCTCGCTCCAAGATATCTATCAGTCCATCAAGATTATGTCCGTCAACAGGCCCAACATAGGTAAACCCAAGTTGTTCAAAAATCATCCCGGGAGCCAAAAAATACTTTAAAGCATCTTTCACGCGTCTGGCAGTTTTCGCAACATGTTCGCCGATAGTTGGTATGCTCATTATCAAACTTTCAACATCGGTTTTAAGATGTGAATATGTCGGATCTGTCCTGAGTCTGCCCAAATAATCGGAGAGCGCGCCTACATTTTCAGAAATAGACATTTCGTTGTCGTTAAGAATAACCATGATTTTTTTCTGCAATACCCCTGCATTATTCAGTGCCTCAATTGCCATACCACCGGTGAGGGCACCATCTCCTATAACAGCAATGACGTTATAATCGTCGCCTCGCAAGTCGCGGGCAACAGCCATGCCCAAAGCTGCAGAAATTGAAGTGCTTGAATGGCCTGTTCCGAACGAATCATGTTCGCTTTCGGATCTTTTGGGAAAACCTGAAATACCGCCATATTGACGCAAGGTTTCAAAACGTTCTCTTCTGCCTGTTAAAATTTTATGCACATATGCCTGATGCCCAACATCCCAGACGATTTTATCGGTCGGGGTGTTAAAAACCTTGTGCAAAGCCAGCGTCAATTCAACTACCCCTAAATTGGGAGCTAAATGACCGCCAGTTTTTGAAATAACATTGACTAGAAAATTCCTAATCTCTTGCGCGAGCTTAGTCATCTCTTCAGTATTCAATTTTTTGATGTCATTAGGTGAATTTATTGTACTTAGCAACTGCACTGGAAAATCCTTCCTTTTTCTACAATATCAAATCTTGAGAGAACATTTAAAATAAACATATTAATATTATGACTTACGATTACAAACCATATTGGCAATTTGACGTAATGGTTCTGCCTTATCACCGAACATATCAAGACAAGCCAGAGCTTCGTTTAATGTTTTCTCGGCCAGCGCTTTGGCACCTTCCAGTGAACAAATAGTAACATAGGTTGGTTTAGATTTCTTTGCGTCGCTGCCTGCAGCTTTTCCCATTTCTGTCGGGTCCCCCTCAACGTCTAAAATATCATCAGTAATTTGAAAAGCCAAGCCAATGAGATCTGCGAACTTAGTTAGTGCCAGCAACTGTGCGCTGTCAGCTCCTGCCAGACGTGCGCCGGATCTCACTGCGGCAATAAATAAAGCTCCTGTTTTAGCAGCATGTAAAATATTTAATTCCGTAATCGATATTTCTTTACCTTCATCATCAATGTCCAACGCTTGGCCACCTACCATACCATAATTACCGGCGCACATTGCAACTTCATGAACGGTCTCAATTAATATCGAAGGACTTATGTTTTTCTGTTCAAGCATTATTTCAAAAGCTAATGTCAGAAGAGCGTCTCCGGCCAATAATGCCATTGCGTCACCAAAAACTTTATGATTTGTTAATCTGCCTCGTCTATAATCATCATCGTCCATCATTGGAAGATCATCGTGAATCAAAGAGTACGTATGAATCATTTCCAAGCCACAGGCAACCGGCAAATAATTATAACCATTGCCGCCAACGGCGTCAGCGGTCGCCATCAAAAGTAAAGGCCGTATCCGTTTGCCGCCTGCCAGTAAACTATATCGCATAGCCTCATCAACACGAGAGATACCTTTTTTTGACATGCTTTTTTCTAAATAATTATTCACTAATTTTTTTCTATCATCATAATATTTTGCGAAATCCATACTATTTTTCAACCTCTCCAAATGGAATGAAATTGTATTCATCTTCATTATTTGCCACTACTTTTTGCACTTCCTGCTGTGCAGTATTAAGTTTAGCAAGACAAGCATGGCTTAATTCAACCCCTTCTTTAAATACCTCCAGGGCTTCTTCTAGTGGCAGCTCTCCGCTTTCCAGGAGTTGCACATTAGATTCAAGTTTACTTAATGCTTCTTCAAATTTCAAGTCTTTAATTTTTTTCTTCACAGCCATAACAATTTACCGCCTTCTTCAAATCTTTTACCTCAGAAATAATGATGCCATCTACGGTTATTGTATTAATTGTATCGCCTACATTTATTGCTTTGATCGTTTTAATAATTACTCCATTATTATTTCTCGCTATACTGTATCCTCTACTCATAATAGTCAAAGGGCTGCCTGCATCAAGTCTTGTTATCAGCAGTTCATGCTTGTGCTCAAATAATTGCACAGTTCTCTTCATAGTAAGCGTCAAACGTTGGAAATTAGAATCGACAACTATTTTTTTATCAATCAGCCACCTGTCTGGTTCTTTAAAAACCCACGAATTGCTTAAGGCGGCGATTTTGCTCTCGTTGTTGTCGATAAGAGATTGAATTGCGCGAACATTTCTTTTACGCAATTGTTCAATGTAACGAAGAATCTCATAAACATCAGGAACAACTATTTCGGCAGCTTGAGAAGGGGTTGCAGCTCTGCGATCAGCGGCGAAATCAGATAAAGTGAAGTCTGTTTCATGGCCAACGGCTGTCACAATAGGAATTTCAGATGCTGCTATAGCGCGGACAACCTTCTCTTCATTAAACGCCCACAAATCCTCAATCGAGCCTCCACCGCGGCCAACTATCAAGACATCTGCCAGTTTGTGTCTGTTCATAAAGGCAATGGCCCTTACTATATCACTACCAGCTTCAAAGCCCTGAACTTTAATGGGGAAAAGGACTAGTTGTATTCCGGGGTTGCGTCTCTTAGCGACAGTTATTATGTCATGAATAGCTGCACCGGAAGGCGAAGTGATTATCCCCACTCTTTGTGGCTGAGTCGGGATGGATTTTTTCACCTCAGAGGCAAAAAGACCTTCTGAATATAGCTTATTTTTCAACATCTCATAGGCCGCCATTAAACCACCGGCGCCGCTGGCAATCATACAATCAACGTAAAGCTGGTAAATGCCATCACGTTCATAAACACCTATACGGCCAATCGTTAAAACTTTATCGCCGTCTTTGGGTGAGAATTTAAGTTCAGCAGCTCTGCTGCGAAACATAACCGCTTTAATGACACTTTCCTTATCTTTTAATGTAAAATAGCAGTGTCCAGATGCATACTTTCTAAAGTTGGAAAGCTCACCTTGAATCTGTATGTTAAAAAAATCAGCATTAGATTCTATCATCTGCTTAATTATTCGATTAACATCACTAACGGTATAAATGTTATCGATCATTATATTTCTCCAATATTCTCCTGGCTGCTGCCGCGCAGCCAACTGCATTATCAGAACTAAAAACAGGATTAGGAACATGAACCAATATATTATGATTACCCAGTACCTTTGTTATATGATTTCTTACATAATCATTTGCAGTCACACCACCAACTAATAGAACATCAGCAATTGACTCAATTTTAACTATGTTCAAGATACACCGGGCAAAAGATTCTGCCAGAGTGAATTCAACACCAAGGGCAACTCTATCAGATTCTACACCAGACTCTATCGCTCTGAGAGCCGCTGTGGCAGGACCAGAAAAACTAATTTTTTCTTTTTTAACCGAAACAGGCAGCGAATAGGGCTCACTCGCCTTCGTTGCAACCTTTTCAAGTTCTGCGCCGGCAGGAAACTGCAGACCTAGCGCAACGCCAATCCTGTCAACAAATTGCCCTGCATTCAGATCTATGCTACCGCCAACTTCACTAAGAATATAACGAGAACCCGCAATAGGCTCTGCTATTAATAACTCGGTTGTTCCGCCGGATGCATGCAACATTAAGAAACGATTAGCAATTGACGCACCTGATGAAAATAATCCTGCTTCCAGATGGTTTTCCTGATGACTGATTGGTACCATTTCGACTTTCAACATCGCTGCCATACTCCTGGCAAATCCATAACCTGACAAAAAAGCCGGCATATATGAATCATCAATCGGCCGGGGTTGTTTGGAAACCCCAATACCGATAACCTTCACATTATGCCGGTGAAAAATCCGTTCTATTAAATCCGGCAGGTTGCGAGTGTGCTGAAAAACCATTTCAGACTGTGCCAGGCCTCGTTTTCCCGGCTTGACGTCTAAAACACGGCGTACCTCATCAACCAAATTCCCCTGCCTGCCAACGACTGCCACCGATGAAGTATAGCAGCTTGTATCAATACCTAAATATCCTTCAATTGTTTCCATGGCTTTTGACCATCTTTCCCAATACACCATTGATAAACCTTGCTGAATCCTCTGTTCCATACCTCTTAGCAACTTCAACTGCTTCATTAATCGCCACCGAAGAAGCGATGGGAGCGGGCGAAACAAAAATTTCATAAATTGCAATTCGTAAAATATTGCGATCTACAGCCGGCATACGCTCCAAAGCCCAATCAATGGCATAAGCTGCTATTTGGGCATCAATTTCTGTCAAATTAGTCAGTATTCCGTCCAGCATTGTTAGCGCGTAACAGTCCTCTTCCTCCGAAGCATCCCCCTCTTTAGCGGCCTCAAAAGCTATTAAAGGCTCTGTATCTTTGGAAAAATCTATCTGAAATAAACTCTTTAGAACAAGCTCTCTTGCATTTCTACGACTCATAATCTTCCTCTTTCATTATTATTATCTGTGGTGGCCAGGTGGCAGCAATCGGTCAAGCACATCCATTAAATCTTCCTTATTGTCTATTCGCTTGCCCAGCAAATAGCCTGCTGTTATACATATCAGCAAGAAGATAGTCTGGAAAAAGCCAAGAATTAAGAACATCGCGCCAATGATCAAACCAAAAATAGCACCTACGAGACGTCCTCTGTAATTTTCCCAAAGATTCTGCATGATCTCAGAAAACATAAATCTATCTCCTCCCGTCTATATTATTGATTATTTTTTTGCCTGAATATGCTTAAAGAACACTTCGATATCCTTGACTTCAACGCCAAGCGTAGACATAACGCTCTTGCGAATTACCTGTTTCATCTCATCAGTAGTATCAGGAATATTTATAGCAGGTTCAATTGACGCGCTGATACGCAAATTCAAAGCGTTATCAACCATCTTTGCAACGGCTTTTGCGTTATGAACACCGTAAATATCATTAGCAAGTTCTGATACATAATCTTCAACCGCATTCTTACTAACATGAATTTTTCCAGATTTATCTTCACCAAGCGAGAGAGTACTGACGCCAGTCCCACCTAGTCCAGTTACTAACAACCGCAAACTCACTAATAAAAGAACAACTCCGCCGACGGCGTATTCCCATCTTCCTGGAATGGTTGCACAGAATGCGTATACTGTAGTTGGTGCAATTATCTGTAAAGCAAATAAAACCAAAAATACCGCAACTACTGCCATCAAAATAGTATACAAGGCTAAAATGATTCTATCAGGTATACTCATACTCCAAATCCCTCTTTTCCCATAACTGCTTTAAAAATTCTCGGTTTCCTCAAACTCTTTGGCAATTCGCCTTGAAATCCCTTGCACATGGATATCTACTGCAACAACTTCGAATCCAGTCATGCTTTCAACTGCTTCCTTAACCTTCTCCTGAATTGCAATTGCCACCTCAGGGATACAGATTCCATATTCAATAATTACATAGATTTCTATAGTTACGGTCTTTCCCGTTACAATAACCCGAACGCCCTTGGAAAAGTTCTTCTTGCCGAGAAGCTCCGCGATGCCGCCAGCCAGTCCTCCGCTCATGCCTGCAACGCCAGGAACTTCAGTAGCCGCCAACCCCGCAACAATACTTATTACTTCGTCAGCTATCTTAACTGAACCAACTTCATCAGGTATTTCACCTTGATCATTTTCCTGCAATTTTGTTTGCACAATCTCTTGATCATCATTCATGGCTGGCCCTCCTCAATTAAAATGGAAAAACCATACAACATTACCGCTTAATTATACCATAGGTTCCTTGCCAATACCACGGTATATGGCTAAACAAAGTCAATATAGGCCGCAAAAGAAAAACGCTCAAAAACTTTGAGCGTTTTAAGAATCAAGCACGTTCGATATATTCACCCGTCCTGGTATCAATTCTAAGAACATCACCCTCATTGATGAAAAGCGGTACCTTTACAACATAACCTGTGTCAAGTTTAGCTGGTTTACTGCCACCAGTCGCGGTATCGCCGCGGATGCCGGGATCAGTTTCAACAACTTTCAATTCAACAGTATTCGGCAAGTCAATACCAAGAATACGAGTGTTAAAAATCATAATTTTTACATCCATGTTTTCCTTAAGGAAATTAACAGCGTTGCCCAACTGTTCCTTTGTAAGCTCAACCTGTTCATAATTTTCATTATCCATGAAATTATATAAGCCATCGCCTTCATACAGATACTGCATTTCTCTGCGGTCTATATGGGCTTTAGGCAGGCGCTCGCCGGCATTAAAGGTACGCTCTACAACTGATCCGGTGCATAAATTTCTCATCTTTGCACGAACAAATGCGGCTCCTTTTCCTGGTTTTACATGTTGGAACTCAACGACCTGCCACGCATCACCATCAATGGTAACAGTTACGTTGGTTTTGAATTCATTAGTAGAAATCATATTAACCCTCCTGAATTTTTAAATACTAGTTGATTTCAAACAGTTGCTTGCTTGCTTTTGTCAAAACATTACATCCATCAGACGCAATAACAATGACATCTTCTATACGAACCCCGCCTTTGCCGGGCATGTATATCCCTGGTTCCACGGTAACCACCATATTGGTCTCAAGAGGAGATATGCCACGTTTGGAAGCTGTCGGCAATTCATGAATATCCAGGCCAACCCCATGCCCTAAACCATGACCAAAAAACTGGCCATATCCACAACTCGATATATAGTCGCGAACAATAGTGTCCAATTCTTTTCCTGTGATACCGGCTTTTGCATTTTTAATGCCAATTATCTGTGCATCAAGAACTATATCGTAAATCTCTTTTTGCCAATTTGCAGCCCTGCCTATTACTACGGTTCTGGTAATATCAGAATGATAACCAAAATAAACAGCGCCAAAATCAAAAGTAACGAAATCACCATTTTCAATTACTTTAGAAGTTGCTACGCCATGCGGTAAAGCCGATCTTTTCCCTGAAGCAACAATAGTCGTGAATGCGGTTTCTTCAGAGCCTCGGCGCCTCATCTCATATTCCAGAATAGCGGCTGCCTCAATCTCACGCATGCCAGCATGTAGTTTGTTAAGCATAGATGCAAAAGCTTCGTCCGAAATTTCTACTGCTTTTCGTAAAAAAGCCAGCTCTGCCTCATCTTTAATGGTTCTCAAACTTATAAGATCTACACTTAAAAGTTCAATTTGATTCAGTTGCTCGTGCAAAAACTGATATTCGCGGTATGTGAAATAATCACCATCGAAGCCCAGTCTTTTAGTTTGAAATTTAATTTTGCCTGCTTCTTCCCAAAGACCATCCTTTTGTTCAATTATCAAGCATTCAGGTGCCTCAGAAGCAGCTTGTAATGTATAACGGGAATCAGTAATTATAATTGCTTGCTCTTGATCAAGGTAGAAAAGGCTGTCATCCCCTGAAAATCCTGTAAAATATCGGATAGACGACAAACCCCTGACAAAAATTCCTGATAAGCCGTTTTCCCTCAAATAATTCCGAAGCTTCTCTATCCTAGCCATAATAACACGTCCTACCAAGATTTGTAAAAAATAAACAATTACCAGGATATTTTATCACATTTTTTCTTTTTTGCCTATTCACATTCCTTAAAATTTCGCAGAATCTCAACCTCAAACGGAAGATTAGCAAGAATCAACATAATATCATCCGCAGTATCAGGAGTGCCAAACAATTTAATAATGCCTTCTTTTGGATTTATAGTGCTAACCAAGGCTATATGCTCATACCCTTCCATAATCCTGGTTATTTCTGCAATCTGAGCTTTCAAAACTCTTGCATAAACGATACCTTCTGAATTGCTCATTTACATTTTCTCCGCAATAAGGAATATGGCTGCAGACCTATGAGACTCTTAATGGTAAATCTTTGCTGGGCGTGATTTGCAACTTCAATGGGCTTGCCCTCGCTATCGCGCATATCCTCTAAAATAATATCAAAAAGCTCGCCGTCTGGCATTAAAACTTCCAATTTTTCCCCAGCCATTATCCTGTTGCGCTGCTCAATATTTGCTATCTTGGTATCAGCATCATATGAAAGCACCAGCCCGACAAAATCATGCGTCTGCTCATAACTGGAGGTTGTGTATATCTGGCCTTTTTGATCAGGCTTGTCTACTGCAAAACCATAATAATACGGTCGATGTGAAACCTTTTCCAGTTCAGCCTTCCATTCGTCTTTCACAGCAAAATTATCAGGATCTTTATGCCATTCATCGATTGCCTTTCTGTAAACACTGACAACGGTAGCAACATAATGAACGCTTTTCATACGTCCCTCAATTTTTAAACTGTCGACGCCTGCTTCCATGATTTCCGGCAAGAGATCAAGAAGACAAAGGTCTTTTGAATTCATTATATATGTACCGCGTGCGTCTTCCTCAATTGGAAATTCCTGTTCAGGACGGTTTTGCTCGACCAAAGCGTAATTCCATCTACAAGCCTGGGCACACTCACCGCGATTACCATCACGCCCCGTTAAATAACTGCTAAGATAGCAGCGTCCGGAATAAGATATGCACATTGCGCCATGAACAAATACTTCCAGTTCAACGTCACATTTATTATTGATTTCCGCAATTTCGGCAATTGAAAGTTCTCTTGCCAAAACAACGCGTTCAGCGCCAAGTTTCTGCCAACTATCAGCTGCAGCCCAATTACAGGTATTAGCCTGCGTACTAACATGCAATGACATGTTGGGCACCGTTTGCCGTGCAATACTCCAGACACCGAAATCAGAAATTAACAGTGCATCAACTTCAGCACCTTCCAGAGCTATTAAGTATTCCGGCAATTCGGCAATATCATCATTATGCGCAAATATATTAACAGTTACATATACTTTTTTACCAAGACCATGGGCGAATTCTACGGCCTTCCTAATTTCTTCAATATCAAAATTGGCAGCATATGCCCGCAGGCCAAACTTATTACCGCCAAGATAGACAGCGTCGGCTCCATACAAAAAAGCCATCTTACATTTTTCCATATTACCGGCCGGAGCAAGCAATTCTGGTTTTTTACGCATTTCTATAGTTTTCACTTTCATTTCAACTCCGTTGTCTTTATTGAGGTCCATGTATTTTTTCAATTTCCCGCAAGTGCTCCTGATAAGTTTCGGTAAAATGATGACGGCCCTCAAGATCAGCTACAAAATACAGATAATTAGTCTGCTGCGGATTCAAAACAGCAATTATAGCAGCAATACTAGGACTTGCTATCGGTCCTGGCGGCAATTCCGGATACATGTAAGTATTATAAGGCGAATCGATTTTGGTGTCCGCAATCGTAATTTCTTTCTTTTGCACACCCAAAATATACTGAATAGTAGTATCAGACTGCAATGGCATATTAATCTGCATTCTTTTTAGAAATACGCCTGCAATCAGCGGTCTTTCTTCCGGGAAGACAGCCTCCTTTTCAACAAGGGAGGCGAGGTTGACCAAATCGCGTATACTTATATTTTTTTCCTCAGCTTGTTTGCGGATACTTGTTGTAAGCTGCGAATCAAATTCACTAACCATAATTGCCAATATTTCTTTTTCACTGCTCGCGGGCGAAAGATAGTATGTTGAAGGGTATGCGAATCCTTCAGCTTTGAACAAAACATTTTGATTTTCTGTTTCCATATATGAATAAGGCGCATAATCCTTTGCCGCTTTCTTAAACTCCTCCGCGCTGCCTAACCCATCTGCTTCAATTTTTTTGGCTATTTGTTCGATTGTATAGCCTTCCGGTATTGTGAGTGTCTTATGTCGAACCAGACCTTTTGCTAGAATATCGATTATTTCCCAATTTGAAATACCGCTGGCAATCTCATATTCACCGGCTTGTAACGAACCTTCCAAACGAGCAAGTTTTGCCTGCAGGCGAAAGAAACCCGGTGCGTGTACTAACTTGCCGTCCTGTAACAACCGCGCAATATCTGCAGTTGTCATGCCTGGCAAGACTGAGATGATAACATTATCTCCGGTTGCTAAATCTTTATTGCTGTTTGCATAGTTTATACCAGCTGCTGCAGCTGCCGCCATAATAAGCAAAATAATAATAATGGCGGGCATAAACTTTTTACTCATATCTTCTCTCCACCTTTTAAGTCCAAAACATAAGCAGGAATACTTAAAAAAATGCTGGGTAGATAGCTACCCAGCATAAATCTTAATTACTCTTCTGAAGAATTCATCATTTCTTCATATGCCGTCTTCACAGCTTCGAATTCTTCCTCAGTAGGGTCTAAATAAACTGCTTCACCATCTTCATCGAAATCGATACGGGCGATATATACATCAGGTTCTTCATTCTCTTCCTCACGGCAAACGCATTCTTCGTCATCACATTCACACTCATCAATCGGGATTAAAAGCGCAAAATTTTTATCTCCAAGCGGAATTACCATTTCTTCCCTGTAGTAAAACTCATTACCTTCATCATCACTCATCACGATAATCTGTTCTTCATCTTCCATCATTTCGAGTTCTTTATCATCCATGGCTGCACCTCTTTTTTTGTTTATTCTCAATAATTCTATACTAGATAACTTCCACTGTCAAACAAACCCGTAAGAAATTAGTCTATTCTTCTTTTTCTGCTGTCTAAATAGTTTTGCAATATGACAACTGCAGCCATCATATCAATTATCTTTTTACGTTTATCTCTGCGCATATCTGCATTAATCAAAACCTTTTCAGCAGCTACAGTTGAAAGTCTTTCATCCCAGAGCAATACTTCACAATCAGGAAAGACTTCTTTTAATTTATCGGCAAATGACTCACAAATGCGTGCTCTTTCGCCAATAGTACCATTCATGTTTTTAGGATGACCTATTACAACAGTGCTAACTTCATTTGCAGCAATAAGTTCCTTTAACCTCAAAAAATCATTGTCCAAAGACCTTCTACGAATTGTTTCAAGGCCGCGTGCTATGAGTCCTGTCGAGTCGCTGACTGCGATGCCGATAGTTTTTTCCCCCAAATCGAGGGCCATTATTCTCATATAAGACCTTCTTTCATTTTTTATTTTTTAAATAACTCACAACTAACTCTTCAATTAGTTCATAGCGCTCAAATTGGCGTATTTTGCTTCTGGCATCACCGTGGCTGGTGATGTAGGTAGGATCACCAGACAATAGATACCCTGCTAACTGATCAACAGGGTTGTATCCCTTTTCCTCAAAAGCCTTGCACACCTCGGCAATAGTTTTTGCTACATTTTTGTTTTCAGGATTCCGTTTGAACATCATAGTTTCTTGCGATACATCACTCATGGCTATCCCTCCTCTAACTACTAAGTCCATTCTACCACAAACCAGACAAAAAAATAAGGAAGGAATTAAATCCCTTCCTTAACAGTACTATTTAACTTGCCCTGCAATTATATCCCAGGCAGCATTGAGAGCCTCTGCCAGCTTGTCTGCATCCCTGCCACCGGCCTGTGCCATGTCAGGTCTTCCACCGCCATTGCCACCGGTTAATCTTGCCACTTCTTTAACTATGTTGCCACAATGAATTCCAGCCTTAGTTGCATCCTTTGTTGCCATAGCAAGAATGTTAATTTTGTCTTCAGACAATACATTAGCCAAAACAACCACGCCGCCGACCTTGTCACGCATTTTATCGCCAAGTGCGCGGAGCGCTTCTGCGTCATCCACATTGACAGATTGCACCAAGGCTTTTACGCCTTTGAATTCCTTGATTTTGCTTCCAATTTCATCCAACTGTGCTGATGCAATTCTGTTTGCCAACTCGTTCGCCTTTTGTTCCGCTGTTTTCAATTCTATCTGCAGGCTTTCAATTCTACTGAGAATGTCATTTGTACGGCATTTCAAACTATGTGATATGTTTCTGACCAGAGCCTCAGTTTCATTAACAAAAGCAATTGCTCCATGACCAGTTACTGCTTCAATTCTACGTACACCGGCACCACTGCTCGACTCGGAAATAATCTTGAACATGCCAATAAAGGATGTGTTTTTAACATGAACGCCGCCGCACAACTCCCTGCTAAAGCCTGGAACACTAACAACGCGAACCACGTCACCATATTTCTCCCCAAATAGAGCCATCGCTCCCATCTCTTTGGCCTTGCTGATTTCGGTTTCCATAATATCTACATCTAAGGCATCCAAAATACGTTCATTAACAATGGCTTCAACTTTTTTCAATTCTTCTTCCGTCACCTGCGAAAAATGTGAAAAGTCAAAACGGAGACGATCTGCGCCTACATAACTACCGGCTTGATTAACATGTTCGCCAAGAACTTCTTTCAAGGCGGCATGCAGCAAATGCGTGGCTGTATGGTTTCTTGCAATATCATTTTTGCGGTTGACATTGACTTCAACAGTCACATCATCACCAGCATTGACGAAACCTTCGGTTACTTGCCCTATGAGAATAGTCGCACCATTCGGAAGTTTTTTTGCAGTTGTAATATCAACAATTCCGGAAGGCGCTAGCAATCGGCCCGTATCACCTAACTGTCCGCCTCCCTCCGCATGGAAAGGCGTCACATCCAGAATAACAGCAACACACTCTCCGTCGCTTACAGTCTGGACAGGTTGAGGATTCTGTTGTTCATAAAGCAAAATTACTTTGCTATCTTTTGTCTCTTCGTTAACTATTAGTTTTTCTATTTCAATATCCGTAGTATTGTAGACAACCGGCAAACACTCTTTATCAGCGCGTGCGCAGCGAGCACGTTCTTTTTGTTCCATCATAGCAGCATCGAAGCCTGCCTTATCCATGCTCATCCCATTTTCCTGAAGAATTTCTGCTGTCAATTCCCACGGAAAACCAAAAGTATCATAAAGCTTAAAGGCAGCAGCACCATTCAGCACAATTTCGTTGTTGCCGCGTAAAGCAGCAATCTCCGCATTCAATATTTCCGTTCCCTGCTGCAAAGTTTGCATGAAACGAGTTTCTTCCATTTCAACAACACGTTTTATATAATCACGTTTCTCCGACATTTCAGGGTAAACGCCAGCGAATATCTTAATGACAACATCTACTGCTTCAGCAAGGAATAACTTATTTATGCCAATTAGTCGTCCGTGCCTTACTGCCCTACGCAAAATTCTTCTAAGAACATAGCCTCTTCCGTCATTGGCAGGCAAAACACCGTCGCTGATCATGACAGACAAACTGCGAGCGTGATCGGCAATTACCTTGAGCGATATGTCTGTTTTTTCATTTGTACCAAAAGCAGCATCGGCAACGGAAGCGGCGTATTCAATTATTGGATAGATAAGATCTGTTTCGAAATTGGATTTTTTGCTTTGTAAAACCGAAGCCAGACGTTCCAAGCCAGCGCCGGTATCAATATTTTTATTTTGAAGAGGCGTATATGTTCCATCATCATTTTGATTATACTGCGTAAAGACAAGATTCCAGATTTCCAGATAGCGATCGCAGTCACAACCAACAGCACAATCAGGTTTGCCGCAGCCCCTCTCCTCACCAAGATCCACATGAATTTCAGAACACGGGCCGCAAGGACCTGAGCCTATTTCCCAAAAGTTTTCTTCCATACGGATAATACGCTCTGCCGGTACTCCAACAACATTATGCCAAATATCAAAAGCTTCATCATCATCAGTATATATGGTTATCCAAAGCTTCTCAGCCGGAATTTCTAACACCTTGGTTAAGAATTCCCAACTCCAGGGAATAACTTCCATCTTGAAGTAGTCACCAAAAGAAAAATTTCCCAGCATCTCAAAAAAAGTATGATGACGCGCAGTCCTGCCGACATTATCAATATCTCCAGTTCTTACACACTTCTGGCAAGTAGTAATTCTTGGACTTGGTGGCTTCATTTTTCCTGTAAAAAAAGGTTTAAACGGTGCCATACCAGCACCAATTAACAATAGGGTAGGATCATCTTGTGGAATCAAAGAGGCACTTGGTTGGATTAAATGTCCCCGTTCTGCAAAAAAATTTAAAAAGGCCTCACGTATTTCATTTCCAGTCATATTTTTCATTGTTATTTATCGCCCCTTGTTTCCATGTAAACACACGGAAAATTATACAAAATTTGCTTAATTATGTCAATTCAGCGGGATTTTATGCTGCTTACAATAGTACCGCCGCCGATGCAATAATCATTTTCATAAAATACTGCCGATTGGCCTGGAGCAACACCGCGTAGAGGGGTGCTGAAAAATACTTTTACTTGTCCAGACAAATCTCCTGGCTCGATATAAGCAGCCACCGGCATCGCATTGTATCTGATTTTTACTTTGATTTCTTTTCTTTCTGTCAAAGGTAAATTGTCGCTAAACACTACATCATTGACAAGCATCAGGTCTTTTAATGCCTCATCCGCGTCCCCCAGAACGATTAAGTTCTTTTCTGAATCAATTTTCAAAACATACAAAGGCGTCGCAGCAGCAATCCCCAGTCCCTTACGCTGTCCTATTGTATAATGTGAAACACCGTGATGTTTCCCCAAAATTTTTCCCTTGGTATCTATAATGCTGCCTTCTTTTTCCTGATATTGCGAATTAAGGAAACGATGATGATTATTATCAGGAATAAAGCATATTTCCTGGCTATCTTTCTTAGCGAATACCGGCAAATTGAACTCTTTTGCCAGGTCACGCACCTGTTCTTTATTATATTCACCTAGTGGAAACAAGACATGCCTCAATATTTCTTGTCCTAAGTGAAAAAGAACATAACTCTGGTCTTTATTAATAAACTTTGCCATTGCAATACGCTTAAATCCATGCACATCTTCGATAATACGAGCGTAGTGCCCTGTTGCTAAATAATCAGCACCAAGTTCTCTGGCCTTTTCATACAATTCGCCAAATTTTACTTTTTTATTACAAAATACGCATGGATTAGGAGTTCTTCCGGCTTTATATTCATTTACAAAGTATTCGACTACACTCTTCTTGAAATATTCACGAAAATCAATAACATGATGTTCTATGCCCAAGACATCAGCAACTCTGGCGGCATCCTCTTCAGGTAATGATGCTTGGTCAGAGGTATCTTTTATATTTTCGTCCACCCAAAGTTTCATGGTTATCCCTATTACTTTGTATCCTTGCTTTAAAAGTAAAGCGGCGGCAACAGAACTATCCACGCCCCCGCTCATTGCAATTGCAACAGTCTTATTGTTAATCACTCTTTTCACTCCTACAAAGATCTTCCAGTGTAATGCTGTCCAGCACTTTGCTAATGCTTTCAGCAACCTTTGCCCATATGCCCTGTGTTACGCATGCGTCACATTTCTCACAGTAATGTGAATCATTTTTATCTTTGCTTAACAAACAATCCACTGGGGCAATTGGTCCTTCCATGACTCGAATTATATCACCTATGGTAATTTCTTTTGGGGCGCGTGTCAGGAAATATCCTCCCTGAGCCCCTCTGGTGCTTTTTACCAGTCCAGCCTTTCTTAGCTGGCCCATCAATTGTTCGAGGTAGTGTTCTGATATTTGTTGCCGCTCTGCTACGTTTTTAATTGAAATAGGTGTCTTGTCACCGGAATTCAATGCCAAATCATACATCGCTATAACGCCATATCTACCTTTAGTTGATAGCTTCATCATAAAAAATACCCGCCTATTCGCAACATTTTTAGTAATTTACTAAAGAATAACAATTGTGAAAAAATATGTCAATCAGCTTTTTAAGAATGATTCTTATCCTTATTAAATAGTTTTGCCTCTTCGCCAATAGGTTTTGGCTTGTAATATTTCGCATCTTTCAATTGTTCAGGCAGATATTGCTGCTCCACGAAACCGCCTGGAAAATCATGTGGATACTGATATCCTTTTCCGTGACCTAATTTATCAGCGCCGGGATAATGCGCATCTCTTAAATGCTGAGGAACCACACCGCATTTATTGTTTCTCACGTCTTCCATTGCTTCAGCAATCCCCAAATAGCAACTATTGCTTTTAGGAGCATTAGCAATATAACAAACTGCCTGTGCCAAAGGAATCCGTGCTTCAGGCAACCCGACAAAATGTGCTGTCTGTGCTGCTGCATTCGCAACGACTAATGCCATAGGATCAGCATTGCCAACGTCTTCAGAAGCACAAATCAATATCCTGCGTGCAATAAACCTGACATCCTCACCACTTTCAATCAATCTTGCCAAATAGTGCAAAGCAGCGTCGGGGTCAGAACCCCTCATGCTTTTAATAAAGGCCGAAATAACATCATAATGGTAATCACCATTTTTATCGTATTGTAGTACGACATTACCTAAAACAAGTCTTAATACTTCAATATCTAATTCTTTTTTACCATTATCTATCATCGCTATGGCTTGTTCTAAAATGTTCAACGCCATCCGCGCATCGCCATTCGATGCACCCGCTATGACATCCATAACATTATCGCTTACCGTTATACCATCATTTCCGTAACCACACGCAGCATCGGATAGAGCTCTTTGAATAATAAATTTGATGTTTTCTTCGGTTAATCTTTCCAACCGAATTACCTTCATCCTGGACAATAAAGGCGAATTGATTTCAAAGAACGGGTTCTCCGTCGTAGCTCCAATGAGCACAATGGTTCCGTTCTCAACATAAGGAAGCAAAACATCTTGTTGTGCCTTGTTAAAACGGTGTATTTCATCAATGAAAATTATTGTCCGTCCCACACCAGCTCTTTGTCTTTCGCAGGCGCTGCCCAGTAATTTGCGCAACTCCGGAACGCCTGACGATACAGCGTTAATTGCTTCAAAGACACTGCCTGTTATCTCGGCTATCACCCTGGCCAGCGTAGTTTTACCAGTTCCGGGAGGACCGTAAAAAATTATCGATGGTATTGAATCGTTTTCGATCATCCTTCTTAAATAGCTTTGTTTACCGATTATTTTATCCTGTCCAACAAAGCCATCCAGTGTTTTCGGCCTCATTTTATCAGCTAAAGGTTTCGGTGATATGCTTGAGAATAAGCTCTCCATCTGATTTTCTCCTCCCATTTTCACATTATTAAAAAAGCGCTGGCATAAGCCAGCGCATGAAAACCATTTATCCTTTGCTTAATATGTCGCGAACTATTAACGAGCCCATCAGCAGGCCAGCTGATGCGGGCACGAATACAAGGCTTCCTGGTACGTCCGACTGTAGTGTTTTTTGAGGTTTTTCTTTGGAAAATACTACTTTGACACCATTCACAATGCCCGCCTGACGCAACTTAGTTCGAACTGATCTGGCTAAAGGACACGTATGCGTATCGCTGATATCAGCTAAACTCAACATGAGAGGATCAATCTTGTTACCTGTGCCCATAGCTGATACTATTGGAATTTTATTCCTACACGCGGAAATAATCAAATCAACCTTTGAGTCAACGCTATCGATTGCATCCGCAATATATATATATTTATCAGCAAAAACCTTTTCAAAATCGCCAGGTTTATAAAAATCATCATATGTTTCAATCCGGCATTTCGGATTAATATCTAACAATCGGTTTCGTAATACCTCGGTTTTGCTCTTGCCCATTGTGGATTGCAATGCTGGCAATTGGCGATTGATATTGCTTGAGGTAACGACATCTGAATCAACCAATAATAGCCTGCCTATTCCAGTTCTTGCTAAAGACTCCGCAACATATGAGCCAACGCCACCCAAACCGACAACGGCAACGGCAGAAGTTTTAAGTATTTTTAAGGCATCTTGACCTATAACTATCTCAATACGGCTTAAATCCATTATAAACCTCAAAAAATTGCCCCACAATGCCGTCTTATTCCAAGTTTTGAACCTGCATGTGCAGGTGGGTGCCCTCCCAACTACTTCAGATGTCCACTCAAGGAGGCTTATCTTCAATAGCAGGCGCTCTAGGCTCCCAATGTAAAAGTGTTGGCTCAAAACATGGATGTATAACGCGCACCGCAGGGGAAACTTTACTCTACCATTATATTAGCAGAAAATGAGCATATTATCAAATTTCTCTATTTTCGATTAATTCTCTTTCTTAACAACAGCAGATCTGATGTGAAGCTCGCGAAGTTGTTTATCTTCAACATCATTCGGAGCTTGGGACATCAGGCAGCTTGCGCTTTGAGTTTTAGGGAAAGCAATTACATCACGGATAGAAGGGCGTTTGGCCATTATCATGATCAATCTGTCCAACCCAAATGCTAGACCGCCGTGCGGTGGAGCGCCATACTCAAAAGCGTCCATAAGGAAGCCGAACTTCTCTCTCGCCTGCTCGTCAGTAAGGCCAATAGCTGCAAATACTTCTTTCTGCACGTCTCTGCGGTGGATACGAATACTGCCTCCGCCAATTTCCGTTCCATTAAGAACCATGTCGTAAGCCTTGGCATAGACACGCCCAGGTTCAGTTGTTAAATATTGCAAATCTGTATCGCGTGGAGATGTAAACGGATGATGCATAGCGACATAACGTTTCTCTTCCTCGTCATATTCAAACATTGGGAAATCAACTACCCAAGCAAATGCCAACTTATCTTCGTCAATCAATTTCAAGCGTTTAGCCATCTCAAGACGTAATGCGCCTAAAGCTTGGGCCACAACAGCCTTTTTGTCAGCGACAAAAAGGAGCAAATCGCCAGGAACAGCCTCGCCAGTTTTTAAAATATCCGCAATTTGTTCTTCACTAAAGAACTTTGCAATTGGAGACTTGACGCTGCCATCCTCGTTAACCATAATCCAGGCAAGACCCTTTGCTCCATAGATGCTGACAAATTCTACTAATGCATCTAATTCACGGCGAGCTATATTGCCATAACCCTTGACATTGATAGCTTTTACCTGTCCCGCGCTCTCAAGTACAGAGTTGAATACCTTGAACTCAGAACCTTTGACAGCTTCTGACATATCCACAAGTTCCATGTCAAAACGCAAATCAGGTTTGTCAGAACCATAGCGATCCATAGCCTCGTCCCAAGTCAAACGGCGGAAAGGAACGGTAAGGTCTTTTTCCATGGCACCCTTAAATACATAGGAAATCAAGCCTTCCATCATTTCCATGATATCTTCAGCATTAACAAAAGACATTTCGATATCAAGCTGCGTAAATTCAGGCTGGCGGTCCGCACGTAAGTCTTCATCACGGAAGCAGCGCGCAATCTGAAAATAACGTTCTAAGCCGGAAACCATCAAAAGCTGCTTGAAAATTTGCGGTGACTGCGGTAATGCATAAAATTTGCCAGGATTTACTCTGCTCGGGACCAAATAATCACGCGCCCCTTCAGGGGTACTCTTGGTTAACATTGGTGTCTCTACTTCTACGAAAGAACGGCTGTCTAAAAAGTCACGCATCAATTTAGTAACCTTATGGCGCAGAATCAAGTTTTTCTGCATTTCTGGACGGCGCAAATCCAAGTAACGATAGCGAAGTCTGACATTTTCATCAACATCAACTCCGTCCTGAATATAAAAAGGCGGGGTTTTGGCATTATTCAATATCTCCAGCTCTGTAGCCAGAACCTCTATTTCACCAGTGTCAATATTACGATTAACTGTCTCTTCGGATCTCAAACGTACATTGCCGGTAACAGATAAAACATACTCATTACGCACATCCTCAGCAACGCCGAAGGATGTCCCCGCTGTTTCGGAATCAATTACTATTTGTACTATTCCGGAACGGTCGCGCAAATCAATGAAAATCAAACCACCGTGATCTCGTCTTTTAGCCACCCAACCACACAAAGTTACTTCTTGTCCGGCTTCCTTCGTCGTTAATAATCCGCAATGATGACTGCGTTTAAAACTTTTACTCATGTTCTCGCACCCCTGTTTTACACAAAATAGATTTTATTAAATCAAGTTTTACTTCTTCCTGCTCACTCGTCTGCATGTCGCGTAAAACTACACAACCGCGGGAAATCTCGTCTTCACCAAAAATTAATACTTTCCGGGCTTTTAGTCT
This sequence comes from Negativicutes bacterium, assembly GCA_009930275.1. The sequence goes on from RZYP01000003.1 coordinate 80,101, forward strand.
GTTGGCCTGTTTCATTTGAGCTTTCATGCTCCTGCTCAGGCTGTCGATTTCCGCCTTGAGGCCTGCGGCTCTTAGTTCGCTGACAGTTTTAAAAGCCAAAGACGCATATTCGGCAACCGGTGTCACAATAAAGACATCAACAGAATCATCTAGCTCAGCCAGCAGTTCCTGTTTTTCCAAGGCCAATAAAACCCTTTCCATACCCATGGCAAAGCCTATACCAGGCGTTGCAGGGCCGCCAACCTCTTCAACCAAGCCATCATATCGACCGCCGCCGCAAACAGCGCTTTGAGCGCCTAGCGGAGAATATTGAATCTCAAATGCTGTCTTGGTGTAGTAGTCAAGCCCACGAACCAAATTCGGATCTATTTCAAATTCAAGATTTATAGCCCTCAACAATCCCTGCAAGCCATGAAAATGTTCCTTACATTCATCACAGAGACACTCTGTTAAAAGAGGTGCACCCTTCGCCAATTCCCTGCATTTTTCGTTTTTACAATCCAAAATACGCAAAGGATTGCGCTCATAGCGCGATCTGCAGTCCGCACATAATCCTTCTAGCTTTGGTGCAAAGAAAGCCTTTAGTTTTTCTCTATGGATAGGCCTGCAACTAGGGCAACCAACGGAATTTATTAATAGACGCAAATCTTTGAGCCCTAATTCATTTAAAACATGTACTGCAAGATTAATTATTTCGGCATCTATCAAAGCCTGGCTTGAGCCTAAAACCTCGACGCCAAACTGATGAAATTGTCTCATCCTTCCAGCCTGTGGCCTGTCATAGCGAAACATAGGGCCGATATAAAACAATTTTGTCGGTGCGGGCTCAGCATACAGTTTGTTTTCAATATATGCTCTTACAACTGAGGCCGTATTCTCGGGACGCAGTGTAATACTTCTGTCCCCGCGATCTTTGAATGTATACATCTCTTTTTCAACCACATCGGTTGTATCGCCAATGCCACGCAAGAATAATTCAGTGTGTTCAAAAATAGGTGTACGGATTTCCTGGTAACCATAAAGGCCACAGATATGACGCATTAATTTCTCAACATAACGCCATGATCCAATGTTTGCAGGCAAAATGTCCTTAGTACCTCTAGGTGCTGCTGTCAGCAATTTTATTCCCCCTGTTCATATCGTAAGGCAACCGTTTCGGCTCTCTTTGCATACAATTGCTTTGCATTCTTTTTATAATCATAGAAGTTCTTTGGCATATGAAACTTATACAAATGGTGTCCATCCGAAGCAGGTACTTTCGTTGCAGAAGATGGTCCAATACCAATTACGGTGTGTTGTTCTTCCATCATTTGGATATTATAAAGACATTCAGTTCCTTTACGCGCATAACCAATATTAGCCAGATTACCCAACATGTAATGTTGCCTATAAAGATAATACGGATGCATCTCTAATTTATCAGCAATCAAGTCAACATATCCAAATACGGAAAACACTTCTTCAGCCGAAATAAATTCAAAATCTTTGCGTAAATTGAAAAGCGGCGAACCTTTTTTTAATGCAAGAGTGTGAATAGTAAGGTTTTCCGGACAAAAATCCAACATTTTATCCAGAGAATATCTCATGTCATTCTCTTTTTCCTGTGGAAGCCCTATAATCAAGTCCATATTTATTATTGGAATATCGTACTTGCGAATTTCGTTATAAGCTTCATAAACCTGCTCAACAGTATGTTTCCTGCCTATTGCCATTAACGTCCTATCATGCATTGTTTGCGGATTTATGCTTATCCTGTTAACGCCGCACTCCTCCATCGAACGAAGTTTTTGTGGCGACAAAGAATCTGGTCTGCCAGCCTCCAACGTGAACTCATCAATTTTAAAAATGCTGAAATTACGAAGAATGCTTTCCATAAGTTTCTGAAAATAGACATCATTCAAACTTGTCGGTGTACCACCGCCAATATAAAGTGATCTGACATTTAAGCCATACATACTTACTAATTGTACCACAGCCCGCATATCTTCTTCAACGCTACTGCAAAAGTTTTGCTGGAATTCATTGCTGGCGGGCATCACACCCGCTGGGAATGAGCAATATGAGCACCGCGATGGACAGTAAGGAACCCCTATGTATACAGCAATATCTTTATTTCTTAACGGAAGAATTCTATTTTGTAATTTTACTATATCCGAGATGAGGGTTGCATTTTCATGGGAAAGCAGATATTTTTCCATTAAAATGCCTTCCGGCTCTTCACCTGCGCGCAATATTTTCTTTGCGAGTTTGCCGGGACGCACCCCTGTTAATACTCCCCAGGGCATATCGACAAGCCCATGAGCCTGTTTCATTACTGATAAAACTGAAATTTTTGCACATCTCGCCCATTCACTACGGTCTCCTTTTTTATCTAGCTGGCACTCCGCAGAAAACTTGTTGCCAAATGCATCAATAAAATGTGCACAACAAATCGAAAGAGCTTTATCCGAGGATATATCCGTCAAATAAAGCTCCCCAGCGATATTTTCTTTATCTTCTCTTTCCTTTACTGCTGTAAAACTACATAAGGAAAGCATATCGGAAATAGGTTTACCAACATCAAATGGCAAGTTTTCCGCAACAAGAACTATATTTTGTAAATAATCCACCGCTTATAAAACCCTCTTATCTTCACTAGAATGCCAAAGGTGCTTATATAGTACCTTGCAAATTGCCAGAACAGGAACAGCGAAAAGCAATCCCAGTATGCCAAATAATTTTGCTCCTATTAAAAGGCTCAAAATTAAAAGAACCGGATGTAATTGTACACATTTACCCATTATTTTCGGAAGCAAATAATGGGCATCTATTTGGTAAAAAACAAAATAGAAAACAATGATCTTAAAGGCATGCATAGGGGACTCAGAATAAGCAAGAAATGCTGCAGGGACCGCAACAACCACCGGACCAACTACAGGAACTACTTCAGCAATCATCGCTAAAAAGCCAAGAATTAAAGGATAGTTGATGCCAATTGCATATACGCCGGCAGTAATGCATATACCAACGAGCAAACACAATTTGAACATCCCACGTACATATGAACTGAGTACAATACCCAGCTCATCAAAAATAGCTGCAACCTTCGGCCTTGTTTCATAAGAAAATATATCAATCAATAATTTTCTTAATTCGCGCCAGTCTTTTAGAAAATAAAATGAAAGAAATGGAACTACTATAAGTCCTACAAGCAGAACCGCCACCTCAAAGGTAGATTCAACCAAGGACTTCATCATTTCCACAACATAATTCATAGCCCAAGCCAACATGGTGTCAATTAACGCCAATAAATTTGAGGGAAGCTCTGATCTTGTTTTTTGGTCCAACCCAATCCAATCAAGATTATTGGAATCAAGCCTTTTCATATATTCGGGCAGCGCTGCCAAAAAATGGTTTAATTCATCAAAAAGCGGCAAAATAATTATTCTTGCCACTATATACATGAAGACCGCAATAGTTATAAAAGACAAAAGTATTGCTGCACTCTCAGGCATCTGTTTCTTAATTTTTCCAAAGTAAATTTTGGTAAATAGCTTTGTTAACGGATGCAAGACAAAGGCGAGTGCGACAGCTAGCATTATTGGAAACAAAAAAGCCGCTATATGATAAAAAACAAAAAATGCAGCTAATGCACAGGCAACTTTAAACACAGTGCTATTTTTGTAATTTTCAATAAGTTCAAACATAATTGTCTACTGCAGAAACGGATTTCTGCGTCTCTCCCAACCAACAGTAGTAGCCGGCCCATGACCCGGCAACAGTTTCATTTCATCTGGCAAAACCAGTATTTTATTTTTGATCGATTGCAAAATCTGAGAATAGGAACCTCCAGGTAAATCGGTCCTGCCAATAGATTCAGAGAAAACTGTATCTCCGCAAAAAACAATATCCTCGCAAATCAAGCAAACACCGCCCTTTGTATGTCCTGGTGTTGCAATAACTTTAAATTTCAAACCGGCAACAGACAATGTTTCTCCGTCTTCAAAAAATTCATCTGCGGCCTTAAATTCGCGACTAGCACCCATATATAATGATAAGTTGCTGCTAGCCTTAATAAGCATCTCCGCATCTTCCTGAGAAATATAGACCTTTGCTCCGGTAGCAGTTCTTATTTCATCAACTGCCATTATGTGGTCGCTGTGCCCGTGGGTCAGGAATATCGCTTCAATATTAAGGCCTTTCTGTCTGATTTTATCAAGAATCATATCGCCATCGCCACCAGGATCAATAACGACGCCGGATTTATTCTCCTCGTTTATAACCAAATAACAATTTGTTCCAATTGAGCCAACTTCCATTACTAAAACTTTCATTAGTATCCTCCAAATTTCAAAATTTTTTCTTACTGTCTAACATAATAGTTACCGGCCCTTCATTATTAAGCATAACAGACATATGAGCCTGAAACTTTCCATTTTCAGTTTTGAAACCATCATTTTTCGCTAACTCGACAAAGCATTCATAATAATATCTTGCTTCTTCGGGTGAGGCAGCCATTTCAAAGGATGGTCTCCTGCCCTTACGGCAATCTGCATATAAAGTAAACTGCGAAACAATTAAGAGTTCCCCATTTACATCCTTTACTGATAAATTCATCTTTCCTTGACTATCTTCGAAAATACGCAAGTTAATTATTTTATTATATAGGTATTTTAAATCTTCTTCAGAGTCTCGTTTCTCTACGCCCAAGAGAATCAGCAAACCTTGCCCAATTGCTCCAACAATCTTAGACTTTACCGTCACAGAAGCGTGAGAAACTCTCTGTATAACTGCACGCAAAAGCTTACCCCCCTACGGATGTTGAAATGATACGCTCGACATTGTAAATTCCTTTAATTGATTTAAACTTAGCAAGGATATAGTCAAGTTGATCGGCATTGCGAATATCAACACCCATATTAATATAAGCGGTTTTTCGTTTGTCTACGTGGACATTAAGTGCATTGATATTCAGCTTAGACTCTGAGGCAACCATCATTAGATTAGCCAATATGCCTGGCTGATCAACTGCCGTAATCTGCAGAGAAACACGATAAACAGAGTCCGTGTCAATGTCCCAGGCGACCTCAATCATCCTGTTTGCCTCATCAGAATTTGTTAAGACATTCGGACAATCTGCACGGTGTACAGAAATCCCTCTGCCTCGTGTAATATAGCCCACAATAAGATCTCCCGGAATAGGGTTGCAGCATTTTGCTAACTTAACCAAAATGCCGTCCTCACCCTTCACTAATATGCCATGACTACTTTGAGCCTTGGAAGTACGTGGCTTCATATTAGCCAAGAGTTGAGAAAGATCTTTTGTTGTGCTTTGCTTTTGCTCTTTTTTGTAAATATCTACTAATCGCGCAATTACCGTATTAAGAGCAACGCCGCCATACCCAATGGCAGCCAGCAAGTTATCATCGACATCGATGTGTAACTTTGCAGCAACCTCTTTAAGATTATCCGCTTTCAACAGTATTTTCGGGTCGTAGCCAAGTCGCTTGCATTCTTTTTCAAGCATCTCACGGCCCTTGCTTATATTATCTTCCCGTCGTTCCTTCTTAAACCATTGTTTTATTTTATTACGGCTCTCAGAAGAACCCACTATGTTCAGCCAATCGCGGCTAGGTCCATTCGCCTGTTTGGAAGTTATAACTTCAACAATGTCGCCATTATTTAGTTTATATTCCAAAGGAACAATTCTACCGTTAACTTTAGCTCCTACGCAGCGATTGCCAACATCAGTGTGGATTCTATACGCAAAATCGATTGGCACAGAACCAACAGGCAAATCAATAACATCGCCCCTAGGCGTAAAGACAAATACCTCATCCGCAAAAACATCCATTTTAACAGTGTTAACAAACTCATGCGGATCGCGCATATCTTGATGCCATTCCAAAAGCTGACGCAGCCAGGATAGCTTTGCATCATATGTTTTGTCACCTGTCTTTTGAGAATTACCAGCTTCCTTATAACGCCAATGTGCAGCTATACCAAATTCTGAAATCCGGTGCATTTCAAAAGTACGTATTTGTATTTCAAGCGGTTGTCCGCTCTTGGAAAGAACCGTGGTATGCAGGGATTGATACATGTTCGATTTTGGAACAGCCACATAGTCTTTGAATCGTCCTGGAATAGGCCGCCACAAGCTATGTACTACGCCTAATGCCCCATAACAGTCCTTGACTGTATCAACTAAAACACGTACTGCCAATAAGTCATAAATTTCACTTATATCCTTATGATCACGCAACATTTTTTTATGAATACTATAAAAATTTTTTGGCCGCCCCTGAATTTCACAGTGGATATTTACCGCATCCAAATGTTTTTTAATTTCGCCGATGGCTTCCTGGATTAATGCCTCCCGTTCTTGTCGCTTAGCTTGGACTTGTTCAACCAAATCATAGTAACAATCTGGTTCCATATAGCGAAAAGACAAATCTTCAAGTTCCCATTTAATCGCATAGATACCGAGCCTATGCGCCAAAGGAGCATAAATCTCAAGTGTTTCACGTGAAATCGACTGTTGTTTGTGTGGAGGCATATATTTCATAGTACGCATATTATGTAGTCTGTCAGCCAGCTTAATTAAAACAACACGGATATCTTTGGCCATCGCAAGGAACATCTTGCGGTAGTTCTCTACCTGCTGTTCTTCTTTGGAAATGTATTCTATCTTGCTCAACTTAGTGACACCGTCAACCAGGTCAGCAACCTTTTGACCGAAAATTTCCGTAACTATTTCTAATTTTATGTCAGTATCTTCTATGACATCATGCAAAAAGGCCGCAGCTAACGTTAATTCGTCTAGCTGTAGCTTTGCTAATATCATAGCCACCCCTAAAGGATGAATAATATAAGGTTCACCTGAGGCTCTTCTTTGTCTCAGGTGGGCTTCAGCTGCAAGCTCATATGCTTTACGAACGAAAGCAACCTGATCAGGGTTCAAATATTTGGCTATACTATCAAAAAAATCTTCTACACTATAAACAGGGTCAACTTCAGGCATCATAAACCTCCACTATTAACCTTTAACCCCAGATATCAGCTATTTGCGCTGCAGTCACCCGCATGTTCTGTTGACAAATGACAAGTTGGTTTCGATACTCTTCTTGTAACAAGCAAAAGGTTTTCGAATTGCTTAAATCATTTTTTCTATTTGATTTGAGGCTTACCTGACCGTTGGCAATGTTAATAAAATCCAACTCCTCAAAAATCTTCAAGCTGTCAGCAGATAGAACACAATCTATTCCAATATTCTTAGTAACCAGGTCTTTTACGTTTGCAACACTTTGCTGCCTTAATATTTCAGTAAGATGTTTGTATTCGCTGATCAAACTCTTTCTATTTGGATATTTCATCATAGAACAGTTGTTCCAAGCAGCATAATCATTTTGATTGAAAAGCAAATACAGGCAGCCATCATACGATTCTGGCAAGGGAAATATTTCCTTGCAAAATATGTTTACATCAGGCAAATCATAAAATACTACCCCATCGGCATATTCATCATTTATTTTTTTATCATATGTAACAACCTCATAATTATCCCCGTCTAACTTAAAGGAAGGTTTGAGACCTTTATTTACATATACTACTGTTTTTTTAGACTTTTGTAAAATACTTTTTAACAGGATATCTTTTGAATCATAATAATTGCGGTAATCAGCAATTCTATGCTTTAAATCTATTGCAAATAATTGTAAGTCAATATTCTCCATACCATTCCAATAGTTTATTTTGGGGGAAAAGGCTAGTGTTGCAGCGCAATGATTATAAATACTATTAATTTTCTGCGCTTGGTTCCACATAATACCTTTATAAGATTGATTGCCATAGTCAACAATAACGCGCAAGTGGCTCTTTTCTGCCCCCATAACCGCGGGACTTCTCAACTGGGCATCTTTAAACGCAAAAACCGGGGACGGATTAGCAGCACCATAAGGCTCCAGTAGAGCAAGCTCTTTTAAAAGCTTAAGTGTTAAATGATAGCTCACAGGAACAATCAAATCAGGAATTACCTTGGGTTCATAGTCTTCAGGTCTAAGTCGTGCGGAAACCTCATCCAGGAATTTACTTCTGAACTTGTCTAGCTTCTCAGTGCAAAGAGTCAATCCAGCCGCTTGCCTATGGCCCCCAAACTGCAACAAAAATTCACTGCAGCTATCAATAGCTTCATATAAATTTAGCGATGGTATACTGCGGCAAGAGCCTTTAGCAATATCGCCGTCAATACTTAATAAAATAGTTGGCAAGTGATATTTGTCAACTAATCTTGAGGCAACAATTCCAATGACGCCGGCATGCCAGCCCTCTTTGGCTAAAACAATGGCAGAATCCGATTTGCTCTGATTATTTAACATTTCTTCTGCTTCTTTGAAAATTTGTGCACTGATTTCTTGTCTTTCAATATTTTCATTGTTTAATTTCAACGCTATTTCAGAGGCTTTTTCTTTGTCTTCTGTTACTAATAATTCTACTGCTGACATTGCGTGTTCCAGTCTGCCGGCGGCATTCATTCTCGGCGCCAGAGCAAATCCAACGGTTTCGGAGGTAATTGGCTTGTCAATACATCCACTGATCTTCATGAGTTCGCGCAAACCCAGGCTTCGTGTTTCATGAATTTTTTTGAGACCTTTTTTAACTATTTCCCTATTTTCACCAATTAAGGGCACGATATCAGCGACGGTGCCCATGGCAACAAATTCCAATAAATCAGACCAAAGATCTTCATCTTTATGTTTCTCTTTATAAATAGCCTGGCAAAGTTTAAAAGCAACACCAACGCCAGCCAAATCTTTAAAAGGGTAGCTGCATCCTTTTTGGTGCGGGTTAATAACCGCATACGCCGCCGGTAATACTTCCGGCGGCGTATGGTGGTCCGTTATGACAATATCCATATCAGAGGGCATTGCATCAACCTCGGCAACTCCGCTGATACCACAGTCAACTGTAACAATTAACCTTGTCCCACTTTTGTAGATGGCGTCGATTGCATCCATATTCAATCCGTAACCTTCATTCTTGCGCACTGGTATATAAGCTGATACATCAGCCCCAAGATTCTTCAGAAAAAGATATAAAAGTGAGCTTGCGGTTATACCATCAACATCATAATCCCCATAAACAGTAATTTCTTCTTTGCGTATTATCGCCTGCCAGATTCGCTGAACAGCTTTTCCCATATCCTTTAACAAAAAAGGATCATGGAATGGATCATCACTACCATAAAGAAATGTTTTAATTTCTTCAATATCACTAAGACCTCTTCTTAAGAGAATTTCCACAAGAAGAGGTGATAATCCAAACTCATTTGCAAGCGTGCCAGCCTTATCTTCATCGTATTTATTTGTTAATACAATTTTTTTCACTAACATATTCTCTCCATTTTAAACTACTGTTTGTTTAGTCTCTTTTTCACAGGCATCAGCTTCCTTGATTGTAGCTTTATCATATTCCTGCGCTTCCATTCGTTGCTTTTGAGTATACATAAGAATTTTATTTTCTTCAGCTAATTTGGAATTTTTATTCTCCAATTCGGCAATCTGCTCTCTCATTTTTTTAAATTGTAGATAATTTTGTGTCTTCATTTTAAGCAGCCAAAACAATGAAATGATAATTCCCGCCAAAAGCGAACATATGATGACAACTACTAAACTGGTAGAAAACTTCCAAGCCATAAAACTAACGTCAACCATCATTGCATTTTGCACTGCAAATAAAGCAACTGCTACGCTCACTACAAGCATTAGTATCAAATATGCCATGTTATCACTCCGTTCATATATTATTTCATACATATTCTATTTTTTTCAGCAAAAACCCTTTATTTCAGAAAAAAGGCCCAAATATGAAGCATTCACCACAGTTCAAACAGTCAAAAGATGTCTGAACTTTAGTTTACTTCAAAATTTGGGTCCTCAAAAAAATATTATTGAGCTGGTTTGAAACGCTCCTTAAAAAATTGCCACATTGGTGCCGCCAATAATACTGATGTGTAAATACCACTTATAAACCCGACGAACAAAGCAAAGGCAAAATTTTTAATAGTTGGTCCACCATAAATCAAAATAGCAACAATGGAAAACAGCGCAGTAACGCTTGTGTATAGAGAACGAGTCATGCACTGCCAAATGCTATTGTCCACTAATTCGAGAAGGCTTTCATTTCTGCGGTGAATTTTAAGATTCTCACGAATGCGGTCAAAGATAACTATAGTGCTGTTAACTGAGAAACCAACAATAGTTAATAATGCCGCAATAAAAGATGAATCTACCTCCAACTGCAAAAACGAGAAGTAGGAAAGAGTAACCGAAACATCGATAACTAAGGCCAATACTGCCGCTACAGCAAACCTGATTTCAAAGCGGAATGTTACATATAAAATCATCATTACCCAAGATAACAGAATAGCTAACAGGGCTTGTCTGACAAGTTCTCCGCCAATAGTTGCGCCAACTTTTTCAATACGCTTTACTTCATAATTACCAAGTTTTTCACCTAAACTTTTTAATACTTCCGCACTTTGTTGATCATTAATAATCCCGGTTCGTATCAATACGCTTTTAGACTCGCTGGCACCTTCACTTGTTTCCAGCTGAATAATGCTGTTGCCCAAGTCCTGTTTTTCTAGAACACTTCGAACATCGGAAACAGTTACCGCTTTATCAAATTTAATGTCAATCAAGCTCCCGCCGGTAAAATCAACTCCGAGGTTAAAGCCTCTTGTTAACATAGACGCAAAACCGCAAATTAGAAAAACAGCTGTTATTGACAGGAAAATTTTAAAATGCTTTGATATCTGAAATCTCATTTTGACACCTCCTTGTTTGATTTGCAACCAAAAAAGGAAGGATTTTTCACGACATTACTGGCAATTAAAAAACGTAACAGCTGTTTGGTAATAGTGATTGCGGAAAACATGCTTAAGGCAACACCTAAAGCTAATGTAACAGCAAACCCTCTTATAGGTCCTGTGCCCAAATAAAATAGCACAACAGCGGCCATAACAGTAGTTATATTTGAATCGAAAATAGTCAAAAAGGCTTTATCAAAGCCTGATTCCATAGCCGAGCGCAGTGTTTTTCCTTTTTGTATTTCTTCCTTGAAGCGCTCGAATATCAAAACATTAGCATCAACCGCCATGCCAATAGAAAGTATGATACCAGCAATTCCTGGCAGTGTTAAAGTTGCATTAAGATATTTCATAGCTAATAGTACTAATAAAATATAAAGTAATAAAGCTGTATCAGCAACCAAACCTGATAAACGGTAAAAAAGAAGCATGAAGATAAAGACGCATACGGTACCTATACCAAAGGCCTTAATACTCATGTCTTTGGAATCTTGACCCAAAGTAGGTCCAACTGTGCGAGTTTCCAGCATTTCAACCTTAACCGGCAGGGAACCACTGCGTAGTAAAATAGCAAGATGCTCTGCTTCTTCAACATTCCTTGATCCAGAAATTTGTGCGTTACCTCCAGTGATTACCTCTTGCACCACTGGACTGGTGAGTACTTCTCCATCAAGCAAAATCGAAATAGGCTTGCCAATATTCTGCGCAGTTAACGACGCAAATTTTTTAGCACCTTCATCGCTAAATTCCAAGCCAACAACTGCCTGATTATTTTGGGCAACGTGAGCCTTGGAATTTTTAAGATCTTTGCCTGTCAATACCGTTTTGCCGCTAACATCTTTAAATTCCAGAAGAGCGGTTCTTCCAAGCATAGCGATAGCCTTATCAGGATCTTTTACGCCTGGCAACTCTACAATTATCCGATCTTTGCCCTGACGTTGAATGGTAGGCTCAGTCAAACCTAGTTCATTAACACGCCTCTCGATGATTTTAACAACTCGATTAACGGCATCGTCATCGACTTTTGCGTCTGGCGTATCAACCGCTTGCAAAACAACGTGAGTGCCTCCTTGCAGATCAAGGCCTTGACGTATTGAAAAAGCCACCGGTTTTACGTAAAAAACGAAGCCGAGAATGATCGCAAAAGTCATAACCAAAAACTTGGTCATACTATTCCATCTCAAATTTGTCTCCTCCAATCAATTTTAACGAGCAGATAGTAATTAATGAATTAATTATAATTCATTAATTGGGCAATCGACACTACACCATATTCTCTATAATAAAGTCTTCTGTATGCTCGTTGCCGTAAAACCAATATAATTAAATTTTAATTACTTGCCATCTCTTGCTTCGTCTGATCCTGAAAACGACTAATTGCGGTAAGATCAAAATCAATTTTAACATTTTCCGCAACAATTAATGTTACTTTTGATTTGTTGACTGCTGCAACAATACCATGAATCCCACCAATGGTAATAACTTTGTCGCCCTTCTTAACAGCATTTAACATTTGTTCCCGCTTTTTCTGTTCCTTCTTCTGGGGACGATAGAGCATAAAGTAAAAAATCAAAGCCATAGCTACAAATGGCCAGTACGTAAGGACAGCGGTCAAAAAACCACCTGACATTCCCTCCATAATTTGACACCTCCAATTAATATACAAACAAAATAAATATTCGGCGATTTGATCAAAAATCCTGCTAACTAAATTTTATAATTACTTAAAAACTTGTCCTTGAATTCAGGAAATGTGTCATTTTTTATTACTTCTCTCATCTGTTTAGCAAAGTCCAATAAAAAATGTAAATTGTGAATGGTCAGCAACCTTAGCGCAAATATTTCCTTGGCATGGAATAAATGCCTGATATAGGCTCTGGAATAATTTCGGCAAGTATAGCAATCGCATCTTTTATCTATTGGTCTGAAATCTTCAGCGTAAACAGCATTTCTAACAACTAATCTACCCTCCGGCACCATTGCGGTACCATTACGGGCGACACGTGTTGGGAAAACACAGTCAAACATATCTACGCCTAAAGCTACAGCCTCTACCATACAATCCGGCGTACCTACACCCATTAAATACCTTGCCTTGTTTTTTGGCAAGTGGCAAGTCGTTTGCTCCAAAACCTCATACATCATAGGCTTAGGCTCACCAACGCTTAGTCCACCGATGCCATAACCGGCAAAATCCATTTCGGTCAGGGCGCTTGCGCTCAGTTTGCGTAATTCAGGATACATACCGCCTTGGACAATTCCAAATAAAGATTGGTCTTCTCTTGTATGAACTTCTAAACATCTTTTAGCCCAGCGCGAGGTCCTTTCTGTCGATTTTTTGGCATATTCAAAGTCTGCCGGATAAGGTATGCACTCATCAAAAGCCATAGCAATATCAGCCCCAAGTGCTTCCTGAACCTGTGTTGCGATTTCAGGGGAAAGAAACCTTGTCGATCCATCTATGTGTGAGCGAAAAGTTACTCCTTCCTCCTTTATTTTTCGCATGGCAGCGAGACTAAATACCTGGAATCCGCCAGAATCGGTAAGCATTCCATTCTCATAGTTCATAAACTTATGTAAGCCCCCGGCCTTTTGAACCAGTTCATGTCCCGGCCTTAAAAATAAATGGTATGTATTAGACAGTATTACTTGTGATCCCATAGCATATAACTCCTCGGGTGACAAAGTTTTTACTGTCGCCTGCGTGCCAACCGGCATAAACATCGGAGTATCGAAAACACCGTGTGGCGTGTGCAGCTTACCCAGTCTTGCACCGGTACGCGAGCACTCTTTAATTAATTCATAATTTACTGCATGCATGTGTTCCCCACCTTATCTTATAAACATAGCATCGCCAAAACTGAAAAACCTATATTTTTCTTTTACGGCAATTTCATAGGATCGAAGCATAATTTCTCTGTTTGAAAGCGCTGAAACCAGCATCAGCAAAGTGCTTTGCGGTAAATGAAAATTTGTTATCAATGCTTCCACAAAGCGGAATTTATAACCAGGATATATAAAAATGTTAGTCCAATTGCTGCCAGACTGTATCACTCCTGACGAACCAGCCGCTTCCAAAGTTCTCACCGCCGTGGTCCCAACAGCTACGATTCTTCTTCCCATGGTCTTTGCTTCGTTAATTTTTCGAGCTGTTTCCGGGCTAATATGATAAAACTCCCTGTGCATTACATGGTCATCAATATTCTCTGCGCTAACCGGTCTGAAAGTGCCTAGACCAACATGTAAAGTTACAAAAACTTCCTCAGCACCAATTTTTTTGATTTTGTCCATCAGCTGCGGTGTAAAGTGGAGCCCTGCAGTTGGTGCCGCCGCTGATCCCTTTTCCCGCGAATAAACGGTCTGATAACGCTCCTTATCTTCTAATGGTGCAGTAATATAAGGAGGTAGAGGCGTCTCGCCCAACCGATCTAATATTTCTTCAAATGCACCAACAAAATCAAATCTGATAACTCTTCCGCCAAAATCAGTATTACTGACGATCTCACAAGTTAGCTCCGAACTGAAAATTACCTTTGAACCAACACGCAGTTTTTTACCTGGTTTGACCAACGCTTCCCAGTCAGTATTGTTTATCCTGCTCAACAAAAGCACTTCAACGCGAGCGCCGGTATCTTTCACGCCGTGAAGTCTTGCCGGTATTACCCTTGTATCGTTAAAGACAAGCAGATCATCTGCACGCAGAAAGTCACAAATGTCATAGAAGTGTTTGTGCTCTATTTCTCCAGTATTTTTATCAACCACCATAAGACGCGAATGGTCCCGCGGTTCCATCGGATGCTGTGCAATCAGTTCTGGCGGCAAATCATAGTCAAAATCTTTAACCTGCATTTTTCTACCACCTTAATATATTTTTTCAATTTTTACATTTGTATAATAGTGCGCAAGAATTGTTTTGTAATAATCCCCGCTTTTTTTAGGGGCCGCAAGTGCCATGCCTCTGGCTCCCCACTGACTAAGTCCCAGACCATGTCCCCAGCCTTGGCCTTTAATGATAATCTTTTCGTTTTCATTACCTGTAATGAGCCGTAAATCCTCAAAACCTCTTAAATAGGCTGGTTTCGATGGTTCTGTCGTTTTAACAGGTATTTTTTTCTTGCTTATCTCATTACCGTAAACATCCAATACCGGTACCTCGATAAATTCAGGGATATTGCTCACAACTGCTATATCGAACAAAGTACTCGACAACTGTAAAACGGTTCTAACCTTACTGCCATCCAACGCAACCTCGCCGACATCTCCCAAAAAAGTAATTCTCAATACCCTGCCTGATACGCCTCGGTCGTTTTCTTTTACAGGTGGCGCTTTTAGTTGAGATAGCTTGATTGACTTTAATTTCCCAATATGATAACCGGCCTGCTTGAGCAGATTTTCTAACTCACTTGCAGTAAACCTTTTTTCCCAGCTATACTTTGGCGATTCCTGATCAAAATCCGAAACTGCTCTAAGATATGGAACATATGTGCCCCAAACATTTTCACTGTTTTCAGTGTAACCACCGCTACAGCTGTGGTAATAGGCCTCTATTGGTTTTCCGGCATATGTTAACACTACGCCTCTTGTTGCATCAATCTGTTTATTTGTAGCAGCATGTTCCGCTTCTATTCCTCCATAAACCTGTCCTAACTCATTTGCCCTGATATCAAAACCGGTATTTGTCTTTTTTCCTATACAGGAAATTGCAAATGAGCGTGCCGCTACTGTTTGCGCTTTTATTGCCTCTTCGGGCCACAGTGGCATTACTTCTTTTGCTATAACACCATACAAATATTGCTCTATAGGTAAAATGTTACACACAATAAGCGTCTTTTTATCCGCATTTACTTTTACTAAAATTTTTCCGCGATAGCTTTTTCGATTAATTTGTATTGGCTTACTTGATTCTTTGGCTACCAATTCTATTTCAAAAGCATTTAATATTTTCCCGTCTATTACAAGTTTACCGTCTTTAACACTGACAAAAGTTTTCTTAGGACCGAAAGAAACACCTTCGTTCCCTGGTATGGCCAAAGCCTGGAACTCATTCTCTGATGCAATTTCAGCAGAAAACTGGTTAACAACCAAGGCAACGTTTATATCAGGGCCCAAAGAAGCTGCGGACACAGTATTAAAACAAAAGAAAAAACAAAAACACACGCCTATGATAGCTTTTAACATTTAATTACCCCATTTGACGAACTATTGAGACTTCGGCTTTTTTTCATAACGATCTCTCTCACTAAAAACACACCCACAATATGGTTGCCTATACATTTCGAGTTCCTTGCTTACGTCAACGCCTTCCTGATACCCATTACGATAATCTTCATAATAAAAAGGAATACCAACCTTGGCCGCAATTTCCTCGGCGATTAGCTTTATTAAATCATGTTTTTGGTATGGACTTACTAAAAGCGATGTAGAAAATGCTTCAAAATTATTTTCTTTTGCATAAATAGCTGTTTTCTCAAGTCTAACGCGATAGCAGTAGGCGCAACGTACTGTCGGCTCTTCCAACATACCTCTTACGCATTCTTCCAAAGGATAATTCTTGTCAACAATCAAGTTATATTTTTTCAACGCTGCATATTCGCACAAAGTATTCAGTCTTCTCTTAAATTCTTTATAAGGATGAATGTTAGGATTGAAATAATATAGACTAAATGCGTGTCCTTCCTCTGCTAAGCGCATCGCGGGGAAAATTGAACATGGTCCGCAACAAGTGTGCAATAATATCTTCATTGATCGTCACTCCTTATCCGGAAACGGCAAACCTAAATATTTATAAGTTTCACATGTTGCCATTCTGCCCCTTGGCGTCCTTTGCAATAAACCCAGCTGCATCAAATAAGGTTCATATACATCCTCAATTGTATCTGTTTCCTCACTAATAGCAGCAGCAATTGTTTCTATGCCGACAGGACCACCGCCAAATATTTTTACTATGGTTTCCAGTATTCTTTTATCATTTCTATCTAAGCCCAATCTATCAACTTCAAGCCTTGACAACGCCTCCTGAGCAATTTCAGCATTTATTTCTGAGCTCTCAAACACCTGGGCAAAGTCCCTGACTCTTTTAAGTAGTCTATTGGCAACGCGAGGGGTCCCTCTGGACCTGCGCGCTATTTCATTTGCACCTTCCTGGTCAATAGCTACTCCTAAAATTTCAGCGGCTCGTGTAATAATCATTTTTAATTCCTGGGGTTGATAAAACTCTAAACGACAAAGAACACCAAAACGGTCTCGCAGAGGTGCCGCAATAGCGCCAGCACGTGTTGTCGCACCTATCAGGGTAAAACGCGGCAAATCCAAGCGCACAGAACGGGCGCTTGGGCCTTTTCCAATAATGATATCAAGCGCGAAATCTTCCATTGCGGAGTAAAGGACTTCCTCAACAGTTTTTGAAAGCCGATGAATCTCATCGATAAATAATACATCATTGTCTCCAAGATTCGTCAAAATTGCAGCCAAATCCCCCTGCCTCTCAATGGCAGGCCCGGATGTAATTCTAATATTAACATTAAGCTCATTGGCAATTATATTGGCAAGAGTTGTCTTCCCAAGACCAGGAGGTCCAAAGAGAAGAACATGATCCAAAGCCTCTTTACGTGCTGCGGCAGCCTTTATAAAAACAGACATATTCTTTTTAACTTGTTCCTGGCCAATATATTCTGATAAGCGGCGGGGACGTAAGCTATACTGCCATTCATCAGCAGATTGTTCCTGACCGGTTATGATTCTGTCTTCTTCGTTCATTATTTCCTCCCAGCCATATTTTTCAAGGCCTGTCGAATAATAGTCTCGGTGCTTAGTTCGCTACAATTTGGGATTGCCTTAACAACGGGATATATCTCCGTATTGCTATAACCTAAGGTCCTTAGGGCTTCTATGGCTTCGCTTGTAGCATTATTATCTGCGCCATCGATAGAACTGATACTCTCAACATCATCAAATCCATCCGAAGTTTCAACTTTATCCTTTAGTTCAAGTATTAATCTTTCAGCCATTTTCTTACCAATTCCTGGAAGTTTTGTCAATACTTTCAGATCCCTATTCTTTATTGCCAGATAAAAAGCGTCAGGCTTAACCGCAGAAAGAACCCCCATGGCAACTCTGGGCCCAACACCACTAACAGATGTCAGTTGTAAAAACAATTGGTAGTACTCTTGCGTAAGGAAGCCATACAGGAGGATTGCATCTTCTCTGACCGACATATATGTAAAAACGCGAACTTCCTGTCCAATTTTTATTTGCGACAAACTAATAGCAGGCATAAATACCCGAAAGCCAATCCCATTGTTTTCCAGCAGACAATGATCCGCCGCTAAATGAGATATATTGCCTTTTAAAGATCCAATCATATTCTCAACTCCTGCCTGATTCTGGTTGTTGCAGAGTGAAGTCCGCAAATTGCGACAGCTAATGCATCCGCAACATCATCTGGTTTTGGCTTCGTCCTTATATTAAGCAACTTTTGCACCATAAAGGTAACTTGCTCTTTATCCGCTCCGCCATACCCAACAACTGACTGTTTTATTTGTATAGGCGTATATTCAACTACCGGGATGTCCCTATTTGCAGCTGTTAGCAAAATGACGCCTCTTGCCTGTCCAACGCTTATAGCCGTCGTTACATTACGGTTAAAGAACAATTGTTCGACAGACATTATATCCGGTCTGTATTCGTCAAGCAGAGATGTTAACTCTTCATAAATTATTTTCAGTCTGAGTTCCGGTTTAACATCCTTATCGGTAAAAATTGCACCGTATTTAATTGGTGTTAAACGATTGCCTTCTAATTTTACAACTCCATAACCGCATATGGCTGTTCCTGGGTCAATACCAATAGCTAGCATGTCTTCCTCTCTTTCTTAGAAAAAAAAACAGGCATAAGCCTGCTTTTATTCTTCTTCATCCGGTAAGTCTGCGTTTGTAAAAACATCCTGAACGTCGTCTAAGTCTTCCAATGCATCTAAAAGCTTTTGCACCTTTGCAGCATCTTCTGGACTAAGTTCGGCCATAGTATCCGGAATCATAGAAATTTCAGACATCATTACCGCCACATTATTGTCAGCTAAAACTTTTTCAACAGCTTCAAAATCTTCGGGGTTAGTCGTAATCTCAAAAGCGCCGTCTTCTGATTTTATGTCCTCAGCACCTGCATCTAGTACAATCATCATCAAATCTTCTTCATTATAACCAGCATCCGCGTCAATTGCAAAAACACCTTTACGTTTGAACATCCAGCCTACGCAACCGGTTTCACCAAGATTGCCACCATGCTTGGAAAATAAATGACGAACATCTGCAGCTGTCCTGTTTCTGTTATCAGTCAAAGCATCAACCATAATAGCAACCCCGGCAGGACCATAACCTTCATAGGTAATTTCTTCATAATTAGAACCATCTTGGGCTCCTGCGCCTTTTTGAATGGCACGTTGAATATTATCTTTTGGCACATTATTAGCTTTAGCCTTTGCTAATGCCAGTTTTAGTTTCATATTACCAGTTACTTCAGGTCCACCCATCCGTACTGCTATAGTAATTTCACGGCTAATTTTAGTTGTAATTTTACCGCGAAGAGCATCCGTTTTCCCTTTTTTATTTTTAATGTTTGCCCATTTAGAATGTCCTGACATCTATACTCCCCCTAATAATGAACTACACTATATGCTAACATATTATTTGTGCTTTTGCAAACGCCACAGCCCAGCTTGCCAATGTTTTCGGTTCCTAAATAAATGAGTTGATAAGCAAAACTATACAACCTCTAACTGTTATTTTGTTGATGTCACTATGACGCCAAAAAGATTCTTGTAAGACATCGTCGTTTGTATTATAGGCGGCTAATGCGTCCCAGGCCAGGGCCTGCTCGGATAGAAAGCTCTCACATAAAAAAAGACACCATACCGTATGGTATGGTGTCTTTTTAACCGGCAGCTTTCTATCCTCCCAGGCCGCTTCCAGCCAAGTACTTTCGACGTATAGGGGCTTAACTACTGTGTTCGGGATGGGAACAGGTGGA